>NZ_JAHKRL010000312.1 GCF_019396405.1 Nonomuraea rhizosphaerae | reverse complement strand
CGCTCCGGCGGTCGCGGACTCCACCGCGGCGACGGGAGCGGCGACCGGGGCAGCCCTTACTCCTCACGATGTCGCCGGGTCCGCTACGGACGGTTTCCCCCCGGTTGACGAACATGCCCCGGCCAATGCCGCGGCGATGGCGGGACTGACGGTCGACGGGCTCAACAGCCAGTCGGACCCCGGTCTGCCACCTTCTTCCACCGCCAGCGACATCCTGGACACCAATGGTCTGGTGCCCAACGGCGGTGGCAACGGCCCCTTCGGGCCGGGTATGGGAGATATCGCGAGGTCCTCTGTCGACCCGCGTATCGAGGCTCGGCGCGCCCCCCTGGCGTGCGTGCTTCCTCCGGTCGTCCGCACAGCGGCGGACGACCCCTCTTTCTCACCTGACTGATCCCCGCCACACATCTAAGTAAGAGCGGAGCGCGGTCTCATCCCCTCCGCCAGCGGGTGACACATCAGTCGTCCTGGTTCGCGAATTCTGTCGAGGTCTCCGCTGTGCGCGGCGTACGTACGTACTGCGACCTCGCATGCCCTCGGCTGCCCGCGAACTGTCAGGTATTCCCCCCATGAACCAAGTAGGAGCATTCATCATGCGTACGTGGGCTAAGGCTTCGGCCCCCGCGGCTCTGCTAGCGGCAGCCGTCATGTCCTTCGGCAGCGGCACCGCGCTGGCCGACACCTCCGGAGACGGCTCCGTCCTCGGCGGCAACCAGGTGAACCTGCCGGTCTCCATCCCGATCGACATCAGCGGCACCGCCGCCGCGGTCGGCGGCCACTCCAACGCCTCCTCCCAGGGGGGCACGTCCGTCGAGAACCACGGCATCCCCGGCCGCACCTCGGGCAACGGCAGCGTGCTCGGCGGCAACCAGATCAACGCCCCGATCAGCGCCCCGGTCAACGCCTGCGGCGTGTCCGCCGCGGTCGTGGGCAAGGCCACCGCGGGCTGCAAGGGCGGCGCGACGGTTCGCAACTCCGGCAAGGGTGGCAACCTCACCTCCGGCGACGGCAGCGTGCTGGGCGGCAACCAGATCAACGCCCCGGTCAGCGCTCCGGTCAACGTCTGCGGCAACGCGGCGGCGATCTTCGGCGCGGCCACCGCCGGCTGCAAGGGCGGCGCCTCCGTCGCCAACCCCTCCAGCGGCGGCAACGTCACCTCCGGCCGCGGCTCCGTGCTCGGCGGCAACCAGATCCTCGCGCCGATCTCCGCCCCGATCAACGTCTGCGGCAACGCCGTAGCGGTCGTCGGTACGGCGTTCGCGGGCTGCAAGGGCGGCGCGTCCGTGCACAACGGCGGCGGCGCGCACGGCTACATGCACCACCCGTGGCACTCGGCCGGCAACGACACCGACGGCCGTTCCGGCGTCATCAGCGGCAACCAGATCATCAGCGGGGTCAGCGCGCCGATCAGCGTCTGCGGCACGGCGGTCGCGGTGGTGGGCAAGGCGTTCGCCGGGTGCAAGGGCGGCGCCGAGGTCAGGCAGGGCACCGGCCGTAACACCACCTCCGGCAAGAGCGGTGTGCTGGCGGGCAACCAGATCCTGGCGCCGGTCAGTGTCCCGGCCAGTGTCTGCGGTGTCGCGGTGGCAGTGGTCGGCAAGGCGAACGCCCGTTGCAAGGGCGGCGCCACCGTCACGCCGCCCGCGGGCGGCAACACCACCTCCGGCAAGGGCGGGGTCCTCGCGGGCAACCAGATCCTCGCGCCGATCTCCGCTCCGATCAACGTCTGCGGCAACGCCGTGGCCGTTCTGGGTGACGCCGCCGCCGGCTGCCTCGGCGGCTCGCGGGTCGGCAAGCCGGTCCCCGACGGGTACGGGCACTACGGCTACCACGCCTCGTCCAAGCACTCTCCCAAGAAGGAGAGCGGTGTGCTGCCCGCGTTGCCGGCTCTGCCCGTCTTGGGCAGCCTGCAGGGCGTCAGCGGCGCCACCCAGCAGATGCGCGGCGGCGCCACTGAGGGGCTGCCTCTCGTGGACGAGCTGAGCCGGACGTTCGGTCTGCCCGCGCTGCCGGAGCTGCCCGGCATGTCCAACCTGCCCGGCGTGCCGGGTGTGGCGGAGGTGAACGGGGTGCCGGGGCTGACCGACGTGACCCCCGTGCCGGTCAAGAAGCCGCTGTACGGCAAGCCTCCGGTCGCCAAGAACCAGGCCGGCCCCCTCGACCCCGCCACCTCGCTGGTCGGCTCCACCCCGGTCGGCGGCGCCGTGAAGTCCACGGCAGGCGGCCTGCCGACGGGCGACCTGGGCCTGATGAGCGCGGCTCAGCCCGCCGGGGTCACCGGGATGAACAACGGCTCGCTGTTCGCGCTGGTCCTGGGCGCGATGGCGGCGGCCTCGGCGACGCTGTTCGCCACCACCCGCCGCTTCCGCCTCGGCAGGAAGTAGCCCCGTAGGAAGTAGCCCGCCGGCAAGTAGTTCGGCGGGAAGCCGTTCCGCGGGACGTAGTTCCGCGGAGGTAGCCAAGACGTCTACCGCCCACAGCCGGTGAGCGCGTAGCGAAAGACGCTTTGCCCGTTCCGGGGGCGCGGCCCGGGGCGGGCAAAGCCATGTCCGCTCACAGGGCATGCTCGGTCACAGGGGCATGCTCGCTCACAGGGTGCTGCGGACGCGCATGATCTTGCGACGCAACCGTACATGACGGCTTCCGTCGGGATGCAGGCGCACTCGCGAGAGCTCCCACTGACCGTACTCCGCGTGTTCGGTCAGCAGTTGACGTGCTGCTTCGCGGGAGAGGTCGCGCGGAATGAAGATATCCATGTAGGAGTAGTCGAGCACAACGATTAGTCTCCAGGGTGAGTCAGGGCGCGATGCCGCTCAGTGGGCCTTATTCTGCGTGCTTGTGGGGTGGGGCCGGAAGCTAGTGGGTAGTCCGGGGGAAGGAAATTTCCGCGAGTCGGGTTACCTTTCAGATCTGTGCCGGCTCCCGGCAGGGGGAATTGCAAGCGAACAGTGAGGTAGGAAGCAGCGTGCCAGCCAACAACGGCAGCACCGGAGGAACCCGGCGGCTGGTGATCGTCGAGTCGCCGGCCAAGGCCAAGACGATCTCCGGGTACCTCGGTGCCGGCTACATGGTCGAGTCCAGCATCGGCCACATCCGGGACCTGCCGGAGCGGGCCGATGACATCCCCGAGAAGTACAAGGGGGAGCCGTGGGCACGCCTCGGCGTGAACGTCGAGCACGAGTTCGAGCCGCTGTACGTTGTCAATCATGACAAGAGGTCGCAGGTCAGCAAGCTGAAGCAGCTGCTGAAGGATGCCGACGAACTCTACCTGGCCACTGACGAGGACCGCGAGGGCGAGGCCATCGCGTGGCACCTGCGCGAGGTGCTCAAGCCCAAGGTGCCAGTGCACCGCATGGTCTTCCACGAGATCACCCCGCAGGCCATCCGGGACGCGGTCGCCAACCCGCGTGACCTCAACCTGCGCCTCGTCGACGCCCAGGAGACCCGGCGCATCCTCGACCGCCTCTACGGCTACGAGGTCAGCCCCGTCCTGTGGAAGAAGGTCAAGCCGCGCCTGTCGGCCGGCCGGGTGCAGTCGGTGGCGACCAGGCTGGTCGTGGAGCGCGAGCGCGAGCGCATGGCGTTCACGTCCGCCCATTACTGGGACCTGCAGGCGCTGTTCGACACGGGCAAGGCCGAGGAGCGTCCGCGCGACTTCACCGCGACGCTGACCTCGGTCGACGGCAAGCGGGTCGCCCAGGGGCGCGACTTCGCCAGCACCGGCCTGCTCAAGACCAACGACGTGCTCCACCTGTCCGAGGCCGCCGCCGGTGAGCTGGCCGGCCGGCTCCAGAGCTCGTCGTTCGCGGTCAAGTCCGTGGAGCGCAAGCCGTACACCCGCAAGCCCTACGCCCCTTTCCGGACGACCACTTTGCAGCAGGAGGCCAGCCGGAAACTGGGCTTCTCCGCCAAGTACACGATGCAGGTGGCGCAGCGGCTCTACGAGAACGGCTTCATCACCTACATGCGTACCGACAGCATCACGCTGTCGGAGACGGCGGTGGCGGCCGCCCGCTCACAGGCGATCAAGCTGTACGGCTCTGCGTATGTTCCCGACAAACCACGCGTTTACTCCAGCAAGGTCAAGAGCGCGCAGGAGGCGCACGAGGCGATCCGGCCTTCCGGGGAGGAGTTCCGCACTCCCGGCGAGACCGGGCTGAACGGTGACCAGTTCCGCCTGTACGAGCTGATCTGGCAGCGGACCGTCTCCTCGCAGATGAAGGACGCGGTCGGCGAGTCGATCACGGTCAAGGTGGGCGGCCGGTCGGCCACGGGCGAGGACGTCGAGTTCAGCGCCTCGGGGCGGACGATCACCTTCTACGGCTTCCTCAAGGCGTACGTCGAGGGCGCCGACGACCCGTCGACCGACCGCGACGACTCCGAGAAGCGGCTGCCGACGCTGGCCGAGGGCGACGCGCTGAGCGTCACGCGGCTCGACGTGGCCGGCCACTCGACCAAGCCTCCGGCCCGCTACACCGAGGCCTCGCTGGTCAAGGAGCTGGAGGATCGGGAGATCGGGCGGCCTTCGACGTACGCGTCGATCATCGGCACGATCCTCGACCGCGGGTACGTCTTCAAGAAGGGGACGGCGCTGGTGCCGTCGTTCCTGGCGTTCGCCGTGGTCAACCTGCTGGAGCAGCATTTCGGCAACCTGGTCGACTACGACTTCACCGCCGAGATGGAGAAGGTGCTCGACGACATCGCCAACGACCGGGCGGAGCGCGTGCCCGAGCTGCAGCGCTTCTACTACGGCGAGGAGGGCGACGAGGGCCTGAAGGAGATGGTCACCGACCTCGGCGACATCGACGCCAAGGAGATCAGCTCCTTCCCGATCAGGGGTACCGACATCGTTATCAGGGTCGGGCGTTACGGCCCGTACCTGGACAGGGACGGCGCCCGGGTGAACGTGCCCGAGGACATGACGCCCGACGAGCTGACCGCGGAGAAGGCCGAGGAGCTGTTCTCGCGGCCGACCGGGGACCGCGAGCTGGGCAGTGACCCGGTGACCGGGAACCGGATCGTGGCCAAGGACGGGCGTTTCGGGCCGTACATCACGGAGATCCTGCCGGAGCCGCCGGCGGAGGAGACGCCGAAGCGGCGCACCCGCAAGGCCGACGCGCCGAAGCCGCGGACCAGCTCACTGTTCAAGACGATGTCGCTGGACACCGTGACGCTCGAGGACGCGCTCCGGCTGCTGTCGATCCCGCGGGTCGTCGGCGAGTTGGAGGGCGAGGAGGTCGTCGCCCATAACGGGAAGTTCGGCCCGTACCTGAAGAAGGGGACCGACTCGCGTTCGCTGGCCTCCGAGGACGACCTGTTCACGGTCACGATCGAGCAGGCCAAGGAGCTGTTCGCGCAGCCCAAGCAGCGGGGCAGGGGCCGGGCCGCGGCCGCGCCGCCGCTGCGGGAGCTGGGCGACGACCCCGTCTCCAAGAAGCCCGTTGTGGTCAAGGAGGGGCGTTTCGGGCCGTACGTGACGGACGGCGAGACCAACGCGTCGCTGCGCAAGGGTGACACGGTGGAGGAGATCACGATCGAGCGGGCGGCGGAACTGCTGGCCGAGCGGCGTGAGCGGGCTCCCGCGCCGAAGAAGACGACCACGCGGAAGGCTCCGGCCAAGAAGGCGCCCGCCAAGAAGCCCGCCGCCAAATCCTGACAACCAGGGCGGC
>NZ_JAHKRL010000311.1 GCF_019396405.1 Nonomuraea rhizosphaerae | reverse complement strand
CGGTCGCCGCCGCCACCACCGCGACGGTCGTCGCGCTCGCGACGCTGACCGGCGCGAGCACCGGCCGCGGCCGCCTCACGCTCGGCGCGGCTGGTGGGCGCCTCGCCCTTGTAGATCCACACCTTCACGCCGATGCGGCCGAAGGTGGTGCGGGCCTCGTAGAAGCCGTAGTCGATGTCCGCGCGAAGCGTGTGCAGCGGCACGCGGCCCTCGCGGTAGAACTCCGACCGCGACATCTCGGCGCCGCCCAGACGACCGGAGCACTGGACACGGATGCCCTTGGCGCCGGACTTCATGGCCGACTGCATCGCCTTGCGCATGGCACGACGGAACGAGACCCGGCTGGACAGCTGCTCGGCCACGCCCTGCGCGACGAGCTGCGCGTCGATCTCCGGGTTCTTGACCTCGAGGATGTTGAGCTGGACCTGCTTCTTGGTCAGCTTCTCCAGGTCGCCACGGATGCGGTCCGCCTCGGCGCCACGACGGCCGATCACGATGCCCGGACGCGCGGTGTGGATGTCCACCTGCACGCGGTCCGTGGTGCGCTCGATCTCGACCTTGGAGATGCCGGCCCGCTCCATGCCCTTCTGCAGCATGCGACGGATCGCCACGTCCTCGGCGACGTACGACTTGTACAGCTTGTCGGCGTACCACCGGCTCTTGAAGTCGGTCGTGATGCCGAGGCGGAACCCGTGCGGGTTAACCTTCTGGCCCACTATCGGGTCCTTCCCTTCGGCTCGCGGGACTCCACGATCACGGTGATGTGGCTCGTCCGCTTGTTGATCCGATAGGCGCGACCCTGTGCACGCGGACGGAACCGCTTCAGCGTCGGGCCCTCGTCGACCCACGCGCGGCTCACGACGAGCGTGGCGGGGTCGAGATCGAAGTTGTGCTCAGCGTTCGCCATGGCGCTGCTGAGCACCTTGTAAACCGGCTCGCTCGCCGACTGGGGAGCGAACTGCAGCACGGCCTGCGCCTCCGAAGCGGGCAGCCCGCGAATAAGGTCCACCACACGGCGGGCCTTGAGGGGCGTGACACGGACGAACCGCGCCTGAGCCCTGGCTTCCATCGCTTACTCCTCTAAATGCTTCTGAAGGCGTCTATCGCCGGCTGCGCCGGTCGTCCTTGACGTGGCTGCGGAACGTCCGCGTGGGGGCGAACTCTCCGAGCTTGTGACCGATCATCGACTCGGTGACGAACACCGGGACGTGCTTGCGGCCGTCGTGCACGGCGATCGTGTGCCCGAGCATGTCGGGAACGATCATGGAGCGCCGCGACCACGTCTTGATGACGTTCTTGGTGCCCTTCTCGTTCTGGGCGTCCACCTTCTTGGCGAGGTGGTCGTCCACGAAGGGACCCTTCTTAAGGCTACGTGGCATTTCGGCTGCTCCTACCGCTTCTTCCTCTTGCTCCGACGACGGATGATCAGCCGGTCGCTTGGCTTGTTGGCCTGACGGGTGCGGCCCTCGGGCTTGCCCTTGGGGTTCACCGGGTGGCGGCCACCGGAGGTCTTGCCCTCGCCACCACCGTGCGGGTGGTCGACGGGGTTCATGGCCACACCGCGGACGGTCGGGCGCTTGCCCTTCCACCTCATACGGCCGGCCTTGCCCCAGTTGATGTTGGCCTGCTCTGCGTTGCCGACCTGGCCCACCGAGGCCCGGCAGCGCACGTCCACCATGCGCATCTCGCCGGACGGCATACGCAGCGTGGCGTACTGGCCCTCCTTGGCGAGCAGCTGGATCTGGGCGCCCGCGGAGCGGCCGAGCTTGGCGCCGCCGCCCGGACGGAGCTCCACCGCGTGGATGAAGGTACCCGTCGGGATGTTGCGCAGCGGCAGGCAGTTGCCCGGCTTGATGTCGGCCCCGGGGCCGTTCTCGATGCGGTCGCCCTGCTTGAGGCCGGTCGGCGCGATGATGTAGCGCTTCTCGCCGTCGGCGTAGTGGAGCAGAGCGATATTGGCGGTGCGGTTGGGGTCGTACTCGATGTGAGCGACCTTCGCCGGAATGCCGTCCTTGTCGTGCCTCCGGAAGTCGATGATCCGGTAGGCGCGCTTGTGACCGCCGCCCTGGTGGCGAGCGGTGACCCGGCCGTGTACGTTGCGGCCGCCCTTGCTGTGAAGGGGTGCAAGCAGCGACTTCTCGGGCGTGCTGCGGGTGATCTCGGAGAAGTCCGAGACACTCGAGCCGCGGCGACCCGGGGTCGTCGGCTTGTACTTACGGATGCCCATCTTTTTCGTTCATCCTTCGTCGGTTACATGGGTGAGCCCGCCGCACGGATGTGCGACGGTCTCGACCCCTGGCAGGCCATGCGGCCCGCCTCACTTCTATGGCTGCTAGCCGATCTGACCGAAGATGTCGATCCGATCGCCCTCGACCAGGCTCACGATCGCGCGCTTGGTGTCGGGACGCTTGCCGAAACCGGTGCGGGTGCGCTTGCGCTTGCCCTGCCGGTTGATGGTGTTCACGCTGGTGACCTTGACCCCGAAGATCTGCTCGACGGCGATCTTGACCTGGGTCTTGTTCGCGGTCTTTCTCACCAGGAACGTGTACTTGTTGTTCTCATCGATCAGGCCGTAGCTCTTCTCGGAGACGACCGGCTTGATGATGATGTCGCGCGGGTCGGCGATCTTCTCCATCAGGCCTCTTCCTTCCCGCTGTCACTGAGGCGGGCGACGACCTGGTCGTACGCCTCCTGGGTGAAGACGACGTCGTCGTGGACGAGCACGTCGTACGTGTTGAGCTGCCCGGAGTCCAGCAGGTGGACCTCGGGGGCGTTGCGCAGGCTCAGCCAGGTCAGCTCGTCGGCCTCGTCTACCACGACGAGGACGGTCCGCGACTCGGTGATCTTGCGCAGGGCCTCCAGGGCCGCCTTGGTCTTCGGCGTCTCGCCGTCGACCAGGCCGCTCACCACGTGCACGCGCCCGCCGGAGGCCCTGTCGGAGAGGGCGCCGCGCAGCGCGGCGGCCTTCATCTTCTTGGGCGTCCGCTGCGAGTAGTCGCGCGGGACCGGGCCGTGGACGACGCCACCGCCGGTGAACTGCGGCGCGCGGGTCGAGCCCTGACGGGCGCGGCCGGTGCCCTTCTGGCGGTACGGCTTCTTGCCGCCGCCCCTGACCTCACCACGGGTCTTGGCCTTGTGGGTGCCCTGCCGGCGAGCGGCGAGCTGGGCCACGACCACCTGGTGGATCAGTGGAATGTTGACCTTGGCGCCGAAGATGTCTTCGGGCAGGTCGACGGTGCCGGCCTTGCCGCCGCTGGCGTCGAGGACGTCAATGCTGGTCACTTGGCGACCCCCTTCTTTGCAGCGGTGCGGACGAGGACCAGGCTGCCGTTGGCGCCGGGGATCGCACCCTTGATCAGGATGAGACCGTTCTCGACGTCGACGGAGTGAACCTTGAGGCTCTGCACGGTGGTGCGGACGTTGCCCATCCGACCAGCCATGCGCAGACCCTTGAAAACGCGGCCCGGGGTGGCGCAGCCACCGATGGAACCCGGCGAGCGGTGCTTGCGCTGCGTACCGTGCGACGCGCCCAGACCACCGAAGCCGTGCCGCTTCATGACACCGGCGAAGCCCTTGCCCTTGCTCTTGCCCGTCACGTCGACGAACTGGCCGGCCTCGAAGGTGTCGGCCAGCAGCTCCTGGCCCAGGGTGTAGTCGCTCGCGTCGTCGGTGCGGATCTCCGCGAAGTAACGGCGCGGGGTGATGTCGTGCTTGCGCAGGTAGTCGCCGAGCGGCTTGTTGACCTTCCGGGGGTCGACCTGCCCGAAGCCGAGCTGGACGGCGGAGTAGCCGTCCTTCTCAGCGGTACGGACCCGGGTCACCACGCACGGACCGGCCTCGACCACGGTCACCGGAACCATCCGGTTGTCCGCGTCGAAGACCTGGGTCATGCCGAGCTTCTTGCCCAGGACGCCCTTGATCGTCTTAGCCATGTCAGTGCGTTCCCTCAGAGCTTGATCGAAATGTCGACGCCCGCGGGGAGGTCGAGCCGCATGAGCGAGTCGACGGTCTTGGGCGTCGGGTCGATGATGTCAATCAGCCGCTTGTGCGTGCGCATCTCGAAGTGCTCGCGGCTGTCCTTGTACTTGTGCGGCGAGCGGATGACGCAGTACACGTTCTTCTCGGTCGGCAGCGGCACCGGGCCCGCGACCTTCGCGCCAGTCCGCGTCACCGTCTCGACGATCTTCTTGGCCGAGCTGTCGATGACCTCGTGGTCATAGGCCTTAAGCCGGATGCGGATCTTCTGTCCCGCCATAGTGGCCTCGGTGTCCTTCGCTGTCGTCTGAAAAAGTATCGTGCGGCCTGTTGCCGCTGGTGGTGGTGCTTGACCCCAGGTGACAGACGTTGTTGATCTGTCATTTCTTCCGTGATCCGGCAGTTACTTCGGTCACGTCCGAAGAAACTGCGAGATCACGGTTCTTCCTGGAGCCTTTACGTGGTGCGGCGGCCGGTCCCGGTGTCCGGGGCCGACCGCCGCCCCGACGATCGTGCTACTTGATGATCTTTACGACCCGGCCGGCGCCGACGGTGCGGCC
>NZ_JAHKRL010000310.1 GCF_019396405.1 Nonomuraea rhizosphaerae | reverse complement strand
GGGAGTGGCGGGCGGGCGCCGGGCCGCCGCCCGGCGCACGGGTCTGGGGATAAGGGCCGGCCCCGCACTCTGGGGGTGAGGGCCGGCCCCGCACTCGGGGGGTGAGAGCCGGCCCCGCACGTGACCAGGGCCCGGCCGCACCGGCGAAATGTCGTCGATGCGGCCGGGCGGGTGGCGCGGGGCCTACGTCGGGCCTTGTCCGGCTCTACGGGTGGTCCTGCTTCGGCCCACGTGTGGCCTCGACCGGCCGGTGGGTCAGAAGCCGGCCGTGATCCGGGTGAAGTCCCAGTCCGACTGCGCGATGCCACTGCAGTTGGACTGCACGCCGCCACCGGCGCATCCCCGGTCGCGGTTGACCGACCAGTACGCGAGCCTGGTCAGCCCGTGGGAGTTGGCCCAGTCGCGGATCTGGGTCCAGGTGGCGGTGGTGGTGAGCTCCTGCTGGTCGGACAGACCGTTCATGCCGGAGATGCCCATGTGTGCGTACGCCTGGGCGTCCGACCAGCCGAACGCCGACTTGAGGGCGTTCTTGAGTCCCTCGGAGGCGTTCACGGTGCTCTGGTACATGTTGGCGCCGCCGCCGAAGTCGAACGGCATGATCGTGTAGTTGTCGATCGGGACCGCGAGCTCCCGCGAGCGGTTGATCAGCCGGGTGCCCCAGTAGCTGGGCCCGGTGGTCGAGGTGCCGAAGGTGACGACGACCTTGACGTTGGGGTTGTTCTGCTTGACGATCTTGAGCCCGTTCAGGATGCGGTCCTGGACGACCTCGCTCTCGAACTCGTCGGTGTTCTCGATGTCGAAGTCGACCACCGCGGGCCCGACGGCGTTGATGACGCTCTGGACCGCGCCGGCGAAGGCCGCGGGCGTGGAGCAGTTCGGGCCGAGCTTGTTGCCCTGCCAGCCGCCGAAGGAGATCTGGACGCTGCCGCCGGCCGCCTTGATGGCGGAGATGGCCTGCGCGTCGGCGCCGCCGGTCAGCGGTCGCTGGCCGTCCCATGCCGGGTTGCAGCCGCCGCTGGACAGGATGAACGCCATCGTGAACGACCTGACGCCGGTCGCGCTCATCACCGCGGCGGGCGAGGGCGGGTTGCCCCAGCCCATGTAGAGGTACGGGGCGCCGGGCATCTTGGCGCCGCCGCCGCAGCCGGTCGTGGTGCCGGTGACCTGGCCGCTGGAGCCCGACTCGCCGACGGAGTTGTAGGCCCTGACGGTGTACGTGTGCGAGGTGCAGGTGCCCAGGGAGCCGATGGTGGCCGAGGTGCCGGTCACGGTGGCCCTGACGGTGCTGCCCTCGTACACGCGGTAGCCGGTGACCGTGCCCGACGACGCGCCCCAGGACAGGGAGAGCGAGCTGTTCGTGGCGCCGGTGATGTTCGGGTTCCCGGGCGTGCCGGGCGCGCCGTTGCCGGCCGAGGTGGTGACGGTGACGGCGTTACCGGCGGCCGAGACGTTCCCGGCGGCGTCGCGGGCGCGCACCGTGAACGTGTAGCTGGTGGAGGCGGCCAGGCCGGTGTTGGTGTACGTGGTGCCGGTGGCCGTGGTCACCAGTGTCGAGCCGCGGTACACGTCGTAGCCGGTGACGCCGACGTTGTCGGTGGAGGCGTTCCAGGCCAGGGAGACGCTGCTGGAGGTGACGCCGGTCGAGCGCAGGTTGCCCGGCACGGACGGCGCGGCGGTGTCGCCGCCGCCCCCGGTCACGGTCTTCCACAGCGCGGGCACCGCGGACGGCGTCCAGTCGGGCTGGGAGGTGTGGGCCTGGATGCACTCGTAGTCGACGCCGTTGTACGTGACGCGAGTGCCGACGGAGTAGGCCGTCCACGCCTGCCATGCGGGGTAGGCGAAGGCCACGGAGCCGTACGCGGAGGGTGCGACGGTGGCCAGCCCGGCCACCGTCATGGCCAGGGCGGCGAGTAATGCGAGGAACATGCGGCGAAATTTCATGGCATTCCCTGGTGGTGCGGCTTGTGGGGTCATGTCGAGATGCGTGCCGTACGGCTTGCACCGGGGGGTGAGAGCGCAAGCCGTACGGCACGGCCCGCGAGGTGGAGCGGGCACCTGGGGGGTGGCAGCGGGAGCTTTGCCGAGGGAGTCAGGAAGGGAGTGATCTTGGCACGGCGTTCGCGGGCCGCCGAGCGCGGGCTATTTGGCTGCTCAGGCGGCGGGGCGCGGAACGGGCGTGCGGACTGCGCGTGAATCACCAGCTCAGGGCGGGCCGGAACGGCGGTGATCGGGACATGACTCCCTGATTCATGATTTCTTTTAGGAAAGTTTCCTAAGAGTTGCCGCGATCGTAGCCTTGACACGACGGTCTTACAAGACCCAAAGATGACCCTGTCTCGTAACGGCGGCCGGCCCTGTGCGGGCTCAGCGGCCGTCTCCCTGGAGGCCCTCAGCCCTGTGCGGCGACTGGGGCCGGCCCATGCGTGCCGTAGAGGAAGATCGCGAGATGAGCGAGCGGAGCGCCCGGCCCGCGTGGAAGCGCGGCGCGCGGAGAGGCTGCGGCACGCGGAGACGCTTTATCGCACTGGGCCGGCGACGCTCCGCCGCACAACGGTCGTGCGGCGGAGCGTAGAGGAAGTTACGGCTGCTGGGTGATGCGTACGTCGTCCACGCCCGCCTCCACCAGCGAGGCGCCGGAGGCGTCCGCCGCGTCGATGAGGATGCGGACGGTCTGCCCGGCGAAGGCGTTCAGGCCGGCCGTGGCCGTGGCCCAGGCGCCGTTGCGGTTGCTGGCCGCGCCCGCCTGGTTGAAAACGGTCGTGGTGGTGTTGCCCACCACCCGGACGCGGAGGTAGTCGGCGCTGGAGGCGTTCGAGCCGTGCGCCAGGTACCAGGAGAACGACAGGTTCAGGGCGCCCGTCGAGGGGAGCGTGATCGGCGGCGACTGGATCGAGGTGACGCCGCCGTCGAGGTCGAAGTCACCCGCGGAGGTTCCCGCCAGGCGGCCGGTGACCAGGTCGTTCGTGCCGCTGACCGTGGTGCCGAGCTGCTTGGCGCCGGAGGAGGTGGTCGCCTCGGGGTCACCGCGCTCCCACGCGCCGGTGGTGGCCGTGTCCGTGGCGGACGGGTTGACGGTCCAGCCGGTGGCGCTCTCGAACGTGTCGGAGTAGACGGTCACGGGCGGGGTGCCGGTGCCGCAGTACTGAGCCTCCTTGCCGATGATCCGGTAGACGCAGTCCGAGTACTCCAGGAAGCGCAGCACCGCCTCCCTGTTGCGGGTGGTCTGCGGGACGATCTGCTCGTCCGGCGGGTAGAAGCCGGGGCTGGAGCCGGTCGGGTACATCTCGAACGTGAAGCTGAAGATCTTGTAGACGCCCCACAGCCAGTCGTCGATGGTCCCGTCGGTGATGTAGAGGTCGCTGCCCTGCTGGGGCGTGTAGTTGTTGGTCGAGGCCATGTTCTGGCCGAGGGTGGCGTGCGCGTCGCGGTCGTCCTGGGTCAGGCCGGGCGCGGTGTCGTTGAACGTGTAGCCGTAGGGCCACAGGACCAGCTCGCTGTAGGTGTGCCAGTCGATGTGCGACTTGAGCTGCTGGACGCCGCCGATGACGCGGCTGCGCACCCAGTTCGCCGCCGCCTTGACCTCGGGCGTCGACTCGGCCGCCGCGCCGCGGTAGGTCTCGCTGGAGGTGGAGCCGGAGGAGCCGCCGCAGCAGCCCCAGTTGTAGGCCCAGTTGCGGTTCATGTCGGTGCCGACCGCGGACGAGCCGGAGTTCGGCTGGCGGTTCTTGCGCCACGAGCGGTAGGAGCCGGTGGCGATGTCGTACTCGCCGCCGTCCGGGTTGAGGTCCGGCATGATCCAGATCTCGCGCGTGTTCACCAGGTTGGTGATCCGGGAGTCTGTGCCGTAGTTGTCGGTCAGCAGGTGCATGAGGTAGAGCGACATCTCGACCGTCAGGTGCTCACGGGCGTGCTGGTGGGCCGTGAACAGCACCTCGACCTCGTTCTCGTCGGTGCCCACGTTGTCGCTGATCTTGATCAGGCGCAGGTTCCTGCCCTCGTACGAGGTGCCGTAGTTGCTCTGGCTCATGATGGCCGGATGGGCCGCGACCAGGGCGTTGATCTCGGCGTTCATCTCGGCGTAGTTGTGGTACGCGGAGTCCGCCGGCGGGAAGTCAAACGCGTCGACGGACGGGGGTGTCGGGCGCGGCACCTCCGCGACCCGGTAACCGAGGCTCCTGATCGCGGCGACCTCGGCCGCCGTGGCGGTGATCATGACGGAGTCCTTGTTCACCTCGTCGATGGCGGCGCCGGTGGCGGCCACCGCGCTGCGTTGCTGGGCGTTCGCCGGCCCCTCGACACGGTACTGCCGGTTGGGCGGCGGTTCGGCGGCGGCGCCGGCGCCGGTCATGCCGGTCAGGCAGACCAGGCCGAGCGCGGCCAGCAGGATGACTAAACGGCGTAGCACCTCGTCCTCCCAGGGCGCGTGGGCTAGTGGTGTACACGCGCCTGAACCGAGGGTGAGGACGTTGCCATGTCGGGAAAAGGCCCAACTTTCCGGACTGTCCGGTAGGCCCTTTTTCAGGCGGTTCCAGAGCATGCCAGGGCGCTGACAGGTCGCTGCCAGGTCGTTTCGGCACGTTGGTGGTCATGAGACATGCGATCGAAGCGGAAGGGCTCGTCAAGAGGTACGGCGACAAGACCGCGCTGGACGGCATCGACCTCCGGGTCAGGACCGGGACGGTGCTGGGCGTGCTCGGCCCCAACGGCGCGGGCAAGACGACCGCGGTACGGATCCTGGCCGCACTGGCCGTGCCCGACGCGGGCCGCGCCGTGGTGGGCGGTTTCGACGTCACCCGCCAGGCCGGCAAGGTGCGCGAGCTGATCGGGCTGACCGGCCAGTACGCCTCCGTGGACGAGAAGCTGACCGGCACCCAGAACCTGGTGCTCATGGGCCGCCTGCTCGGCATGGGCCGGGCGCGGTGCGCGGCTGCATGGCCGGAGGGCTGGACGTCGCGGACGTGTGGATCACCTTCGGCTGGGCGGGCGCGCTGACGGCCGTGTTCGTGCCGCTCACGCTGCGGGCCTACAGGAGGAAAGTCCGGTGAGCATGTCGTACGGGGTGACTCACGGCGCCCCGCCGAGCATCGTGCGGACCTCCTGCCTGGTCATGGCCATGCCCTTGCCGTGCAGGTCGTCGTAGCGGGGATCGCCGAGGGCCGCCCTGGCCGCCCGCGCCCCGGCGACGGTGTCGGGCGAGGTGTCGGACGGCACGACGGCGGACGACGCCCCGAACAGCACCGCCGCCCGTGCGGCGTCCCCCCGCGCCAGCTCGGCGAGCGCGCACCCGGCCAGCACGGTCGACAGGACGGGCCGGTCGGGTGAGGGGCCGAGCCGGTCGAGCGCCCGCAGGTGCTGCCCGAGCGCGGCCACGGGGTCGCCGGCGGCCGTCAGCGCCCGGCCGTACCCCGTGCGGACACTGGCTTCGAGCTGCGGGATCGACGTCGCCTCCGCCAGCGGCGCGAACAGGCCGCGATAGACGGCCAGGCTCTCCTCCACCTGCCCGCGCTGGTGGGCCAGGGACGCCTCCGCCATCCCCAGCAGGACGATCGTGTGGGGCGAGATCCTCTCCTCCACGCCGGCGCCGATCGTCCCGGTGCCGATCGTCCCGGTGCCGGTCGTCCCGGCGGCGATCACCGTCCTGGCCGTGGCGAGGTCGGCGGCGGCGCCGTCGAGGTCGCCGCTCTGGGCGCGCAGCGAGGCCAGCCGGGTCAGCGTGGAGATCGTCTCCTCCGTGCTCACCCATTCGGTGGTGAGCGAGCCGGTCTCGGCGATGAGGTCGTCCGCGCGCTCGCCGCGGGCGGCGCGGTAGGTGGCCAGGTTCAGCAGCGCCTCGCTCAGCCCCCACCGGTCGCCGAGCGTCCTGAACCCCTCGACCGCCTTCTCCAGCCCCTCCTCCGAACGATTCGGGCCACCGATCATCCTGGCCGAGCTGGCCAGCCAGAGGTCGTCACCGGCCGCGTAGCGGTCGATCAGCGCGGCGGCGTGCTCGTCACGGCCGCACGCGGCGGCCATGACGACCCTGCTGATCAGCAGCAGCGGGTGGACCGGGCCCTCGCGCTCGGCGGCCTCGATCATGGCGTCCATCCTGCGCGACAGCGTGGTCATCGCCGTCCGGTCGCTGACGATCGCCGCGAACCTGTTCACCCCGTGCGCGAACATGCAGCTCGTGTACGCGCGCACGAGCCCCTCCGGCGGCGTGTCGCCCACCAGGTCGAGCACCTGCTCGGCCCAGCCGGCGCTCTCGCGGCGGTAGCCGCACATCCACCAGTACCAGTTCAGGGCCGAGCACAGCCGCAGCGCGATCTCCTCGTCGCGCCGGTCGAGCGCCCAGCGCAGCGCCACCGAGCAGTCGTCGCGCTCGGCGTGCAGCCGCTCGATCCACTCGATCTGGGCGCCTGTCCGCAGCTCGGGCACGGCGCGTTCGGTCAGGCCGAGCAGGTGCACGGCATGCCGTCGCCGGTAGGCGTCCACCTCGCCGGCCTCCGCCAGCCGTTCGTGAGCGTAGGCGCGGATGGTCTCCAGCATCGAGTAGCGGCCCTCGGGCGAGACCTGGACCAGCGACTTGTCGGCCAGCGCGCCCAGCACGTCGGCGGGCGCACCGCACACGGCCTCGGCGCTCTCCAGCGTGGCCCCTCCGGCGAACACCGCGAACCTGCGGGCCAGCTCGCGTTCGGGCTCGTCGAGCAGGTCCCAGCTCCACTCGACCACCGCCCTGAGCGTCTGCTGGCGGGGCAGCGCCGTACGGCTGCCGCCGGTCAGCAGCCTGAAGCGGTCGTCGATGCGGCCGGCCAGTTGGTCCGGTGTCATCGTGCGCAGCCTCGCCGCCGCCAGCTCGATGGCCAGCGGCATGCCGTCGAGCCTGCGGCACAGGGACACCACAGCCGCCACGTTCCGCTCGTCCAGCTCGAACGCGGGCCGGGCGGCGGTGGCGCGGTCGAGCAGCAGGCGTACGGACGGGTAGCCGGCGGCTCGCTCCGGCCCCACGCCGGTCGGGGGCGGCTCCAGCGGCGGGATGGGCGCCAGCCGCTCCCCCGGCACGCCGAGCGGCTCGCGGCCGGTGGCCAGCACGCGCACGCCGGGGCAGCTGGTGAGCAGGCGCTCGGCCAGGCGGGCGGCGGCGTCGAGGAGGTGCTCGCAGTTGTCCAGCACGACCAGCACCCGGCGCTCGCCGAGCGCCTCCTCCACCTCCCGCAGCACGTCGTGCGCGGGCGCGGCCCGGCCCTCGTGCGCGGCAGCGCCGGGGCGCTCGTACGCGGGAGCTGCCCGGCCCTCGTACGCGGCAGCGCCGGGGCGCTCGTACGCGGCAGCGCCCGGCCGCTGGTGGCCGGGGCGGTCGTCGCGCAGGCCGAGCGCGTCGAGCACCGCGCCCGGCACGGCCGCCGGGTCGGTGACCGGCGCCAGCTCGACCACCCAGGCGCCGTCGAAGCGCCCGTCCATCCGCAGGGCCGCCTCGGTGGCCAGCCTGGTCTTGCCCGCGCCGCCCGGCCCGACGATCGTGACCATCCTGGCCCGCCCGAGGAGGCCGGTGAGCTGCTCCAGCTCCTCCACCCGGCCGATGAACGAGGTCAGCGGGGCGCGCACGTTACCCTTGGGCAGCTTGGGGCGTACCCGGACCTCTCCCGACAGGACGGTCAGGTGCGCCGCGCGCAGCTCCGGCCCCGGGTCGACGCCCAGCTCGCCGGCCAGCGTGCGGCGGGTGCGCTCGAACAGCGCCAGCGCGTCGGCCTGCCGCCCGGCGGCGGCCAGGCCGCGCATCTCCAGCGCGCACAGCCGCTCCCGCAGCGGATGCGCGGCGACCTCCGCGGCCAGGTCGGCGGGCTGCCCGGCGGTCAGCCGCGCCTCGGCGCGCGACTCGACGGCGGCCAGGCGCCCCTCCTCCAGCGCCGCCGCCAC
>NZ_JAHKRL010000309.1 GCF_019396405.1 Nonomuraea rhizosphaerae | reverse complement strand
AAGCTCCTACGGCTTGTAGGCACACGGTTTCAGGTACTCTTTCACGACCCCTCACCGGGGCACTTTTCACCTTTCCCTCACGGTACTCGTGCACTATCGGTCATCAGGGAGTATTTAGGCTTACCAGGTGGTCCTGGCAGATTCACACAGGATTTCTCGGGCCCCGTGCTACTTGGGATCCCCTCAAGAAGCCCTCAAGATTTCGCCTACCCGGCTCTCACGGTCTACGGCAGCCCTTCCCAGAGCTTTCGACTACCTCAAAGGTTTATCACTCCTTGTGGTCTCGGCAGAAACCACCAGAGGGTCCCACGACCCCGAACGCGCAACGCCTGCCGGCTATCACACACGCCCGGTTTAGCCTCATCCGCTTTCGCTCACCACTACTCACGGAATCACTGTTGTTTTCTCTTCCTACGGGTACTGAGATGTTTCACTTCCCCGCGTTACCACCAACCGCCCTATACATTCAGGCGGAGGCAACACCACATGACTGGTGCTGGGTTTCCCCATTCGGACATCCCCGGATCAACGTCTGGTTGGCGACTCCCCGAGGCTTAACGCAGCCTCCCACGTCCTTCATCGGCTCCTGATGCCAAGGCATCCACCGTGTGCCCTAAAAAACTTGGCCACAAAGATGCTCGCGTCCACTATGCAAATCTCAAACAACAAACAGCAACCA
>NZ_JAHKRL010000033.1 GCF_019396405.1 Nonomuraea rhizosphaerae | reverse complement strand
CCCGCGGGGGGTGGCGGCCGCCTCGTGCGGCACCAGGTGCACGTCGATCGAGCCGGACAGCGCGGCCGCCGTCACACCCACGCCGCGCCCCATGACCTGCGCGAACCTGCCGCGTCGTGAGACGCCGAGCACGAGCTGCGTCGCGTTCGCGCCCTGGGCGAACTCCACCAGCGCGCGCGGCACGTCGTCGCCGACGACCTGGTGGTAGGTGCCGCCCAGGCTCTCGGCGAGCGCGCGCTGGCGGACGAGCGTCGCGGGGTCACCGTCGAACGTGAGCCCGTCGCGCGAGAGACCGCCGTGTGCGAGACCCCCGTGCGCGAGACCGCCGTACGCGAGGCCGTCGGCCCTGGTCACGTGGACGGCCAGCAGGTCCGCCCCCTTGGAGCCGGCGGCGATCCTGGCGGCGCGCCGGATCAGCGTGTCGCCCTCGGGGCCGCCGGTGAGGCCGACGACGACCCGTTCGCGCGCCCCCCAGGTGTCGGCTATGCCGTGGTCGGCGCGGTAGCGGTCGAGTTGTTCGTCGACTTCGCCCGCCACCCAGAGCAGGGCCAGCTCGCGCAGGGCGGTGAGGTTGCCGACGCGGAAGTAGTTGGCGAGGGCGGCGTCGACCTTCTCCGGGGCGTACACGTTGCCGTGCGCCATCCTGCGGCGCAGCGCCTCGGGCGACATGTCGACCAGCTCGATCCGGTCGGCCTCACGCACGACCTCGTCGGGGACGGTCTCGCGCTGGGGGACGCCGGTGATCCGGCGTACGACGTCGTTGAGCGATTCGAGGTGCTGGATGTTGAGCGTCGAGACGACGTCGATGCCCGCGTCGAGGATCTCGCCGACGTCCTGCCAGCGCTTGGCGTTGCGCGAGCCGGGGGCGTTGGTGTGCGCCAGCTCGTCGATCAGCGCGGACCTCGGCGCGCGCTCGATGACGGCGGCGACGTCCAGCTCGGTGAAGGTCGCGCCGCGGTGGGTGAGGGTCGTGCGGGGAACGCTCTCCAGCCCGTCGAGCAGGGCCTGCGTACGGGCTCTGCCGTGGGTCTCGACCAGGCCGGCGACCACGTCACGGCCGCGTCCGGCGGCGCGGCGCGCCTCGTCGAGCATCGTGTACGTCTTGCCGACGCCGGGGGCCGCGCCAAGGTAGACGCTCAGCCTCCCGCGTGTCATGTTCCCAGGTTAGACCGCGGTTCGCGGCGGGTGGCGGCGTGGCCGGGGTGCTGTGAAAGTTACAGGGAATCACCGCAGGTCGGATGGAGTGCGGTGATCTGTCCGCTTTCCGGTGGAGGATCCCGCTCTTACGCTCCGGTCGTGAAGTCGAGGATGAGCGCCTTGCTCGTGGCCGTGCTGACCTTCGTCGCGACCGTGCTGTTTCTGACCACCACCCCGGCCGAGGCCGCCGCCACCCGGATCATGCCGTTGGGCGACTCGATCACCGGCTCCCCCGGCTGCTGGCGGGCCCTGCTCTGGAACAGGTTGCAGAGCACCGGCTACACCAACGTCGACTTCGTCGGCACGCTGCCGCCCCAGGGCTGCGCGGTCGCGCACGACGGGGACAACGAGGGACACGGCGGCTTCCTGGCGACGAACGTGGCCAGTCAGAACCAGCTCGTCGGCTGGCTGGCGGCCACCAGGCCGGACGTCGTGCTCATGCACTTCGGGACGAACGACGTGTGGAGCAACATCCCGCCCTCGACGATCCTGAGCGCGTTCACGACGCTGGTGGGCCAGATGCGGGCGAGCAACCCCGCGATGCGGATCCTGGTCGCGAAGATCATCCCGATGGCGCCGTCCAACTGCGCCGACTGCGGACAGCGCGCGGTCGCCTTCAACAACGCGATCCCCGCCTGGGCCGCCGCCACCAGCACGCAGCAGTCGCCGGTCGTCGTGGTGGACCAGTGGACGGGGTTCAGCACGAGCGCGGACACGTACGACGGCGTGCATCCGAACGCGTCGGGCGACCAGAAGATGTCCGACAAGTGGTACCCGGCGCTGGTCAACTTCCTCACGCCCGGCGGCCCCACCACCCCGCCTCCCACGGGCGGCGGCTGCGCGGCCACGTACAGGATCGCCGGGCAGTGGAGCGGGAACTTCCAGGGTGAGGTCACCGTCACGAACACCGGCACGAGCGCGATCAGCGCCTGGACCACCGCGTGGACGTTCGCCAACGGGCAGCGGATCACCCAGATCTGGGGCGGCGTGCTGACGGCGAGCGGCTCCGGGGTGAGCGTGCGGAACGCGAGCTGGAACGGCACGCTCGCGCCGGGCGCCTCGACCACGTTCGGCTTCCTCGGGACGTGGAACGGCGTCAACACCGCGCCCGCTCCGACCTGCTCCGCCTAACCTTTCCTGGCGGCGCGCACGTGGCCCAGCGCCAGCGCCCAGTCCGGCTCGTCCAGCACGATCACGCCGTCCGCCCTCAGATCGGCCACCGACCTGAGGAACGGCGTGCGGCCCGCCAGCGCCTCGTTGACGTACGGCACCACGACCACGGGAATGCCCAGGCCGGGCGCCTCGGCGAGCAGGCCGAGCGCGTACGTGTCGGTGATGCCCTGGGCGAACTTGTTGACGGTGTTGTACGTGGCCGGCGAGACGATGATCGCCTCGGGGCGGGGCGGCTTCAGCTCGTCGGGCCTGCGGTAGCGGCTGCGCACGGGCTGACCGGTCTGCTCGGCCAGCGCGGCCACGTCGACGAAGTCGAGCGCCGACGGGGTGGCGACCACCTGGACGCCCCACCCGTCGTCCAGGGCCATGGCCACGAGGCCGCCCACGTTCCGGGCCTCCCAGGCGGCGCACACGATGAGATAAAGCATCGCCGCAACCTCTATCACAGGGGGGCGGGGCGGGGTTTCATGGGCGTACGAGTCTTCCCGTACGGAGGCGGCCATGGCGTACCAGTTGATCGTGCTCTACAACCCCCCGGAGAGCGTCACGGCGTTCGACAAGCACTATGACGAGACGCACGCGCCGTTGGCGGCCGAGCTGCCCGGGCTGCGCGCCTACACGGCCACCCGTCCCGGTCCGTCGGCCGACGGCGGGTCCGCTCCGTACCATCTGGTGGCGATACTGACGTGGGACGACGAGGCGGCGTTCAACGCGGCCATGGCGAGTGAGGCGGGCCAGGCGGCGGTGGCTGACCTGGCCAACTTCGCCGGGGCGGGGGTCACCGTGCTCTCGGGGCCCTCGGAGAGCGCCCTCTGAGACTGTCGGGCGGCGCCGCCCGTCTGCGATCATGCCTGCGTGTCACGTCGCGGCGTCCCCCTTCTGGTCCTGCTGTTCCCGCTGCTCGCGGCCGTCGCCTGCGGGGCGGAGCGGCTCACGGTGGACAGTGAGTCGATGGAGCCCACGTTCAGGAAGGGGCAGTCGATCACCGTCCGGTCCGTGGACGATGGGTATCGGCCCAAGGTCGGTGATGTGATCGTCTTTCGCCGGCCGGCGGGGTGGGGCGGTGATCCGGAGGTGTTGCAGGTCTCGCGGGTCATCGGCCCGCCGGGAAGCGCCGTCGCCTGCTGCGAGCGGGAACAGGTCACCGTGAACGGGGAGCCGCTCGCGGAGCCGTACCTGGCCGGGCGGTCCGCCTCCGGCAACAAGTTCGGCGTCCAGGTGCCCGCCGGGCAGGTCTGGGTCATGAGCGACAATCGCGACGTGGCCCTCGACTCCCGTGCGCACCAGGACGCTCCGGGGCGCGGGGCGGTTCCGCTCTCGGACGTCGTCGGTGTGGTGGCGCCCTGATCGGGGCGGTTGTCCGGGCGCGTGGCCGGTTCGGTGCCGTCTGCCCCGGTGGAAGGGATGGGAGGCTGTGCTGACGTGGAAGGCATCCCGCTGACCGGGGACTTCGTCAACGGCGACGTCTCGTTCTGGTACCGGCGCATCGGCCTGCCGGACCGCCGGGCGGCGTTGCCCGGGCCGTGCTCGTACGACGTGGTGATCGTCGGCGGCGGGTACACGGGGTTGTGGACCGCGTACTACCTCAAGAAGGCGCGTCCGGACCTGCGGATCGTGATCCTGGAGCGGGAGTTCGCCGGGTTCGGCGCCTCGGGGCGCAACGGCGGGTGGCTGTCGGCCGAGTTCGCGGGGTCGCGGGCCCGGTACGCGGCGGCCCGGGGACGGGAGGCGGTGATCTCGATGCAGCACGCCATGTTCCGGTCCGTCGACGAGGTCATCCGGGTCACCCGGGAGGAGGGCGTCGAGGCGGACGTCCACAAGGGCGGGCTGATCCACGTCGCCACCAATCCCGCGCAGCGGCGGCGGATGCGGGCCGAGCTGGCCTCGCTGCGCACGTGGGGGTACGGGGAGGAGGACCTGCGGGTGATGTCCCGGGACGAGCAGCGCGAACGCCTGCAGGTGGCGGGCACCCTGGAGGCCACCTACACGCCGCACTGCGCGCGCGTCCAGCCGGCGAAGCTGGCGGTCGGGCTCGCCTCGGTGGTCGCCGCGCTGGGGGTGGACATCTTCGAGAACACCACCGTGACGGAGATCCGCCCACGTCAGGGCGGAGAGGCCGCCGCCGTCACGTCACGCGGCGTCGTCTCCGGCGAGTACGTCATCCGCGCGACCGAGGGCTTCACCGCGAGCCTCGCCGGCCAGCACCGGCAGTGGCTGCCGATGAACAGCTCCATGATCGTCACCGAGCCGCTGCCGGCCGAGGTGTGGAAGCACATCGGCTGGTCGGGCGGCGAACTGCTCGGTGACGAGGCTCATGCCTACATCTACGCCCAGCGCACCGCGGACGACCGGATCGCGATCGGCGGGCGCGGCGTCCCGTACCGGTACGGGTCCCGCACCGACCGTCGTGGCGCCACCCAGCAGCGGACGGTGGCGCTGCTCTGGCGGATGCTGGTCAAGCTCTTCCCGGCCGCCGCCGACGCCCGCGTCCAGCATTCCTGGTGCGGTGTGCTCGGCGTCCCGCGCGACTGGTGCTCCACGGTGCACCTGGACCACGTGACCGGTCTCGGCTGGGCGGGCGGGTACGTCGGCAGCGGCGTCAGCACCACCAACCTCGCCGGCCGTACGCTCCGCGACCTGGTGCTGCGCCGGGACACGGACCTGACGGCGCTCCCTTGGGTGGGCCGCCAGGTCCGCCAGTGGGAGCCGGAGCCGCTGCGGTGGGCGGGGGTGCGGTTGATCTACACCCTGTTCAGGGCGGCGGACCGGCGGGAGAACGACCGGGGCACCACCACCTCGGCCTACGCCCGCCTCGCCGGCCTCATCTCCGGCCGCTGACCGTCGCGCCACGCACGTGGCGCGGTACG
>NZ_JAHKRL010000308.1 GCF_019396405.1 Nonomuraea rhizosphaerae | reverse complement strand
GGGCCTCCACCGCCGAGTCCGCCGTCCCCGCCGACGCCCCGCAGGCCACCGTCACCCCGCAGGACGTCGCGCCGCTGCCGGGCGACGGGGCCGACGACTACCGGGCGAGCGGCTGGTCGAAGCACACCGACCAGCAGGCGGCCGAATACTTCCGCAGCCGCTGGCCCGACGGCGACAAGGTGAGCCGGCACCTCAAGGACATCCGCAGCGTCGGCGGGTACCTGCGCATCTACACCGACCTGCCGGAATCCGCGCACAACTCCCGCAACGCCATTATCCTGTGCGAACGCGGCCTGCAGTACCTGGAGGAGGCGGGGGAGCCGAACCCGATTATCTTCGTCCAGGCCAGGTTTGGCGAGAACGGCAACCCCGTCCTGGCCAACATCCTCGGCCCTGCCGACAAGAGCTGCCGCGTCACCCACCCCGAGCCCGATTGACCTGCGGGAAGGGGGCCGGTCATCCTCCTTCCATGAGCGAGATCGAACGAGCACTGGTGCTGGGCGGCGGAGGCGTGGCCGGGATCGCCTGGACCACGGGGGTGCTGGCGGGCCTGGCCACCAACGGCGTGGACGTCGCCGCCACCGCCCGCAAGATCGTCGGAACGTCCGCCGGGGCGACGGTCGCCGCCCAGGTCACCAGCGACCTGACCCTCCCCGAACTGCTCGAACGCCAGATCAACCCCGCCCTCCACACCCCGGAGCTGGCCAGCGGCGTGGCGATGGACGAACTCTGGACCACGCTGCAGCAGATCTACGAGAGCTCCCGGGACGCGACCGAGCGGCTGCGCGGCTTCGGCGCGATGGCCCTGGCCGCCGACACCGTCCCCGAGCCTGAGCGCCGCCGCGTCATCGAGGCCCGCCTCCCGTCCCGCACCTGGCCGGAACGCGACCTCGTGATCGTCGCCGTGGCGGCCCTCACCGGCGAGCTCACCTTGTTCGGGCCCGGCTCGGGCGTGGACCTGGTCGACGCGGTCGCCGCGAGCTGCGCCGTCCCCGGCGTCTGGCCGCCCGTGACGATCGACGGCGTACGGTACATCGACGGCGGCGTGCGCTCCATCGCCAACGCCGACCTCGCCGCCGGCCACGACCGCGTCCTGGTGATCGCCCCCATGCCGGAGCCGCTGCCCGGCTTCGAGGCGACGGGCGGCGCGGTCGAGGTCGTCGAGCCCGACGAGGCGTCGGCGGCGGCGTTCGGCCTGGACCCGCTCGCCCCGGAGACGCGCGTGCCCTGCGCCAAGGCCGGGTACGCGCAGGGCGTCGCCGTGTCGGAACGGGTCGCGGCCATGTGGAGGTGACCAAAGGTCCCATGGAACGGGCGGCGTTCCGCAGGCATGCTGAATGCCGGATCGCGGCGCGAGGGCCGTGTGGGGATGTCGCCGACCGGGAGGTCCTGATGGAGAAGAAGTCGAAGCTACTGACGAAGAAGAAGAGCGACGCACCGACCGCCATCCTGACGCCTCCGCCGAAGTCCGCCGCTCTGACGCCCCAGCAGCAGAGCCAGCGCAAGCGCAAGCGCGCCCAGTCCATCCCCGACCACTTGAGCGTCCCGGACCCGAAGAAGGTCATGGGAGCCCAGCACATCACGCTGGTACCCGGCGCACGCGTGCTGCCGCTCGGCGCCAAGGTGAAGGTGAAGCCACAGTTCGACCTGACACATGACGGCAGGATCGACGGGATTCACCTCAGCTCGCTGCAGCGCACACCTTCGCCGTTCGGCAAGGCCATGGGTGATCACACCGTCGCGTGGCAGGCCGTCGTGGACTCGGTGCGGGCGATGCTGCACGGCAAGAGCATTCCCGAAGCCGTCGGGGCGCTCCGGGCGATGCAGCTGGAAGCGCAGGCGTGGATGTCGAACTCCGACTCCTTGGAGTTCGCCCTGTTCTCGCGGCTCAACGACACCATCACCCGCGCGCCGAGGCTGGAGAACGCCGCCTTCGAGGTCGAGGCCCTCTGCCAGGCAGCCCTCAACAATGCCGCAGCCGATCCTGCGAAGGCTGTCGGCAACCTCGCCGACGCGATCGCCCAGCACCTGGCCTATCTCAACTACCTGCCGTTCGCCACGGTCCCCGCCTCGCAGGGCGGCCGCTCCACGGGCGTGAACGAGGGCCTCTACCGTAAACGACTGCTCGCCTTCGAGAGGGAGGGTGGGGCGCTCGGAGAGGATCAGAGAGCGTTACTGGAGCAGGCGCTGTGGAAACTGTTCTCGTTCGACGCGGCGATCCGCGAGTCGCACATCGCCCTCCTCATCGATCCGACGATCGCCCAGGCCACTGTCGATGCGTGGGCTGAGCTGGAGAGCTGTGCGAACGAGCTGTCCGCCGCGATGTACGGGGACGACTCGAACCCGGTCAATCAGTTGAATACGCAGCTTGCCAAACTGAAGAACAAGGCCGGGACGACGCAGGCCATCTTCGACGCGGCCGGTGAGCTGATCAAGACCGCCGACAGGTACCTGGACATGCGGAGCGAAACGGGCCTGGAGGCAGCCAAGGCCCTCGACGCCGCACGTTCCACGATGGCCGAGCGGATTCTCACCGACATCGTCCCGGCCAAGGCGTCCGTCGACCTGATCAAGGAGCGCCTCGCCAACGCCCCCGAGCGCGTCGCCGAGGTGCTGCCGTACCTGCTGCACGACCACCAGCGCAGGATGGCCGCCGCCTACGCGCGCTCCGTCAGCGAGACCGGGTTCCTGTATCCCGACGACCAGGACAACCGCCGGGCAGAGCACGAAGCCGCCGCGGACAGCGCCGTCGACGCGCTGAAAGCCGCGCTGAAAGAGAGCTTCCCCGACCTCTTCACCGTCCGGATGCCCAATTCGAGCGACTCGGACACGGAGGAGGCCGAGGAGGACGAGCCGCAGGCCCTCAAGGGCCTGCTGGACAAGATCAAGGAGAGCTACCTGACACTGTCCCGGATCGTCGTCCCCGAGTCCAGCCCATGGGTGGTCAGCGCGGCCCGCAGCGAGCTGATCGTGACGTACGTGCAGGGCGGCAGGCCCGCCTTCATCGTCAACGGCCGCGCCCCCGCCCCCAGCGGTGTCGCGGGACAGGGCAACCACTCGACCGCCTGGGCGATCGAGCAGCAGCACCCCGACGCCCTGATCAGCAAGGCCACCTCCGTGGACGAGGCGGTCGGCATCCTGAAGCAGGCCGTCATCGGCGATCTCGGTTCCCCGGTGATGGAGCTCGACGCCCTGCTGCCCTTCGCCCAGATCGAGGGCGGCCAGGTGCTCGACATCTACAAGGCAGCGGTGGCGGTGCTCAAGGCCATGGATGTGGAGGAGGCGGCGACGGCGTACCTGAAGTTCAGGAACCTCCTTCCGTACGCGACCGTCGACCCTGGCGACCGCACCGGCCACAACGAGAGGAAGGACGGCGACGTCAAGGTCACCTTCGACGGGAAGGCGCTGCAGGAGGCCGTGGAGCTCAAGAACGAGGAGCTGACGAAGCCCACGGACGAGGAGCGGAACGACCACCTCGCGAGCGTGAGGGCGGCGGTGGAGGCGCTCGACGCGGAGGCGCAGACCTGGAAGGACAATCCGCCCCTGGACAAGGCCGTCCTCTACACCAAGGAGCGGCTGTCGGCCATGGCGCAGTTGGTGGCCAAGAAGGAGACAGCGAACCTGACCGGCGGTATATACCAGATCAGACAGAAAGAGCACGTGAGGGTGTGGGAGCAGGTGCAGGAGTACAGGCAGACGTTGCCTACTCCGCCCGTGAAGTGACCCGCCCGCCCGGGCGCCTACCGCACGCGGGTGCGCGTCCTCAGGCACACCTCGCACCGCTGGGTGACGACCCGGCCGACGGCCTCGATCGTCCGCCGGCGGTGACGGAGGTGGGCCAGACTCACACCATGATCGTCACGCGCTGGGTTCGAGCCGCAGCGACACCGAGTTGATGCAGTAACGGTCGTCGGTCGGCGTCGGGTACCCCTCCCCGTGGAAGACGTGCCCCAGGTGGGAGTCGCAGCGCGCGCACCGCACCTCGGTCCTGACCATGCCGTGGCTGCTGTCCTCGATCAGGCGGACCGACTCCGACTTCGACGGCTCGAAGAAGCTCGGCCAGCCGCAGTGCGACTCGAACTTCGTGTCCGACCTGAACAGCTCCGCCCCGCACGCGCGGCAGGAGTAGACGCCTTCGGTCTTCGTGTCGACGTACTCGCCGGTGAACGGGCGCTCCGTGCCCGCCTCCCTCAGTACGCGGAACTCCTCGGGAGAGAGCTGGACCCGCCACTCGGCCTCGCTCTTGACCACCTTTTCCATACATCCAGCGTACGAGATC
Source organism: Nonomuraea rhizosphaerae (assembly GCF_019396405.1). Classification (GTDB taxonomy): domain Bacteria; phylum Actinomycetota; class Actinomycetes; order Streptosporangiales; family Streptosporangiaceae; genus Nonomuraea; species Nonomuraea rhizosphaerae. The sequence goes on along the minus strand of NZ_JAHKRL010000308.1, from coordinate 7,035 downwards.
CAGCAAAAAGAGATCTCCGTCGGGTGAAGCATCCTTTCCGGGACCCGTTCGCGTCTTTCTCGGCAAGGGGGTGGCAACGCCCCCTGTCATGGGTGAGGTCACTCGCCGGATCGCTCGCGCGGCACAGCTCACGCCCGTGCTGGCGCCGCCGGTGGTTCGAGGACCGGCCGGGTGGCGCGCCAGCGCCCGGAACGGTCGCCGAGTGGTCTGTAGGTCCGGCCCGTCGAGCCCCTGGTCCCGCCACCGGAGCGGCTCCGGGCCGGGCCCGCCCGTCTCCCGGCGCATGCCGCGCCCGGTCAGGAGCCGAAGCGGTCATCCCGCTTTGTCGGACGTGAGGGATAGGTTTGTCCCATGCCGTCGCCGTACATCGAACTACAGGTCGGAGAACGGACCGTAAAGGTCACCAACCCCGACAAGGTCTACTTCGCGGAGTTCGGCGCCACCAAGCGCGAGCTCGTCGAGTACTACGTCAGCGTCGGCGACGGCGCCCTGCGCGCCCTGAAGGACCGTCCGACCAACCTCAAACGTCACCCGGACGGCATCCAGACCGAGGCGATCTACCAGAAGCGGATGCCCCCCAAGCACCCCGACTGGCTGGAGACGGCGACCGTCACGTTCCCCAGCGGCCGCAAGGCGGACTCGCTGCGCGTCACGGAGGTCGCCGCCATCGCCTACTGCGCGAACCTCGGCACCATCGACTTCCACCCCTGGCAGGTGCGCGCCGCCGACACCGAGCATCCCGACGAGCTGCGCGTCGACCTCGACCCGCAGCCGGGCCTGCCCTTCGACGCCGCGCGCAGGGCGGCGTTCCTGACGAAGGAGGTGCTGGAGGAGCTCGGGATGACCGGGTTCGTGAAGACGTCGGGCAACCGCGGCGCGCACATCGCCGTCCGGATCGAGCCGCGCTGGGACTTCATCCAGGTACGTCACGCCGGGATCGCCCTGGCCAGGGCCGTCGAGGAGCGGGACCCGAGCCTGGTCACCACCGCCTGGTGGAAGGAGGAGCGCGGCGACCGCGTCTTCATCGACTTCAACCAGAACGCCCGCGACCGCACCGTGGTCAGCGCCTACTCCGTCAGGGCCAGGCCGGAGGCGACCGTCTCCACCCCGCTGGCCTGGGACGAGCTGGGGGACGCCGACCCCCTCGACTTCGACATCCGCACGGTCCCGGCCCGGTTCGCCAAGCTGGGCGACGTGCACGCCGCCATGGACGACCAGGCGTACTCGATCGAGCCCCTGCTGGAGCGGTACGAGGCCGACGAACGCGGAGACATGCCGTACCCGCCCAACTATCCGAAGATGCCCGGCGAGCCCAAGCGGGTCCAGCCCAGCAAGGCGCGGCCGGACGAGACCTGAAATGTCACGCACAGCCACCGATTTCCACGGGCGACAATGCGGTCAGTGAGCGACTGATTGCACTTCGGTCTCATTACTTGACTGACGGTCTAATACTTCGCGAGGCTCTCTTTCTATCTCGGGGCGTGACAACCGACACAGGAGCCTTGTTATGGCACGAGTTATGGCAAGAGCGCGACGTCTCGCAGCCGCCGGGGCGGTGGTGGCCTTCACCGCCGGTGGCGCGATCATGGTGACGGGAGTCGGCACCGCCGCCGCCCAGAACGCCGCCGACGAGCCCCGCGACCAGGCCACCTGCCTGCTGCCCGTCCTCCCGTGCGAGGTGCTGCCGTCGCTCGGCGTCCCCGACCTGCCCATCCCGAACCTCCTCGACCCGGGCGAGAGGGACGAACGGCACGACGACGGCCCGCCGCCGCAGGACAAGCAGGAACGCGACATAGGTGACCGGCCCGACCACACCTGGCAGCCCGTGACCGAGGACGAACGCCGCATGCCGCAAGGCCACCCCGAGACGGGCGGCGGCGGGCTCGCGTCCGGCACGCCGGCGTGGCCGTTCGCGGCCGGCGGCGCGGCGCTGCTGGCGGGAGCGGTCCTGACCGGGTACGCGGTGCGCCGCGGCAGGGATGAGGCGGCCCCGGCCGGCCGGGAGTGAGCCGGATGCCCGGGCAGAAGCTGATCTGGGCGGGCGCGGGAGTGATCTCCCTGGCCGGGCTGCTGCTGATCGGTCTCGGCCTGAACGGCATCGCCGGCGGGCCGGAGCCCGATCCCATGGCCGCCACCGTGCGGCGGCCGCCCAAGGTGACACCGCTGAAGGTGCCGCTCAAAGGGGTCGCCGCCCCCATGAAGGCGGCTCAGCCGACAGCCGTCTACATCCCGTCCATCGGTGTGGCGGCGCCGCTGATGGAGCTCGGCCTCGACGCCTCCGGCGCCATCCAGAACCCGCCCTTCGACCCGCCGAACCTGGCCGGCTGGTACCGCTACGGCGCCGCCCCCGGCCAGCGCGGCGCCGCCGTGATCACCGGGCATCTCGACACGAGGAGCGGGCCGGCCGTGTTCGCGAGCCTCAGGAACGTCAAGCGCGGCGAGCAGGTGCAGGTGCTGCGGGCCGACCGGTCGGTGGCGGTGTTCGTGGTGGACAAGGTGGAGCACACGCCGAAGCGGAGCTTCCCGTCGAAGAAGGTGTACGGGAAGATCAACTATCCGGGGCTGCGGCTGGTGACCTGCGGAGGGGCGTTCGACCAGCAGGCGCACAGCTACCGGGACAACACGATCGTGTACGCGCACCTGGCCGCGCCGTACTACCCCAGGAGCTGACCGGAACCAGCCCGAGGGCCGGGTCAGGGGTCGCGCGGCAGGCCCAGGGCCCGTTCGGCGATGATGTTGAGCTGGACCTCCGTCGTCCCGCCGCCGATGGTGAACGCCCTGGTGGCCAGGATCGTCCGCGACCACCGGCGGCTCGACGGGTCGAGCGACCAGCAGTACTCCGACACCGCCTGGGCGTGCCGCATGCCGAGCAGCTTGCGGACGCTGGAGGCCGTACCGGTGTCACCTCCGGAGAGCTGGGACAGCGTCACGCGCAGCCCGAGCGCGGAGATGGCCTGCCCCTCGGCCCACAGGCGGCCGGCCTGCTCTCGTTGCGCCTGCCGGATCTCGGGCAGCCCGGCCATGAACTCCACCATGTCGGTGTGCTGCGACCCCGGCCCCCACGAGTCGCCGAGCGCGACCCTTTCGTGCGACAACGTGTCCCGCGCCACCCGCCATCCGCCGTCGACCTCGCCCACGACCAGGTCGTCCGGCACGAACACGTCGTCAAGGAACACCTCGTTGAAGATCTCCTCGCCGTTGATCTCCTTGAGCGGCCTGACGGTGATGCCCGGCGCTGCCATGTCCACCAGGAAGTACGTGATCCCCTGATGCTTTGATTTTTCGGGAGATGTCCTCGCCAGACATATCCCCCAATGGGCGTACTGAGCGAGACTCGTCCAGATCTTCTGCCCGGTCAGCGACCAGCCGCCCTCCACCCGCGTCGCCTTCGTCGACAGCCCCGCCAGGTCCGACCCCGCGCCCGGCTCGCTGAACAGCTGGCACCACACGATCTCGCCGCTGAACGTCCTGGGCAGGAAGCTCTCCCGCTGCTCGGGCGTCCCGTACTTGACGATGGACGGCACGGCCCAGGCCGCGATGCCCAGGTTCGGCCGCTTGAGGTCGCGGAACTCCTGGTGGATGATCACCTGCTCCAGCGGCGACGCCGCCCGGCCCCACGGCTTCGGCAGGTACGGCATCATCCACCCCTCCCGGGCGAGCCGGTCGCGCCGCGTGCCGGGATCGGCCGCCAGCAGCGACCGGGCCTCGGCCCGTACTGCTTCCCTTACGGCCTGCGCCTCCTCGGGCAGATCCGGCTCCAGCCGCCGCCGCACCCCCGCCAGGACCAGCCCGGCCACCCGGTCCGCCCACCCGCCGGGGTCGTTGGCCAGCATCCTGTCCGACAGGGCCCGGCGGTAGTAGCGGTGGGCCTCGTGCTCGAAGGTGTAGCCGATGCCGCCCAGGACCTGGATCGTGTCGGCCGCGCACCGCACGGCCGCGTCCGGCGCCAGCACCGCCGCCACCCCGACCGCCAGCCGCACCTCGTCGGTCACCCCGCTGGCGGCCTGTCCCTCCCGCCCGGCCCCGGCGCTCGCGGCGGCCGGCTCGTCGAGCGCCCTGGCCGCGTCCCAGACGGCGGCCCGCGCCTGCTCCAGCGCCACCAGCGCCGCCGCCACCCGGTGCTTGACCCCCTGGAACTGCCCGATCGGCCGCCCGAACTGCTCGCGCACCTTGGCGTGCCCGGCGGCCGTCTCCACCGCCCACGCCGCCACCCCGCAGGAGTCCGCCCCCAGCACCGCGGCGGCCACCTCACGCACGGGCACGGCACCGAGCGGCCGCCGGCGCGTTCCCGCGAACCCCACGACGGAACAGATCTCCCGATCCAGGTCCACCCCCTCGAACGGCACCGCGTCCACCTGATCCCGCTCGAACAGCGACCATTCGCCATCCCCGATGGGCAACAGGAACACGTCCGCGTCAGCCGGCCCCAACGCGAGCAGAGCGTCGCCGCGGACCGTGCCGTGCAGGGCGACCGCCGCGGTCAGCGACCCGTCGGCCAGCCCGCCGAGCAGGTCCTTCGGCCCGTCGGAGCGCGCGACGACCGCCGAGGCGAGCACGGTCGGCAGGTACGGGCCGCGCACCCGCCGCTCGGCCAGCGCCTCCAGCGCGACGCACAGCTCCAGCAGCCCGTACCCCTGCCCGCCGTGCTCCTCGGGCACATGCAGTCCGAGCACCCCCTGCCCGGCCAGCGCCAGGTGCCCGATCGGCGGCCCCAGGGCGGCGATCCGCCCGGCCAGTCCGTGGACGGAGGCGGCCAGCGCACGGTGTTCCTCGGTCAGCGCGATGCCCATGTGCCCGAATTTAGAACCGTACCCGGGGGATCTCCAGAGCCGCCACGCAACGGATCGCGCACGTTCCGCCCCACGTCGGGCGGCATGATCACAGCGGCCGGCGGACGGCGCCCGGGACGGGAATCAGCAGCGCGGTGATGTTGTCGTGGCCGCCCGCGTCGAGCGCGTGTCCGACCAGGGAACGCGCTCCTTCCAGGAGGCCGCCGCCCCCGCAGTGGAGGGACAGCCCGTCGGCGTCGGGCAGGTAGCGCCACAGCCCGTCGGTGCACAGCAGCAGCCGCCCCGGCCCGCGTGGCCGGTAGCTCCGCACGCGCGCCTCCGGCTCGCCGGCGTCGGCCCCGAGCCACGCGGAGAGCGTCTCGTTCTCGGTGGAGTCGTCCTCGGTCAGCGCCATGCCGAGCCCCTCGTCCGGCAGCCAGTAGGCGCGGCTGTCGCCGACCCAGCCGGCCCAGATCCCGTCCGGGCCGGCGATCCCGGCGACGTACGTGCAGGCGGGCGCGACGTTGAGGGATGCGGCGTCGGCGGGCGTGGCGTTGATGGGCGTGGCATTGATGGGCGCGGCGTTGACCGACGTGGGATTGACGGGCGCGGTGTTGACGGGCGCGGTGTTGATGGACGCGGTGTTGATGGACGTGGCCAGCGCGGCCACCGCGTGACCCGCCCGTACGGCCGACTCGCCCAGCGCGACCTCCGGCAGGACGCCCGCCCGCAGCCGCGCCACCAGGGTCGCCGCGCCGGTCTCGGCCGCCACTCGGGCGGCCCGGTCCGCGCGGGGCGACATGGAGACGCCGTCGCAGACCACCCCGATCGTCCAGGACCCGGACGTGGCCAGCGCCATCGCGTCGGCGTTGACGCCGCGCCGCCTGCCGCGGTCGCTGACCCCGGCCGCGCCGTCACCCTCGCCCTGGCCCGCGCCCGTGCCGTCGCCCGTGCCGTCGCCCGTGGTGATCTCCAGGTGGGAGCGGAAGGCGGGCTGCGCCGCGCCGCAGTCCCAGCAGTGCCCGTCGGGCGCGACGGTCCCGCCGCACGAGGAGCAACACGTGAGTCCGGCCATCGCCCTCGCATTCTGGCAGACCCGGCATGCGCTGAACGAGTTGAAAAATGGTTGGCGCTCGCGGGAGCGGCCTTGTTATCGTCCGGCTGTCCCGTTGGCGAGATCTGGGCCCCGTGGTGCCCTGGAAAGTGGGAGTCGATGCCTCGCTCAGCGCCAAGCGCGCCTCGTCCGACCGTGAGCGAAACCTGCCACTGATCCACTGACCCGCCAACCGGCCGGAGGCATCGTCCTCCGTCTCGGTGACGTGCGCGTGCCCATCGAAGGCGCGGCCGTCCCCCGGTTACGGCGCGCCTCCGTGCGCACGCGTACGGATGGTCGCGAGGCCTGCTCGGCGCTTCCTTGCTGCCTTTTCTCATCATTTCCGGCAAGGAGTCACCCAAGTTGTCCACCAACAGGATTCATTCCGTACTGAAGACCTTCCAGTGCGTACGTTGCGGCCTGACCGTGAGCGACGCCGCGCCCGACGGCAGCCGTCGCAACCACTGCCCGAGCTGTCTGCACTCCCTGCACGTGCACGACCGCGTCGAGGGCGGCCCGTCGGAGTGCAGGGCGCGGATGACGCCGATCTCCATCGCGGTGCTGCGCGGCGGGGACTGGATGATCATTCATCGGTGCACCCGCTGCGGGGAGCTGACGTCCAACCCGATCTGCGGGGACGACAACCAGCTCATCCTCATGCGGATGGCCGTCCGGCCGCTGGCGCAGCCGCCGTTCCCGCTGGAATCGTTCGGGGATCTGTGAGGAACGCCATGCCTCGCAGACATCCGGGCCATCGCCGGCCCCAGCGGCGCAAGGACGTGCGGCACGGGGAGCGGGGCGACGCGTTCCGCTGCGTCGGCTGCCGCCTCGACGTCCCGGCCGACGCGCCCGGCACCGCGCACCGCAACCACTGCCCGCACTGCCTGACCAGCCTGCACGTCGACCACCGGATCCCGGGGGACCGGCGGGCGGGCTGCCGGGGGCGCATGGTGGCCTTCAGCGTGACCGTGCGGCAGGACGGGGAGTGGATGATCATCCACCACTGCCAGTCGTGCGGCGGGCTAAGCGCGAACCGCATAGCGGGGGACGACAACGCGCTGGCGCTGCTGCGCATCGCCGTCCGGCCGCTGTCCGACAGGCGGCTGCCTGTCCGCGCGCTGCTGACCTTGTAGCGGGCGTCCGGGGCGGCGAGGGTGACTCCGGGCCCCTCGC
>NZ_JAHKRL010000307.1 GCF_019396405.1 Nonomuraea rhizosphaerae | reverse complement strand
CCGCCGGCCCGCCCCGCCTCCGCGCCGGGAACGACACCGGAAACGGCACCGGGGACAGCACCGGGGACAGCACCGGGCGCGGCGCGGGCGGCCTCGGTCCTGGCCGCCGCCTTGGCGGCCCGCTCGGCGCGCTGCTCGACCCACTCGGCCGCCCACGGCGGCAGCGTGTCGGTGGCCGCCACCCCGTCGGCCGCCCACAGCAGCAGCAGCCCGAGCGCGTGCTTGCAGGGGAACTTCCGGCTCGGGCAGTTGCACCGGTAGGCGGGCTCGGACAGGTCGACGCAGGCCTGGTAGGGCTTGGCGCCACTGCCCTTGCACTCGCCGAACAGCACGTCGTCGTCCGTCGCGCCGCTCGTCATCCATTTGCCGGGTGCCGCCACGCCCTGGGCCGCCTTCTGGGACGAGGCGTCGGGGGCGAGGGCGAGCACCTGATCACGGCTCCACCGTTCGATCACTTGCCGCAGACTAGCCAGCCCGACCGACATTTACCGCCGCTCCGGAGTATCCGCCGGGACACCTCCCGGCCGGGCACCGGGCCGGCAGGTGTTCTCGCAGGTCAGCCGGCCAGATCAGGGCGGAAAAGAGTGATCGGGCGGTACTGTTTGACGCCGTCCACGACGAGGCCCACGGCCTCGTTGCAGAAGGCGACGTGGTCCTTGATCGCGGCGGCGGCGGGGATCGGCTCGGGGTAGGCCCAGGCGACGTCGGCGGGCACGTCGGCGTCGCCGTCCCGCAGCGACCAGTAGGACGCGACGCCCTTGTACGGGCAGCGCGTCCGGGTCGCGGTGGCCTCCAGCAGATCGGCCCGGACGTCGGCTGGCGGGATGTAGTAGCGGGTCGGCAGCCCGGTCTCGAACAGCAGCACCGGGCTCCGCGTCTCGGCGACCGTCCGCCCGCCGATCTCGACCACGACGTGCCGCGAGCTGGGCAGGGCGTCCACCCGCCGGTACGGGTCGCGCGGGTGCACGAAGATCTCCTCGTCCTCCTCGTACCAGTGGTCGAGCACCACCTCCGGATGCCGGAACCACGCGAAGGCGATGTGGTCGGGCAGGCGCGGGTAGCGCCAGGCGGCGTTCGGCACGGTGAGGCCGCCTATGACCAGGTCGTAATAGGTGGTCGCGCCCTCGTGCCGGCCGGGCGGCGGCCGTTTGACCTTGCGGAGCAGGTCGGTGCGCACGTCGGCGGCGGGGAAGGCGTAGCGGGGCACCGGATGCTCCGGCTCCCAGACGAGGAGGGGGCCGCGGGTGTCGACGACGGTGACGCCGTCGCGGCTGCCTCGCACCCAGCGCTCGCTCGGCTCCCAGTTGAAGGCTCGTGCGGCGGGCACGGCGATCACGTCCCGGCGGGCGGGCCCGTGCGGCTGCCTCCGGGGGCGCTCACCGCCCGGGGCCGAAGGGCCGGTCGCCGCGCAGGGTGATGCGGTGCATGACGCGGTGGGCGGTGGCCAGGTCGAGCTGGGTGACGGTCGGTGCGGACACGCATTCCCCTTTACAAAGTCAGGCCGGTACAGGGTGGGCGGCGCCCCTTGCCGGCGGGCCGGTCGCACGGACACGAACATATGTATTTCCTACCAATTTATAGTGAATTGGGCAATGCGCAGCTTCGGTCCAGGCGCGCGGGGGCTCCGGCGGGCGAGCGCATAGGATCATCGCGTGGAGCTGACGATCTATCCCGGCGGCCCGTCCGTCGAGGTCGCCGACGAGAAGGCGGCCCTGGCCAGTGGCCTGGAAGGGCAGCTCGTGCTCGACGGCACGAGGTTCCTGCGGCGCGACGTCACCGGCGCGGCCGTGGGGTTCGTGGAGCGGCCGGCCGTCGCGCGGGCCCTTGACCTGCTGCCGCATCCCGAGGGCGGCTGGTTCCGTGAGACGTGGCGGGCGCCCGTGACGTTCCTGCCGGCCGGCTACCCCGGCGCCCGGGCCAGCGCCACCGGCATCTACTTCCTACTGTCGCCGGGCGAGGAGTCGGTGCCGCACGTGGTGCGCTCCGACGAGGTGTGGCTGTGGCATCGGGGCGGGCCGCTGACGCTGACCATCGGCGACCAGGACGTCACCCTGGGGCCGCTGGTCGAGGAGGGGCAGGTGCCGCAGGCCGTCGTGCCGGGCGGGGTGTGGCAGTCGGCCAGGCCCGCCGGCGGCCAGGAGGTGCTCGTGAGCTGCGTGGTCTCTCCCGGGTTCGACTTCGCCGACTTCACGGCGAACGATCCTGCGGGGCGGGAGGTGGAGTAGCCGCCGTGGACAGCAGCGAGGAGCCGCCCATCCGCCGCCTCTCCACCGAGGTCGTCTACGAGAGCCCGTACCTGCGCATGCGCGAGGATCGCATCCGGCGCCTCGACGGGTCGGAGGGGATCTACTCCTACGTCGAGAAGCCGGACTACGCGCTGGTCATCCCGATCGAGAACGGCGGGCTGCACCTGGTGTGCCAGTACCGGTACACGATCCGGGCGCGGTCGTGGGAGTTCCCGCAGGGGACGTTCCCGAACATGGCCACCGGCGACCCCGAGCACCTGGCCCGCGAGGAGCTGCGGCAGGAGACCGGGCTCACCGCGGAGCGGATGACCCACCTCGGGCGGCTGGACTGCGCCAAGGGGATGTCGTCGCAGGGGTTCGACGTGTTCGTGGCGACGGGGCTGGTGCCCGGCCCGAACGAGCTGGAGGTCGAGGAGCAGGATCTCGTCCACCGGTGGTTCCCGCGGGCCGAGGCCGAGCGGATGATGCGCGACGGCGGGATCACCGACGCCGCCACGCTGGCGGCGTACGCGCTGCTGCTCCTGTCGGGCACGACGCACGACTGAGGACACGTGCGCGGCTGAGGACATGCCGCGACCCGGCCGCGAGCAGGGGGAACGCGGCCGGCGCGGCAGCGTGGGCCGGTTTTGCGAGGGCGTGTCAGGGGGTCCTACGCGTACCGCCGGGAGTGACGTGGTGGAAGGGTGGATACGGCAGAGCGCGGACCGCGGAACCGAACAGATGTGTGACATGCTGCGACCACACAGGGGAAAGAGTTCGCATGTCGGGTGCGTCACTAAGAGTGATTATCTGCGATAAGTATGCGATTCCGAGGTTCGGACTGCTGACGATCTTGGCGTCCAGACCCGGTGTCGAAGTGATCGAGGCCACGGACAGTGGCGTCCATGCGATCATGCTCGCCCGCCAGCACCATCCGGAGGTCGTGGTCACGGGTCTGACGCTGGGCGGGCTGTCGGGGCTGGAGCTGATCCAGCGATTACGGGCCGAGAAGCTGGATCCGCAGCCGCGGGTCGTCGTGTTCACCGTGGACCACACCGACCAGACGTTCACCGAGGTGCTGCGCGCGGGGGCGAACGGGCTGCTGACGCAGGACTCGACCCAGGACGAGGTGGTCGCGATCATCAGGGCGGCGGGCAGGGGGCAGACGTTGCTGTCCCCGCTGGTGACGCAGCGGCTGGTGGAGTGGTTCCGGCAGCGTGAGCCGCCCGCCGCCGCCGAGCCCCGGCTCACGCTGGCCGGGCTGACGCCGCGTGAGCAGCAGGTGCTGCTCCTGGTCGCCCAGGGAAGGTCCACCGAGGAGGTGGCCGGGGAGCTGTACATCGGGGTGAGCACGGTACGCACGCATCTGCACCGGTTGCGGGCGAAGCTGAAGGCCAAGGACCGGGCCCAGCTGGTGTCCCTCGCCTACCGCGCCGGCCTCATGTCGACGTGAGGCCGAGGAAGGCGGGGCCGCGGTTCACCTCGCGACCGCCCGGCGCGTGGCCAGCGGCCCCAGGGCGAGGGCGGCGAGCACCACCGCGGCGCCCACCGCGAACGTCCCCGGGTAACCGGCGCCCGCCACCACCCCGCCCACCAGCCCGGCCAGGCCGAAGAAGATGTCGTACAGCGAGCTGAGCGCCCCCAGCGCCGCCCCGCGCTCGGCCTCGGCGGCCCGGCTGATGGTGATCATCGCGAGCGCGGGGTACAGCAGCGTGAAGCCGGCGCCGGACACGACCGCGCCGGCGGCGGCCACCCACCACGACGGCGCGAAGCCGATCATGACGAGCCCGGCCGCCTCCAGGACGCTCGACACGACGATCACCGGCAGCGGCCCGAGCCGGTCCGGCAGCCGCCCGGCCACCAGCCGCGTCGTGATGTAGGCGGCGCTGAACACGCTGAGCAGCAGCGGCCCCTGGGCGATCCCCCGCGCCGTCAGCGCCAGCGCGCCGAAGCCGACCAGCACGCCGTACCCGAACGCCCCGGCGCCGAGCGCCAGGCCGGGCAGCAGCGCCGCGCCGGGGATGAGCCGGCGCGACACGACGGGCAGCGGCGCGGCCGGCGGCAGCAGCGCCAGCACGCCGGCGGCGGCGAGCGGCA
>NZ_JAHKRL010000306.1 GCF_019396405.1 Nonomuraea rhizosphaerae | reverse complement strand
TCGCCCTCGTAGCTGGCCGCCGCCTGCGCCATCAGCTCCCCTGCGGGCGCCCGCCCGCCGGCCGGAGCCAGGGCGGCCCGGCAGTCGTGGTCCACGGACGCGAACGGCAGCTGCCAGGCCGGGTCGGGCCGGGCCGAGAAGCCGTCGGGCAGCCGCGGCTGCTCGCTGAGCGCCTCCCGCAGCCGGGCCGCGGCCTGGGCGTCGAGGTATCCCGCGACGGGAGCGCCGCATCCGCCGAGGAGCGCGCACGCCAGGGCCACGATGATGATCCGCATGATCGTTGCCTCCCCGGGCGACCAATGCGGCAATCTACGCAAACGCTAAAGGGTGCCCCCATCTGGGCTTACCAGACGAGAGCACCCTTTACGCCGAGCAACGCCCGATCGGCTAGCTGACCGGAACGTTGCCGTCCCCCCGGGAGCATCCTCACGCCGCGAACCCCACCCGGCGATCGGATGCTTCCCCTAGTGACACCCACCGCACTGGGTGTCGAGACAAAGGTGGCGTACGCCGCTTGCAGCAGGCTTGTAGAACACTTGCCACATCTATCCCAAAGCGGTCAGGGCGCTGTCAGTCGTGCTCGGCAGCGGCCGGTACGGCCTCCTCGTCGTCCGTCCTCGACGCCACGCGGCGGACCACCACGGTGCCGATCCGGTTGCGCCGGCCCGCCAGGCTCTCGGCCGTCAGCCGCAGCCCGGCCACCTCGGCCTCCGAGCCCGCGATCGGCACCCGCCCCAGCGCGTGCGCCAGCAGCCCGCCCACCGTCTCGACGTCGTCGACCTCGATCTCGGTGTGGAACAGCTCGCCCAGCTCGTCCACCGGCATCCGGGCCGTCACCCGGACCCCGCCGTCGTCCATGGCCTCGACCCGAGGCGCCTCCTTGTCGTACTCATCGGCGATCTCGCCCACGATCTCCTCCAGGACGTCCTCGATCGTGACCAGGCCGGCCGTACCGCCGTACTCGTCGATCACGATCGCCATGTGGATCTGCCTGGCCTGCATCTCGCGCAGGAGCTGGTCGATGGGCTTGCTCTCGGGGACGTAGGCGGCCGGGCGCATGATCGACTCGATCTTCTCCTCGCCGCCGTCCTCGCCCGCCTCGTGCACCCGCCGCGTGACGTCCTTGAGGTAGGCGATGCCGATGACGTCGTCCTCGTTCTCCCCGACGACGGGGATGCGCGAGAACCCGCTGCGCAGCGCCAGCGACAGCGCCTGGCTGAGCGTCTTGCCGCGCTCGATGAACACCATGTCGGTACGCGGCACCATGACCTCGCGCACCAGCGTGTCACCCAGCTCGAAAACCGAGTGGATCATCTCACGCTCGTCCGGCTCGATGACCCGCCGCTCCTCGGCCAGGTCGACCAGGTCGCGCAGCTCCGCCTCGGAGGTGAACGGCCCGTCGCGGAACCCCTTGCCGGGGGTCAGCGCGTTGCCCAGCAGGATGAGCAGCTTGGGCAGCGGCCCGAAGATCCGCGTCAGCCCGTACACGACGGGGGCGCTGGCCAGCGCGATCGGCTCGGCGTGCTGACGCCCCAGCGTGCGCGGCGACACCCCGACGATCACATAGCTGACGACGATCATCACGGCCGCGGCGGACACGTACGCCCAGCCCTGATCGTCCATCAGGTCGATGAACAGCAGTGTCGCGATCACCGTGGCGACGAGCTCGCAGCTCAGCCGCAGCAACAGCAACAGGTTGAGATAGCGCGGGGGGTCGGTGACGATGGCCTGCAGCCTCCCGGCCGCACGCCGTCCCTCACGGACGAACTCCTCCGCGCGCACCCGCGAGATGCGCGTCAGTGCCGTCTCCGCACTGGCGATCAGACCACCGATCACCACCAGGGCGATGGCCAGCGGCAACCAGGCGTTCACGGCGACTCGCGCACCTCCCGCCACGACTCGAGAAGCCGGGCCTGCAACCCGAACATCTCCTTGTGCTCCTCAGGATCGGCGTGGTCGTAGCCGAGCAGGTGGAGGATGCCGTGCGTGCACAGCAGCTCCAGCTCGTCCTGCGCGCTGTGCCCGGCCTCCTCCGCCTGCCTGGCGGCCACCGGCGGGCAGAGCACCACGTCGCCGAGCAGCGCCGGGTCGGCGGAGGAGTCGGCGTCGCCGCGCGCCCCTCCGCCCGGCCGCAGCTCGTCCATCGGGAAGGCGAGCACGTCGGTCGGCCCCGGCTCGCCCATCCACTTCTCGTGCAGCTCGGCCATGGCGTCCTCGTCGACCACGACGATCGACAGCTCGGCGAGCGGGTGGATGCCCAGCTCGCCGAGCACGTGGGTGGCCAGCTCGACGAGCCTGTGCTCGCCGACCTCGCTGCCCGACTCGTTGTTGATCTCGATGCTCATCGCCGCTTGCCCCTGTGCTGCTGGATGGGCTTCGGCTCCTGCAGCGCGTCGTAGCGGCCGTAGGCGTCGACGATCTCGCTGACCAGCTTGTGACGTACGACGTCGGCGCTGGTCAGGCGGGAGAAGTGGATGTCGGGGATGCCGTCGAGGATCTCCTGCACCACCCGCAGCCCGCTGACCGTGCCCGAGGGCAGGTCCACCTGCGTGACGTCACCGGTCACCACGATCTTCGAGTTGAACCCGAGCCTGGTGAGGAACATCTTCATCTGCTCGGCCGAGGAGTTCTGCGCCTCGTCGAGGATGATAAAGGCGTCATTAAGGGTACGGCCACGCATATATGCCAGCGGCGCCACCTCGATCGTGCCCGCCGCCATCAGCTTCGGGATCGAGTCGGGGTCGACCATGTCGTGCAGCGCGTCGTACAGGGGGCGCAGGTACGGGTCGATCTTCTCGTACAGGGTGCCCGGCAGGAACCCGAGCCGCTCCCCGGCCTCCACCGCCGGACGCGTCAGGATGATGCGGTTGACCCGCTTCTCCTGCAGCGCGCGCACGGCCTTGGCCATGGCGAGATAGGTCTTGCCGGTGCCCGCGGGACCGATGCCGAACACGACCGTGTGCTTGTCGATCGCGTCGACGTAGCGCTTCTGGTTGACGGTCTTGGGGCGGATCGTGCGGCCGCGCGAGGACAGGATGTCGAGCGACAGCACCTCGGCCGGCCGCTCGGAGGTCATGCGCAGCATGGCGATGCTCCGCTCGACGGCGTCGGCCGTGAGCTCGCCGCCGCTGCGCAGCACCTCCACCAGCTCCTCGAACAGGCGCACGACGGCACTGCTCTCGTCGGGGCTGCCGGTGACGGTGATCTCGTTGCCACGCACGTGGATGTCGGCCCTGAAGGCGCCCTCGATGACGCGCAGCAGCTCGTCACGGGAGCCGAGGAGGCTGACCATGGGATATTCGTCCGGAATCAGCACCTTGGCTTGAGTGCGCGAGGGAGGTGCCGTTCGGCGGGATTCGTGTAGTTCGGACATGGGCAGGCCCGCGGCCTGATGCCTCCCGGTCTCATCGGGTGTACTTCTGTGCCCATCGTAGCCGGGACCAGGCCGATTGCTCGCGCCAATATCAACGCGCCGGAACTACCCCGGCGGCCAGGTCAGGCCACGCCCGCCGAGCACGTGGGCGTGCACGTGGAAGACCGTCTGCCCGGCGGCGGCCCCGGTGTTGAACACGATCCGGTAGCCGTCCTCGGACACGCCGTCGATGGTCGCGACCTCCTGGGCGGACTTCAGCACCTCGCCGGCCAGGTCGTCACCGGCGTCGGCGAGCGCGGCGGCGTCGGCGTGGTGGTCCTTGGGGATGACCAGCACGTGCGTCGGAGCCTGCGGGTTGAGGTCGCGGAAGGCCAGCGTCCTGCCGGACTCGTAGACGACTTCGGCGGGGATCTCCTTGGCCACGATCTTGCAGAAGAGGCAATCGCTCACAGCAGCACCCTACCCACAGGGCGGGTCGGCCTCGATCTTTCCCAGCGCGGCGACCCGCAGTTCGCGGGCGATCGTCCTGATGCCGTCCTCGGCCGGCGGGTCGTCGGCGAGGACGTACTTCGTGACGCACCTTCTGAAGACGTCGCTGAAGCGGCTGTAGTGCGCCAGCTTGGGCCGCGCGGCCCGGTGGCCCTTCAGGGTGTCGCGGACGGCGTCCGCGAGTTCCTGGAGCTGCGGGCGCGTCGGTGGCGTCCCGTCCTCTCCGCCGTGGGGGCAGGTGGACACCTTCGTGTAGGCGGCGGTGAGCACGGGCGCGTATCCGCCGCACGCGAACAGGACTCCCTGGTTCTGCGGGGTGAGGAGGTGGCGCATCAGCTTGACGGCGGCGTCGTACTTGGTGGACCCGGCGGTGACGGCGAGGTTCGAGCCGCCGAGCGTGGCGGGGCCGGGCAGCTCGGACACGTGGAAGTCCGGGTCGCCCCTGCTGATCAGCTGCAGGGCCGCGTACGGCCAGTGGCGCAGGTAGGGGGCCTTCCCCTCGGCGAAGGCCATCAGGCTCTCCTCCTCCTTGGCCGACCATGATCCGCTCATGGTGCCCCGCTGGTTCTCCCACCAGAGGCGCCACAGCGCGGTACGCGCGTTGCCGAGGTTCTCCGGCCGGTCGAGCACGATCTCGCCGTCGTCGTCCACCACCTCGGCTCCGTAGGCTCTGAGCAGTTCGAGCAGCCCCACGGTGCCGCCCTCGAAGTCGTCGAGCTGGGCCAGGTAGACGTCCTTGGCGGGGTCGATCGCGGTGGCGCGCGTCCGCTCCCAGAGGTCCTGCCAGTCCGCCGGCCGCGACTGCTCCTTCCTGCGGTAGAGGAGGCCGACGTCGAGCGCGAACGGCAGCGCGTACTGCCTGCCCTCCCAGGCGCCGCTGGCGCTCGCCTCCGGCACCAGGCCGCCGGGGACGTCGCCGGGGTCGATCTCGTGGAGCAGCCCGGCGGCGGCGAACTCGGGCGTCACGGCGCTGTCGATGATCAGCAGGTCGTACGCCTGGCAGGGGGCGGCCTGGGCGGCGGCCAGCATCTCGGCGTGCTTGAGGTCGGCCACCTTGGAGATCTCGATCATCTGGGTCTTCCCCCAGCTCTCGATGATGCGCCTGCGCTCGCCGCCGACGCTCACGTCGTCACCGGTGGCGATCTTCAGCTTGCCGTCGTCCTTGCACTCCTCCTCGCTCAGCCTGTTCAGCGCCGCGGGCACGCCGAGCGCGAGCAGGATCCCCGCGGCGGCCCCTACCGCCACGGCCCGCCATCCGCGCGCGGTCACAGGAGCTTCCGCCACAGTCGCGTCAGCTCCTCGTCCACCTGCCGGGCCCGCTCCGCGTCCGTCGCCCCGTCGACGGGCACGCACGTGAGATCGGGCGCGGCGTCACGCAGCTTCTCGAGGTGGGGGGCCTCGCACGACTGCGCGCCGGTGAGCAGCAGCCGGACCCTGAGCCCATGGACCTGTCCCAGCGCGGACACCGCCCCGCCGACGTCGCCCGTCCTGGTCCCGCCGTCGGTCAGCATGACGATCAGAGGGTTGTTCTTGCCCTGGAGCAGGGGTACGGCCTGCTTCAGCACGTCCGCCAGGGGAGCGTCGCGGCCTTCCGCGGTCAGGTTCGGCAGCCCTCCGGTGACGCCGTCGATCGTCGTGACGATCTCGCCGAGCCCATGAGGGGCGGAGAAGGTGACCAGCCCGACGTCGTCGCGCTTGTCGTGCAGCCGCCCGAGCAGGGTGCCGGCCGCCGAACGAGCCTTCTCCATCGGGACGGTGCTGCCGATCCCGTGGCTCATCGAGCCGGACCTGTCGACCAGCAACAGCAGGGACGTCATGGGATGGGCCTCGGCGAGGCGGTCCATCAGCCGCTCGATCCGGTCGGCCGGCTCGGCGGAAGGTGTCGCGGCGGGGGGCGCCTGCGGGGTGTGGGTCGTGCCGAGCGGCAGGTCGCCGAGGTCGTTGACGCCTTCCGCGTCGCGGTAGCCGTAGCGGGTGAGCCCGTCCTGGGCGAGCCAGTCGTGGAACGCGCTCACCGCCCCGTCGCGCCGGGCACTCCACTGACCGGCCCATCTCAGCCGGACGTACCGGTAGCTGAGCGAGGGCAGGTCGTCGAGCGGGTGCATGGTCAGCTTCTCCGCGGGCGCCCCCGACGGGCAGAGGCCGGGGACGTCGGACGCGCGGAAGAGGTGCTCCGGCACGATCATGGCGAGCTTCTCGCCCTTGGGGCGCTCGCACACGAGCCTGGCGGCGTCGGACAGCGGCAGGCCGGGCGGGGTGTAGGCCATCTCCTTCCTGACGTCCTGCGTGGAGTCGGCGCCGTAGAGCGCGGTGCTCGCGACGAGCCCGATCTCCGACAGGTCGGCGCGCGGCCTGGCCAGCGGCGCCCCGGCGCTCCCGAGCCATTCCTCCATGGCCGGCAGGGTGTCCGGTGCGGACTTCTGGTGGTCCAGTGCCGCTTCCAGCCGCTCCGTGAACGCGACGACCAGGGCGGAGGAGGCCACCGGCGCCATCGAGTGGAACTCGACCGACGAGAGATTGTGGAAGGCCCTGCGGAGATAGGCCTCGGTGTCGGCGCTGGAGGCGATCAGGATGTCGGGATGGATGGCGATCAGGCCGCTCACGTAGGCCTCGCCGTCATTGGAGGGCAGGTTGGTCCACCCTTTCACCGATCTGCCCATGGTGGCGATCGGCGGCTGCGGCGAGACGGAGAGCCGTACCGAGGGACAGCCGCGCAGGTCGGCGCTCTCGCGCGCGTAGCGCAGCCCCGCGTCGGTCAGCGCGGCCACGTTCTCGGCCGCGCTGAGCACGCGCAGCTCCAGCGGGTGGTCGCAGGGCCTGGAGGTGGCCCAGCCGACGGCGACCGGCAGGATCGGCCGTACGAGCGTGACCGCGAGCATCCCGGCGGCGAGGCCGAACGCGTACGGGCCCGCCACCCGGGCGCCCCGCGCGACGGCCGTCCACCGCGGCCTGAGTGGGCCGAAAATGCGCCAGAGCCAGGAGAAGAACGCCCTCAGCGATGTACGGAGCCAGCCGACGGCCTTCCCCACCGGGCCGAGCCGGACGCCCCACGTGGCGGCCACGACGAGCGCGCTCACGGCCACGCCGACCCCGGCGAGCACGGCGACGACTCCGTTGTGCTTCCCCGCCACTGAGGCCGCAATAGCCCCTAAAAACGTCCAAAGCGGTGTCACGATGGCCGCCACGTCCTTGAGCCGCTCACTTCGTGATGGGCGATCGGCTCTGTCGGGGGACTCGGGTGGCCGCATGCTGGTTTCGATGCTAAGCCCGAGCGCCGGGGGGCGGGCGACCCTGAGCGTCTGTTGCGAATCGGTAATCCGCCGTGCCGTGCGTTCGAAGATCCTCGCAGTTAGGGTTAGTGTGCGACACTTCAGCAAAATAGGACGATTCAGGGTCGGGCGAGGCCACCTGGCGAGGACACGACTGGGTAATGCCCCCTAAGGAACCGCAAGAGCGTAAACCCTCTGGGAAGGCCGCGCGTCCCAATGATGTGACCACCGAAACCCTCCTGGCCGACAGGTCGTTGGGGGCGGTGCCGGTCGGGTGGGACGCCGACATGGCCGTGACCGCGCTCTACAGCGCGCACTTTCGGTCATTGGTGCGTCTCGCTGTGTTGCTCGTCCGTGACATAGCGACCGCCGAGGAAGTCGTGCAGGACGCGTTCGTCGCCATCCATGGCGCCTGGCGCAGACTGCGCGATCCCGACAAAGCACTCGCCTACCTGCGGCAATCTGTCGTCAACCGGTCCCGTTCCGTGCTGCGTCACCGCGCGGTCGTCGAGAAGTACGCGCCCAAGGGCCTGCCCGACGCTCCGAGCGCCGAGAACGGCGCGATCGGCGAGCTCGAGCGCTCAGCCGTCATCGAAGCGCTAAGGTCCCTGCCAACACGTCAGAGAGAGGCCCTCGTCCTTCGCTACTACGGTGATCTGTCCGAGGCTGAGATCGCCCACGCCATGGGCATCAGCAAGGGCGCGGTCAAGAGCCACACGGCTCGTGGCATGGCCGCCTTGCGATCCGTCCTGGAGAAAATGTCATGACCCAGTCCCCCGACGAGTACGGCGACGTCCTGCGCCGTGTGCTCCGCGCGGAGGCGGACACGGTCGTGCCCTCGCCGGAGGGATTGGAGATCATCCGTGCCCGCATCGAGCGGCGCGGGGTGCGCAACCTGTTCTGGTGGCGCGCGGGCGCGGCCGCGGCCAGCGCCCTGCTGGTGGCGGGCACGATCGTGATGGTCGTCCCGGAGCTGCGCCAGCGGGTGACCGAGGTGGTCACGCCGGTCGAGAACTCCACGCCGACCAAGCCGCCCGCCAACTCCTCGACCAGCCGCCCGAACTCGCCGCCCAGGCAGAACGCGTCCGCCGATCCTCCGGTCGTCGTGGTGCCCGTTCCGTCCACGTCCGAGCCGGCGCCGCCCACCGAGACCGCGAGGTCCACCAGCAAGCCGACGCCCAGGGCGACGCCGACGCCCACGCCGGCCACGACGTGCCCGACGCCCGCCGAGGAGCAGCCGCCGCCGGACGACTGTCCCTCCGAGGCGACGTCCACGCCGACGCCGACCCCGTCATCGTCGCTCTCGGAGCCGAGCACGACGGCCACCACCACCTGCCCGGCCGAGGAGTGCCCGCCGGACGAGGGCGCCGACGCCACGCCGAACACGTTCGCCAGCCCGCTCGGCGACACCGTCGCCTCAGCCACCCCCAGTTAGCCACCAGCGGCCGCGGTCAGCCACCAGCACTCGCGGTCAGCCACCAGCGGCGGCCGTTGACTACCAGCGGCCGGTACGGGCCAGCAGCACCGACGCCGCCGCCACCCCGGCCGTCGAGGTGCGCAGCACCGTGGGCCCGAGCAGCACCGGCACCGCCTTCGCCGCCCTGAACGCGGCCAGTTCCCCGTCCGACACCCCGCCCTCGGGCCCCACCACGACGACGATGTCGCCTCCGGCGGGCAGTTCCACGCCGGTCAGCGGCTCGGCGGCCTCCTCGTGCAGCACCAGCCCGAGCGCCGCCCCGGCCAGCAGCGCCCCGACACCGGACGTGGAGACAGGCCCGGCCACCTCCGGCAGGTGGAAGCGGCGGGCCTGCTTGCCCGCCTCACGCGCCGTCGAACGCCACCTGGCCAGCGCCTTGGCCGCCCGCTCGCCCTTCCACTGGGTGATGCTGCGCGAGGCCGCCCAGGGCACGATCACGTCCACGCCGGCCTCGGTCATCATCTCGACGGCCAGCTCGCCCCGGTCGCCCTTGGGCAGCCCCTGGACCACGACCAGCCGGGGGGACGGCGGCGGCACCTCGTATCGGCCGAGCACGTCGAGCCTGAGCGCGTCCTTCAGCGCCTCGCGCACGACGCACTCGGCGACGCCGCCGGCGCCGTCGGTCAGATCGAGCCGCTCACCGGCGCGCAGGCGCCGCACGGAG
>NZ_JAHKRL010000032.1 GCF_019396405.1 Nonomuraea rhizosphaerae | reverse complement strand
CATCGTAAAGTGCGAAATTTCGGGCGGCGTCCTCGCCGGCCTCGGCCGCGTCCAGCGCCCGCAGCGCCGCGGCCGCCGCCGGCGCGATCGCGTCGAAGACCCCCAGCAGCGCGTGCGACCCCGACCTGATCAGCGACGGGTAGTTGAAGTCGTCCCCGGTGTACAGCCGCACCCCGCCGGGCAGCGCGGCCCGCAGCCCCACCTCGTGCTCCTCGTCCAGCAGCGACACCTTCACCCCGTCGACCTTCGAGGCGTGCGCGTGGACCAGCTCCAGGAACGACGAGGTGGCCGCGGCGACGTCGGGTGAGCCCCAGTACCCGGCGAGCCGGGGGTCGAACATCTCGCCGAGCCAGTGCAGGATCACCGGCCGTTCGGCGAGGCCGAGCAGCTGCCCGTACACCTCGTGGTAGTCCTTGGGCCCCGTGGCGGTCCGGGCGAGCTGCCGCGACGCCATGACGATCACCCCGGCGCCGGCGGCCTGCACGGTCTCCATCTGCTCGGCGTACGCGGCCGTGATCGAGCGCAGGTCGGCGGCGTCGGGCGCGTGGTCGGTGCCCGCGCCGCACGACACCAGCGCGGCCGGGTCGCCCGACGTGGCGGCCTCGGCGGCCGTCAGGCGGATGAGCTCGCGGGTGGCGGCCCAGTCCAGGCCCATGTTCCGCTGGGCCGTGTCCATGGCGTCGGCGACGCGCAGCCCGTGCGCCCACAGGTGCCTGCGGAAGCGCAGCGTGGCGTCCCAGTCGACGGCGGCGGGGGAGCCGGGCGTGTTGTCCCCGAGCGGGTCGGCCACCACGTGCGCGGCCGCGTACACGACCCGGCTCGTGGCCGGGCCGGTGACGGCGGGCCAGGTCACCGGCTCGCGCAGGGTGTAGGTGCCGCCGGGGAGGGCGATGTTCACGGCCGCGGCACCTCGATCCGGCGGCCCTCGGCCGACGAGCGCAGCCCCAGCTCGGCGAGCTGCACCCCGCGCGCCCCCGACGCGAAGTCGTTCGGGAACGGCGCGTCCTCGCACACGTGCCGCACGAACGCCTCCCACTGCACCTTGAACCCATTGTCGAACTCGACGTTGTCCGGCACCTCCTGCCACCCGTCGCGGAAGCGGGCGGTGGCGGGCAGGTCGGGGTTCCAGACGGGCTTGGGGGTGGCGGCGCGGTGCTGGAAGCGGCAGTCGCGCAGCCCGGCGACCGCGCTGCCGAGCGTCCCGTCCACCTGGAACTCCACGAGTTCGTCCCGGTTGACGCGTACGGTCCAGGACGAGTTGATCTGGGCGACGATGCCGCCCTCCAGCTCGAAGATCCCGTACGCGGCGTCGTCGGCGGTGGCCGCGTACTCCTTGCCGTCCTCGTCCACCCGCGTGGGGATGTGCGTGACGGCCTTGGCGTAGACGGAGCGGACGCGGCCGAACAGGTTCTCCATGACGTAGTGCCAGTGCGGGAACATGTCCAGCACGATCCCGCCGCCGTCCTCGGCCCGGTAGTTCCAGGACGGCCGCTGCGCCTCCTGCCAGTCGCCCTCGAACACCCAGTAGCCGAACTCGCCGCGCACCGAGAGGATCTGGCCGAAGAAGCCGCCGTCGATGAGCCGCTTCAGCTTGAGCAGTCCCGGAAGGAAGAGTTTGTCCTGTACAACACCGTTCTTGACCCCTTTGGCCTTGGCGGCGTCAGCGAGCGCGACAGCCTCCCGAACGGACTCGGCCGTGGGTTTCTCGACGTAAATGTGCTTGCCCGCCTCGATGGCCCGCAGCACCGCTTTCACCCGGGCGCCCGTGACTTGGGCGTCGAAATACAGCACATTGTCGGATTCGGCGAGTGCTGCGGCCAAATCAGTTGTGTAGTGGGAAATGTGGTGGGTTGCTGCAATGTGGGCAAGCTTTTCCGTGTTCCTGCCCACCAGGACCGGCCTGAGCTTGACCCGGCTGCCGTCGGAGAGCGCCACGCCGCCCTGCTCGTTGATGGCCAGGACCGACCGGACCAGATGCTGGCGGTAGCCCATCCGGCCCGTGACGCCGTTCATCACGACGCCGATCGTGCGCACGCTCATGGGGATCCTTTCACGGAAAGCGCTTTCCCGAACGGTACGACTGCCTGCGCAGGGGCGTCAAGTGGACATCACCCGTAGACGTGCCTAGAGCTCGCCTTTCGCCTCCAGCCGGGCCAGCGCCTTGGCGAGCGGACGGACGGTCAGGGAGAGCTGCCACTCGCGTGCGCCGAGCTTGCGCAGGCGGGCCGTCACGCTCTCGTCGGTGATCTCCTCGGGTGGCTCCCAGGTGAGCCTGCGCACGGCGTCGGGCTGCAACAGGTTCTCGGTCGGCATGCGGTGCTCGTCGGCGAGCGCGGCCACGACCGCGCGGGCGGCGGCCAGCCGTTTGGCCGCGGCGGGGTCGCGGTCGGCCCAGCGGTTGGCCGGGGGCGGCCCGTCGCCGGGCGTGCTCGGCTGCGGGAGCTGCGACTCCGGCAGCCCGCGCGCCCTGCTCACCGCCGCCAGCCAGTCGCTCATGTGCCGGCGCGCGCTGCGCCCGGTGAACGCCGTGATCTCGGTGAGTGCCTTCTTGGTGCGCGGCACCTCCAGCGCCGCCGAGACGATCGCCGAGTCGGGCAGCACCCGGCCGGGCGCCAGGTCGCTCTCGCGGGCGATGCGGTCGCGCATGGTCCACAGCTCCCGCACGATCGCCAGCGCGCGCGTGTTGCGCACCTTGTGGATGCCCGACGTACGCCGCCACGGGTCGGAGCGCGGCATCGGCGGCGGGGTGTTGAGCACGGCGGCGAACTCCTCGCGCGCCCACTCCAGCTTCCCGCTCTCGCTCAGCTCGGCGTGGAGCACGTCGCGGAGCTCGACCAGCACCTCGACGTCGAGCGCGGCGTAGCGCAGCCAGTCTTCGGGCAGCGGCCTGGTCGACCAGTCCGCCGCCGAGTGGCCCTTCTCCAGCCGCAGCCCCAGGACGGTCTCGACCATCGTGCCGAGCCCGACCCGCTCGTAGCCGAGCAGCCGCCCGGCCAGCTCGGTGTCGAACATGGAGCGCGGCCTGAACCCCACCTCCAGCAGGCACGGCAGGTCCTGTGACGCGGCGTGCAGCACGATCTCCGCGCCGGAGACGGCCTCGTCCAGCGCGGACAGGTCGGGGCAGCCCATCGGGTCGATCAGCGCGGTGCCCGCGCCGGCCCGGCGCAGCTGCACCAGGTAGGCGCGATTGCCGTAGCGGTAGCCCGAGGCCCGCTCGGCGTCGACCGCCACGGGACCGGTGCCGCTCGCGAACGCCGCCACGGTGCCCGCCAGGGAATCGGCGTCGGCGACGACCGCCGGGATGCCCTCACGCGGCTCCAGCAGGGGGATGACGGTCCGCTCTTCTGTCATGAGATCACCGCTCTCATGACGCTTGTGCTGTATTGACTGGTGCCCTCACTTCGTACGGTCACTCTCCGGATCTTCACGTCGGCGCGGCATGGCGGCCACGTCGGGAGGAAGCGGCGGGATTCCCGCCGCCAGGCACATGAGGTCGCACCAGGCGGCGACATGGCCGGAGAGATCCTCATGCGCGGGCGACCAGGACGCCCTCAACTCCAGTTCGGTGCTGACCGGGTCTTCGGCCTTGTTGCCGAAGCCCTCGGACACGGCTCTTGTCACGGTACCGCCAGCGGCGGAGTATTCGGCGTCATGAGCCTCAAGCGCTTCGGTCAGCCAGCTCCACGCGACCGGGCCGAGCAGCGGGTCGGAGGTGATCTCCGGCTCCATGTCGGCGCGCACGTAGGCCACGAGCCGGAACGGCCCCTCCCAGCCGCGCTGGCCGTCGGGGTCGTACAGGAGGATCAGCCTGCCGACCGCCAGCTCCTCGTCGTCGCCCTGGCCGCCTTCGGCGGCGCTGTAGACGGAGGCGCCGATGGCGGCCGAGAACGGGGCCAGCCGCTGGGGGGCGGGCAGGTCCTCGAGCTCGATCTCCGGCCTGACCTCGGCCTGCCGCAGGCTCTCGACCGCTCGCCTGAAGGGGGCGGGGGCCGGTGGCAGCTCACCGATGGTCATAGCCGAAGCGTAGGTCGAGGAGGGGCGGAAGGGGACCACGGGGGTGCTCATGGTTGGCGATCAAACCGAGGCCGTAACCAGCGAGCCGGCCGGCACACGGGTGGGCGCGTGGTCCCCGGCCACGAAGCCGAGGGTGATCGCGTGGCCGCACTCCTGGCAGGCCCACTCGGGGCACTCACCCGCCCCGTGCCCGTCAGGGCACGGCGGCTGCTCGAACTGCCGCTCAGCATCGCAGCCAGCGCAGCGCTCACTGCGGCGTTCTGCGGAACTCCACAACGCGGTCATCGCACCAGTCATTGAACCGGGGCCTTTCTTCGGGTCGTGGCTCCGACGTTGGCACGCCGCGCTGACAATTCCGCGCAACGCGCTCGGCGTGTCCCGAAAGTGGATGCTGAATCGATGCCGCGCGGTGGCTTGGCGAACATTTGATCCAGACAGGACCGGCTTTCTGCTCTTCCATGGGGTGTGTTCGACCCGTGCGGGGCGCCGATGCCGAGCCGGCCGGTAAACATCCATCCTGCTATCTGATCATGATTTTGGTCGTCCAATGCATACTTTTCCGACACGTTGTTGCCGTGGCCGGAGCAGGCCGAGGTCATGGGACCCTTGAAGGGTGAATCTCGCCGACCCCGTCTCCGGCCCTGTCCCTGGCCCCGTCCCCGGCCTCACGTCCGGCTCGGCCTTCCTGCGGGCCTGCCGCCGTGAGCCCGTCCCGCACACCCCGGTCTGGTACATGCGGCAGGCCGGGCGCTCGCTGCCCGAATACCTGAAGGTCCGCGAGGGCGTCCCGATGCTCACCGCGTGCGCGACGCCCGACCTCATCGTCGAGATCACCATGCAGCCGGTCCGCCGCTACGGGGTCGACGCGGCCGTCTTCTTCAGCGACATCGTCGTGCCGCTCAAGGCCATCGGCGTCGACCTCGACATCAAGCCCGGCGTCGGCCCGGTCGTGGCCGACCCGATCCGCGACGCTGCCGGGGTCGCGACGCTGCGCCCGCTGGAGCCCGGCGACGTGTCCTACGTGAGCGAGGCGATCCAGGCGCTGACCGGCGAGCTGGGCGCGACGCCGCTGATCGGCTTCGCGGGCGCGCCGTTCACGCTCGGCTCGTACCTGATCGAGGGCGGCCCGTCGAAGAACCACGACCGCACCAAGGCCATGATGTACGGCGAGCCCGCGCTCTGGCACGCGCTGATGGAGCGGCTCAGCGGCATCGTGCTGGAGCACCTGCTCATCCAGGTGCGGGCCGGGGCCTCGGCGATCCAGCTGTTCGACTCGTGGGTGGGGGCGGTGGCGCCCGGCGACTACCGGGAGTTCGTCCTGCCCCACACCCGCCGCATCTTCGACGGCCTGGCCGGCCTCGGCGTGCCGCGCATCCACTTCGGCGTCGGCACCGGCGAGCTGCTCGGCGTGCTCGGCGAGGCGGGGGCCGACGTGGTGGGCGTCGACTGGCGGGTGCCGCTCGACGAGGCGGCCCGCCGGGTCGGGCCGGGCAAGGCGTTGCAGGGCAACCTCGACCCGGCCATCCTGCTGGCCCCGTGGGAGGTCGTCGAGCGCAAGGCCCGCGAGGTGCTGCGCAGGGGGGCGGCGGCCGAGGGCCACGTGTTCAACCTCGGCCACGGCGTGCTGCCCTCGACCGACCCCGACCAGCTCAAGCGGCTGACCGACCTGGTGCACGAGGGCCTGGCTCACGACGCCTGAGTCTCCGCCGGGTCGGGCGGGACGACGGCCGGACGACGGCGGCGGGCCAGGAAGACCACCAGCGCGACCAGCGGGACCGCCATGGCCAGCCACGGCAGCAGGACGCCGATCACCGTGGCGGCGACCTTGGCGAACGACACCAGCGCCTCCCAGCCCGTCTTCAGGCCGCCGACGAAGCCGGCCGGCTCGTCCGACGGCTCCTCCACGACCGTGACGGGCCCGACCAGCCGCAGCGTCAGCGTGGCCATGCCGGTCTGGGCGGCCAGCTCCTTCTGCTGGGCCTGCAGCGACTCCAGGTCGGCCTCACGGGTGGAGATCTCCCGCTCCACCTGCAGCACCTGGCCGATCGTGTCGGCCTTCTTCAGCAGCGTGCGCAGCGACTCCAGCGACTCCTGCGCCGACTTCAGCCGGCTGTTGACGTCGGCGACCTGCATGGTGACGTCCTGGGTGCCCTGCTGGACCGAGAGCTGCTTGCCCAGGTTCTTGCCGAGCGCGGCGAGCACCTCGTTGTAGCGGGCGGGCGGGATCTTGAACTCCAGCATGGCGGAGGCCTCGCTGCCCTCGGCCGAGTTCGACTCCTCCTTGGACAGGTAGCCGCCGGCCGCGGTGACGATCTGCTTGGCCTGCAGCCCCGCCCCGGTGACCTCCTTGGCCCGCACGGTCATGCTGGCGGTGTAGATGACCTGGCGGTCCTGCTGGACCACCTTGACCTTCGAGGCCAGATTGTCGGACTTGGCCTCCTGGGGCACCGCCTGGGTCCTGGCGGCGTCCGAGTCCGTGGCCTGGTCGGCCGCGGCCCGGCTCTGGCCGTCCGCCATCTCGGGAGCGGCGGCCGGGGCGGCCGCGCCTGACATGGACTCGCCGCCTCCGCCGCAGCCCGCCAAGAGCAGGGTCACGCAGACGGCGGTGAGCGCTGCGCCGTACCGGAATCTCTCCATGCCCGTAAGACGGACGGCGGCTCGACCTGGTTTGACGGCGGGTGTCACGGTCAGATCACGTGATCTCTCAAGGAGGCCGTGACCTTGTCCGGCCCCGGACAGCCGATCGAGCCCATGAGGCGGTAGCGTCGGGTGGCGTGGCAGGTAAACGGGCGCACGTGGTCGTCGTCGGGGGCGGCATCTCAGGGCTGGCCGCCGCGTGGCACCTCGGGCGGAGCGCGGGCGAGCGCGTCGACGTGACCGTGCTGGAGAGCAGCCCCCGCATCGGCGGCAAACTGCTGGCCTCCGAGGTGGCGGGCGTCACCGTGGACGCCGGCGCCGAGTCCATGCTGGCCAGACGGCCCGAGGGAAAAGACCTGGCCAAGGCCGCCGGGCTCGGCGACGACCTGATGGACCCCGGCACCACCCGCGCGGCCGTCCACACCAGGGGCGCGCTGCGGCCGATGCCCAGGAGCCAGGTCATGGGCGTGCCCGCCGACCTCACCGAGCTGGCCAGGTCGGGCATCGTCTCGCCCGGCGGCCTGGCCCGGGTGCCACTGGACCAGATCCTGCCCGCGACGCTCGTGCGCACCGACGTCTCCGTGGCCGCGTACGTCAGGGCCCGCATGGGCGGCGAGGTGCTCGACCGGCTGGTCGAGCCGCTGCTCGGCGGCGTGTACGCGGGCCGCGCCGACATGCTGTCGCTGGAGGCCACGATGCCCCGGGTCGCCGAGGCGGCCCGCTCGGAGCGCTCGCTGCTGTCGGCGGCCAGGCAGATCGCCGCCGAGGCGCCCCGCGACGCCGGGCCCGTCTTCACCTCGCTCAGGAAGGGCATCGGCAGCCTGCCGGAGGCGGTCGCCAAGGCCTCGGGCGCCAACATCCGGACCGGCGTCACCGTACGGGAGCTGCGGCGCACCCCCGGCGGCTGGCGGCTCGTGACCGGCCCCGTGCCCCGGCCCGAGATCGTCGACGCCGACGCGGTGATCGTCGCCCTTCCAGGGCCCGCCGCGAGCAGGCTGCTGCGGGCCGAGGTCCCCAAGGCGGCCGGCGAGCTGGCCAGGATCGACTACGCCAGCATGGCCATCGTCACGCTGGCCTACCCGCTGCACGCCTTCCGGTCGCTGCCCGACCAGAGCGGCTACCTCGTGCCGCCCGTGGAGGGGCGGCCGGTCAAGGCGGTCACGTTCAGCTCGGTCAAGTGGCCGCACCTGACGCGCGAGCTGGTGATCGTACGCTGCTCCATCGGCAGGATCGGCGAGGAGCAGGTGCTCCAGCGCGACGACGCCGAGCTGGTCTCCCTGGCCACCGCCGAGATGGGCGGCGTCATGGGGGCGCGCGGGCTGCCGGTGGACACGCGGGTCTCCCGCTGGGGCGGGGCGCTCCCGCAGTACAACGTCGGCCACCTCGACCGGGTGGCCCGCATCCGCGCCGCCGTGGCCGTCGAGCCGGGGCTGGCGGTGTGCGGGGCCGCGTACGACGGGCTGGGCATCCCCGCGTGCGTCTCCACCGGACGTACGGCGGCGGCCCGGATTCTGGACCACCTCTCGCCTGACGGAGAATGGGACCATGACTGACGGCGCAGCGCGGCCCAAGGCCCGCGATCTCAACCAGGTGATCCGCTACACGATGTGGTCGGTGTTCAAGGCGGCCACGCCGTCCCCCGACGACCGCGACGGCATGGCGGGCGAGGTCACCGAGCTGCTGGAGCAGGCGGCGCTGAAGGACGTGGTGACCAGGGGGCTCTACGACGTGGCGGGGTTCCGCGCCGACGCCGACTACATGTTCTGGTGGCACGCGCCGACGGCCGAGGACCTCCAGGACGTCTACTCCCGCTTCCGCCGCACCACGCTGGGCCGCCACAGCACGCCGGTGTGGTCGGCGATGGCGCTGCACCGGCCGGCCGAGTTCAACAAGTCCCACATCCCGGCGTTCCTGGCCGAGGAGGAGCCGCGGGCGTTCGTCAGCGTCTACCCGTTCGTCCGGTCGCTGGAGTGGTACCTGCTCGACGACGGCGAGCGGCGGGCGATGCTGGCCGAGCACGGGAAGATGGCGCGCGACTACCCGGACGTGCGGGCCAACACGGTGGCGTGCTTCGCGCTGAACGACTACGAGTGGATGCTCGCGTTCGAGGCCGACGAGCTGCACCGGATCGTGGACCTGATGCGTCACCTGCGCGGGGCGCGGGCCCGCGAGCACACGCGGATCGAGATCCCGTTCTACACGGGCGCGCGCAAGCCCGTACGAGAGCTGATCGCGGCACTGCCGTAAGCCCGTACGGGAGCTGATCGCGGCGCTGCCGTAAGCCCCTCGCGGCCCCATACCGGGGCAAGTTGGCGATCCAACTGAATTGATCTACCGCTCCTTGTCACAATCGGGGGGAATCCCTCACCTGCGCGAGGGTGTCACGTTCCAGGGGGGCGGACGGCGTGCGGCGGTCGGAAGGGCACATCTCGGGGCGACACGCGGCGGAACGGTCCAGCACCGGCGAGAGCCGTGGGGCACAGCGGTCCAGTGCCGGCGAGAACCGTGGGGCGCGGCGCGCCGGGCACCGCCGCCGTCGCGGCCACCGCGTCAAGGCGCGGCGGGCATGGGCCGTGGGACTGTCGGCGGGCGCGCTGGCCCTGGTGGGCGGCGCCCTCGGCCTCGCCGGCGTCGTCCCCGGAGTGCCGGGCACGGCCCGGACCGCCGCCGGGGGAGCGGCCGC
>NZ_JAHKRL010000305.1 GCF_019396405.1 Nonomuraea rhizosphaerae | reverse complement strand
GCCAAAGGGGAACCCGCCGAGGGCCACGCCCTCGGCAACCACACCTATTCGCACGCCTCGACGCCCAGCCTGCTGGAGAGCGAGCTCGTCGACGAGCTCCAGGTCACCCAGGAGCTGATCACGAAGCAGACGGGCAGGGCGCCGACGATGTTCCGGCCGCCGTACGGGGCCACCGACGACCAGGTCCTGGACATCGTCGGCTCGGAGAACCTCTCCCAGGTCCTGTGGACGGGCACGACACTTGACTGGAGCCTGCGTGACGTCAAGAAGATCAAGGCCGCCGTGTACCGGCTGGCCAGGCCCAACGGCGTGATCCTCATGCACGACGTGGTCCCGCAGACCGTCAAGGCCATGCCGGCGATCGTCAAGGAGCTGAAGAAACGCGGATACCATCTCGTCACGGTGCCCACGCTCTACCGCAAGAAGGGTATGGAAGCCGGGGTGAGCTACCCCTGACGGGGTGACGGACTCCCGGGACCGGAGCCATGGAGATCGTTTTCGCCAAGCGCCGCGGCTGGGCGCCGTTCGCCATGTTCCTCACCATGCAGGTCGTCCTGGCCTGCTGGTGGGCGGCCTTCTACCCCGGGCTGTTCAGCCGCGACTCGGTCCTGTACCTGAGCCACACCATCGCCGGCCCCTGGGTCAGCGACCACTCGGTGCTCTACGACTCGCTGCTGTGGCTCAGCTACAGCACCACGGGCGACATCGGGGCGGTCACGTTCCTGCAGACCACGGCCATGGCGGCGGCGCTGACCTACCTCGCGCGCTCGCTCGGGGCGATGGGCGCGCCGCGCAGGACGACGGCGGTGGTGGCGGTGCTGCTCACGCTGACGCCGACCGTCGGCGTGTTCGCCACCACGCTGTGGAAGGACGTGCCGTTCACGATCTGCGCGGTCACCCTGGCCGCCGCCTGCGCCGGCATGGCCGCCGAACGGACCGTGACCACCCGCAGGCTGCTCTGGCTCGGCCTGCTGATGACCCTGCTGGGGCTCTTCCGGGCCAACGGCTTCCTCATCGTGGGCATCGCCGTCGTCGTGCTGCTGCTGATCGTCTCCCACACGCGCCTGCGGCTCGTGCTCGTCGGCACCGTCGCGGCGGCCGTCCCGCTGCTGCTCAACAACCTGATCTTTCCGCAGGTCGGCATCGCGGCGCCGTCGAAGACGTACGTCTACCACACCGCCTTCGGTGACATCGCGGTCGCCTACCGGGATCATCCCGAGCTGTTCACCGACCAGGACAAGACGCTCATGTCCACCGTCGCGCCGCTGACCAGGTGGAGCGAGGGCGGCACCTGCTACACGATCAACGAGCTGATCTGGCGCGACGACTTCAGCTGGGCCCAGGCCGACGCGCACGCCGGCCAGCTCCTCGACCTGTGGAAACGGCTGCTCGTCTCGCAGCCCGCCATCGTGATCGACGCCCGGCTGTGCAGGGGGGCGATCGCGTGGAAGCTGTTCGAGGACCAGACGGCCTTCGGCGGCGACACCTACCGCTTCTCGCTGCGCCCGAACGCCGACACCTACGTGGGCGCCGGCGAGGTGCCCGACTTCCAGGGGCGGTGGGTGTTCTCGCTGCGGCCGCTGTCACCCGAGCTGCACCAGGTGGGCAGCACGTGGCTCACCACGGCCCTGGAGTCCGAGTACGACTGGCTGCTGTGGCGGGGGGCGTTCTGGTCGTACCTGTCCTATCTGGTGGTGGCGCTGGCGGCCCTCGCGCTGCGCAACCGGTACGTCGTCGGCGTGGCGGCGATCGTGGCCGGGCAGCAGCTCGCCATCCTGGCCAACATCTCCGCCCAGGACTTCCGGTACATGGCCACGCCCATCATCGTCGGCGCGGTGCTGGTGCCGCTGCTGGTCGCCTCCGTTGTACGGCTGGTGCGGCGCCGCCCTCCCGTTCCGCCGGTGCCGAAGGAGGAGACGCCCCTCTAGATGATTGATGCCAAGGCGTGGCTGCGGAGATAGGGCGAGGGCGCTCATCTTCGATGTGTGACCAACGAGCTGAACACCCTCGCAACGGCACTGTACGTGCGGATCGATGATGCGTTGAAGGCCCAGCCGCAGTTGGCGCCGTGGCGGCCGAAGGTCGGAATCGCCCCTGTGCTCGGTGACGCCGAGCTGGTGACGCTGGCGGTGCTGTCGGTGCTGCTGGGCTTCACCTCCGAGCGGCGCTGGCTGCGGTACGCCCGCGCCGAGCTGAGCGGCATGTTCCCGCACCTGCCCGGCCAGCCCGGCTACAACCGGCGGCTGCGCAAGGCTGGTGGCCTGGTGGTGCACGTGATCCGGATGCTGGCAGCCGACACCTCGCTGTGGAGCGATGATGTGTGGGTGGCCGATTCCACGCCGGTGGAGTGCGGCCGCTCGGCCCAGACCGCCCGGCGCTCAGCGCTGGCCGGGTGGGCCGAGTACGGCTACTGCGCCTCCCACTCCCGCTACTTCTGGGGACTGCGGCTGCACCTGGTGTGCACGCTGGGCGGGCTGCCGGTACTGTTCGCCCTGTCCGGCGCCAAGGCCGACGAGCGCGAGGTGCTGAGCGGCATGCTGCAGGCCGCACCGGACGTGCTGGCCACCCACCCGCACCAGACGATCATCACCGACCGGCAGTACTACGGCCGCGCCTTCGAACGCGACCTCACCGAGCGCGAGATACACCTGCTACGCCCGGCCCGCCGAGGCGAGCCCGAACGGGCCGGGGCAGCATTGTTCAAGCCTCTACGGCAAAGCATCGAATCGATCAACCAGACGCTCAAGGGCCAGCTGAACCTGGAACGCCACGGCGGCCGTACCCCAGCAGGCGTCATCATCCGCGTACTGGCCCGCATCCTCGCGCTCACCACAGCGATCTGGCACAACGACAAAACCGGACAACCGATCAAGCGATCTCTGATCGCCTACGATCACTGACTGTATCCAGACCCCTTGGCATCAATCATCTAGACCGTGTGGCGGGCGTCGTACAGCTCCCTGGCCCTCGCCACGGACGCGCTGTGCCTGATCGACCAGTCGGTCAGCGTCAGCATCGCCTCGCGCAGCTCCAGCGCCATCGGCGTCGCCGTGTACTCGACCTTGGGCGGGACCGTGGCGTACACCTTGCGTTCGAGCAGGCCGTCACGTTCGAGGTTGCGCAGGGTGAGGGTGAGCATGCGGCGGCTGATGCCCTCGACGAGCCGCTCCAGCTCGCTGAACTTGACCGGGCCGCCGGCGGCGGCCACCACGATCTGGATCGCCCACTTGCTCGCGATCTTGTCGAGGATCTCGTGCGGCGGGACCGGAGGAACACCCTGGCCGGTCATCGCTCGGGCGTCGGACGACGTCCTGGACGACTCTGGCACGGCGGCGTTCCCTTGAGGCATAGATGCACCCTTCCTCCCATAGGTCCTCTGTTACGAATCATTCCCCATGGTGGTCGTTCTTCATGAGACGCCCCCAAAGGGTTGCGACCGTTTCACGCCCTCATCCTCCTTGGCACGCTCACGACAGCGCCCGTGCCCAGAACGCGCGAAGAAGAGCCAGCGCGCCGCCAAGGTCCGGGCTTGCGCACGTCAGGTTCTCGGCGAGCTTGGGGTAGTCGTTCTTCCAGGTCGGAGGCGGATCCGGCACGAGGTGAGGAACCGCGTGGGTGGCTCGCACCGTGAACACGTGCCGCACCACCTCCAACAGCCCATGGTCAGCGGGAAGACCGTCCTCGATCAGCAGGACCAGATCGACGAGGTCCTTCACCCTGGTGTTGGGCCGGGAGTCGTAGTCGCGGGTGAGGGCATGCAGTTTCTCGGCGAAATGCTGACGACGGTCAACGGAGTCCATCATTCGCGGCGGTATGTCGGCGAAGGCCAGGACCCCTGGCAGCGGGATCCGCTCGGTCGCCGCGAGCTCCGCGTCGCGCAGCACGACGTCCAGCCGGATCTGGGCGAAAGTCTTGCCGCCGAGCGCGCTGTCGACGGAGAAGCGCCATCCAGGCCGACCGGCGGCGTCCGCGTCCAAAGCCGTGGGCCGTCCGAGCGAGAACACGAAGCCATCACGGTCGACATCGACCGCCAAGGTCTCGATCAGTTCGTCACGGAGAGTGTCGCCATCACCTGGGCCGTCGCGGAGTGCCAGATCCAGGTCTTTGGTGGCCCGCGCCCGCCCTCCCAGCCGGAACTCCAAGGAAGTCCCGCCCTTGAGCACCCAGCGGTGTTCGACGACCGACAGCCTGGCGGAGAGCCGATCGAACACCGCGACCCTTCGCAGACGACCGAGGTCCGTCCCGCCCTCGTCCGCCTGGCGCTTGAGACGAGCCTCCAGGGCCCGTCGTAGATCCACCGAGGTCGTGTAGCGACTCATCCGGACTCCGTACGAAGAGCTCGCTCCACGGCGAGCTCCGCCCGGGAACCGGCTCGCTGGGCGGCCAGCAGGAGCTGCCTCCTGGTTGCGGCGCCACGATCGAGCAGATCCGTGACGGCGGAGTCGATCACATCCTGATCGACTCCGTCCGCGGCGGACTCCGCGATGGCACGAACCGGTGTCGTCACCCGGAACCCTTCATGATCTTGAAACTCGTCCGGCATCAGCTCCCCCCGGTGAAGGACCACCGAGGCATGTCGCTGACGGAACCCGGGCGGGACCGTCAGATGGATCTGGGCGGGATTGGCGATACCCAGATCATGAACAGCGAGCGCGGACACGTGGGACACGACCGCGCGTCCATGACTCCACAAGATCCACGGAACCAGATGGTCCTGCCCGCCAGAAGGCAGGTCGGTGAACTCCTGGAAGCGGTAGACGCCGCGGTGAACGCGCGTCCAGTGTCCCCTGCGAACTTGGAAGTGCTGGGACTGGTAGGAGTAGCCGTCTTCGAGCGCCTGAGCCGCCGTGAAATAACCGCACTGGCCGGCCGCGCGTCTCCAGAGCCGTGCACGAGGGGTTTCTTCGCGCGAGACCATGAGGCGAGTCTAATCCTACGAAGGATTTTTAGTTTGACGTAAGCATGGCGCGTCAAACTAAAAATCCACTGTAGTTACAGGACGCTTCGCTTCGGGGTCACTCCCACTCGATGGTGCCCGGGGGCTTGCTGGTGACGTCGAGCACCACCCGGTTGACGTCGCGCACCTCGTTGGTGATGCGGGTCGAGATGCGGGACAGCACCTCCCACGGCACCCGCGCCCAGTCCGCCGTCATGGCGTCCTCGGAGGTCACCGGGCGGAGCACGACCGGGTGCCCGTACGTGCGGCCGTCGCCCTGGACGCCCACCGAGCGGACGTCGGCCAGCAGGACGACCGGGCACTGCCAGATGTCGCGGTCGAGGCCGGCGCGGGAGAGCTCCTCGCGGGCGATCGCGTCGGCCTCACGCAGCAGGTCGAGGCGGGGGCGGGTGACCTCGCCGATGATGCGGATGCCGAGGCCGGGGCCGGGGAACGGCTGGCGCCAGACCATGGCCGAGGGCAGGCCGAGCTCCTCACCGGCCCGCCGGACCTCGTCCTTGAACAGCGTCCGCAGCGGCTCCACCAGCTTGAACTGCAGGTCTTCCGGCAGGCCGCCGACGTTGTGGTGGGACTTGATGTTGGCGGTGCCGGTGCCGCCGCCGGACTCGACGACGTCGGGGTAGAGGGTGCCCTGCACCAGGAAGTCGACGGGGCCGTCGGCCATGATGGCGCGCTGCTCGTCCTCGAAGACGCGGATGAACTCGCGGCCGATGATCTTGCGCTTCTCCTCGGGGTCGCTGACGCCTTCGAGGGCCTTGAGGAAGCGGTCGGCGGCGTCGACCACGCGCAGCTTGACGCCGGTGGCGCGGACGAAGTCACGCTCGACCTGCTCGGCCTCGCCCTTGCGCAGCAGGCCGTGGTCGACGAAGACGCAGGTCAGCCGGTCGCCGATGGCGCGCTGGACGATGGCGGCGGCCACGGCGGAGTCGACTCCGCCCGACAGCGCGCAGATGGCCCTGCCGTCGCCGACGTGCTCGCGGACGGCCTCGATGGCGTCCTCGACGATGTTGAGCATGGTCCACGCCGGGCGGCAGCCGGCCGCGTCGAGGAAGTGCTTGAGCACCGCCTGACCGTGCTCGGAGTGGAGCACCTCGGGGTGGAACTGCACGCCGTAGAGGCCGCGGCCGACGTGCTCGAAGGCGGCGACCGGGGTCTGGTGGGTGGAGGCGGTCACCGTGAAGCCGTCGGGCGCGGCGGCCACGCTGTCGCCGTGGGACATCCAGACCTTCTGCGCGGCGGGCAGCCCGGCGAAGATGACGCCCTCGGTCAGCACGTCGAGGGCGGTGCCGCCGTATTCGGCCACACCGGTCTGCGCGACCTCGCCGCCGAGGGCCTGGGCCATGGCCTGGAAGCCGTAGCAGATGCCGAACGTGGGCACGCCCGTCTCGAACAGCCCGTGGGGCACGGCCGGGGCGCCCTCGGCGTAGACCGACGAGGGGCCGCCGGACAGGATGATCGCCTTGGGGCGCTTGGCCAGCATCTCCTCGACGGGCATCGTCGAGGGGACGATCTCGGAGTAGACGTGGCACTCGCGCACCCGCCTGGCGATCAACTGCGCGTACTGCGCCCCGAAGTCGACCACGAGCACTGTGTCGAACTCAGCAGACAACGAGAGGACCCCCAGGAACGGCGAATGCGGCCCTGCCAGTCTATCGGTGAACGCCCCCCGACCAGGGCACAGGCTTACAGGATGCCGCCGACCAGGCCCAGGGGCGGCGAACCGAGGTCGAGCAGCGCCTTGTGGAAACGCCGCAGGGTGAAGCCCGCTCCCCATTCCTTGCGGGCCTGCTCGCGCAGGTCCATGATGACCCACTTGCCCCAGGTGTAGCGCCCGTACGTGGGGTCGAACGTGGCCCGCCGCGCCTCCGACAGGGCCGCCGGCCCGGTCAGGTGCGTGTCGGACGCGAAGCGCCTGGCGCCCTCCTCGACGGTCATCTGCCCGGTGTGCACGCCCACGGCGCAGGCCAGCCGGGTGACCCGGATCAGCGCCTCTATCCACACCCCGATCTCGAAGCGCGGGTCGTCCGCCTCGAACCCCTCCTCCACGCACAGCTCCTCGCCGTAGTGCGCCCATCCTTCGGCGAACGACATGGACTGCAGCAGCCGCCGCACGT
The DNA here is from genome assembly GCF_019396405.1 of Nonomuraea rhizosphaerae. Classification (GTDB taxonomy): domain Bacteria; phylum Actinomycetota; class Actinomycetes; order Streptosporangiales; family Streptosporangiaceae; genus Nonomuraea; species Nonomuraea rhizosphaerae. The sequence goes on along the minus strand of NZ_JAHKRL010000305.1, from coordinate 13,285 downwards.
CCGACCCGGCGCGGCGCAGGGCCCGCCCGTGCGAGAAGTGGCCGGGGGCGACCTCGTGGACGTTGATCGCGGGCAGCGTGGTGTCGCTGAAGACCTCCAGCCACTCCTCCTGCTCCTGCGCGGACCAGGACGGGTCGGGCGGGGTGATGTGGTACCAGGAGGGGCCCTCGGGCTCGCCCGGAGAGTTCCACGTCATCATGGCCATGCCCCAGCGGCGCGACTCGGGCGCCAGGCCGACCAGGCACTCGCCGTCGTGGTAGGGCACCAGGTCCTTCTCGCGGGTGAAGGCGATGGCCTTCTCGGTGCCGATCCTGGCCGCCTCGATCACGCCGTCGGCGTCGGGGTGCTGCCTGACCAGGTCGCGTACGACCTGCAACGGCTGCTCCCCGCCCCGGCCGAGCTTGGCGCACGCCTCGGCCAGCAGGGACATGAGCCGGTCGCGCTCGGCGTCGGCGCGCTCGGCCAGCCTGCCGAGGTCGACGGGCAGGCCCTCGTTGTCGCCCATCAGCTTGGCCAGCGCGTCGCCGCCGAGCGCGGCGTCGGGGTCGCCGACCGCGGCGGCCCGCTCGACGTGCGCGACCAGCAGGCCGTGGGCGTCCAGCGCGGCCTCGTCGCTGATCCCGGTGGCCAGGCCGGAGATGACTCCGGCCAGCGACCTGGCGACCGGCGCGCTGAGCCGGTCGAGCGAGGCGATCGCGTGCGCCACCGCCTCCGGCCAGAGGGCCAGGTGGGCGGCCTTGGCCGCGGCCCGCTCGGCCTCGGGGGCGTAGTCGCGGTCGTAGCAGGCCAGGTCGAGGTTGGCCAGGTGCGGCAACGGGTTGCGCCGGTGCAGCTCCAGCTCGCCGTACTGGGTGCGCAGACCGTCCTCGAAAACCCTCAGGTGCGCGGAGTCGTACGGGTCGGCGGGGGCGGCGCCCTCGCCCAGCCGCGCCAGCCCGGCCCGCACGCCTTCGGGGGACAGATCCTGGATCGTGCCGTCGTACTCGTGCCTGCCGCCTGTCTCGCGCGCGTCCGCCACGTTGAGGTCCGTGATGGCGCGGAGTCTGGGGTCGAGTTCCGTCATGCTGCGACGCTAGCGCACGCCGCCGACAGCCATCGATGACGATATGCCGGCCTGACGGCGGTGCTATATAGGCATGTATGGCAATGCAGCTCTTCACCCGTGAATGGGGCACCGGCGACCGCGTGGCGGTGCTGATCCACGGCATCATGGCCGACTCGCGCTGCTGGTGGCGGGTCGGCCCCGCGCTCGCGGCCAAGGGGTACCGGGCCGTGGCCGTGGACCTCCCCGGGCACGGGCAGAGCCCGAGGGCCGACTCGTACCCGGTCGAGCTGTTCGCCGACGCGGTGGTGGCGTCCGTGCCGGCCGCGCCCGAGGTGGCGATCGGCCACTCGCTGGGCGGGCTGACGCTGGCCGCCGCGGTCGACCGGCTGCTGCCCGAGCGGGCGATCTACTCCGACCCGGTGTTCCGGATCCCGGTGCTGGAGGGGCGGTTCAGCAACGAGCTGAGCCGCGAGCAGGTCGTGGCCGCCCACCCCGACTTCCCCGCCGAGGAGGTCGACGTCGAGCTGGACATGGTCAAGTGCTGGGACCCCCGTACGGCGGTCTCGCTCGGGCAGAGCGCGGGCCTGGACTTCACGCCCGCGCCCGTGGTGCCGTCGCTGGTGCAGGCCGCCGACCCCAGCGGCCTGGTCCCGCTCTGGGCGCAGGAGTCGCTGCGCGCGAAGGGGTTCGAGGTGCGGGTGGTGGCGGGGGCCGAGCACACCATCCACCGGCATCTGTTCGAGGACTTCATGGCGGGGCTCGACGGCTGGGTGTGATCAACTCGTCCAGCCGGCCTCCACGGCGTCGAGGAGGCGTTCGAGGGTGGCGTCGTCCGTGGCCGGGGACATGACCGTGACACGCAGGTGGCGCACGCCGTTCAGCTCGGTCGAGGTCAGGTAGAAGGAGCCGTCCGCCATGAGCCGTTCGCGGATCGCGGCGTGGTCGGCGTCGCCGTACCGGAAGCAGACGATGTTGCTCTCCGGCTCGTACGGCAGCGTGAACCCCTCCCTGCGCCGGGCCAGCTCCCAGAAGCGGTGGGCCGTGGCGTACCGGCCGGCCACGTGCTCGCCCATGCCGCGCTCGCCGCGCCAGGCGAGGTTGAGGAAGATCTTCAGCCCGAGCTCGGCCTTGGTGCACTCGACCGTACGGCCGATGAGGTCGAAGCCCTGGTCGCCGTAGAACAGGTAGCTGGCCTCCTGCTTGAACGCCGCGTCCAGGTCGCCCTCCCTGCGCACGAGCACGGCGGCGGCCAGGGCGGACGTGCGGAGCATCTTGTGCGCGTCCCAGATGACCGAGTCGGCCAGCTCGATGCCGGCGAGCAGGGGCGCGTGGCGCTCGGAGAGCAGGGCGGAGGCGCCGTGGGCGCCGTCCACGTGGAACCAGAGGTCCCGCTCGCGGCACCACTCGCCGATGGCGCGCAGGTCGTCGTACAGGCCGGTCCCGGTGGCGCAGGCCGCCGCGACCACCGCCATCACCCTTTTCCCCGAAATATCAGGCAACTGGGTGATGTCGATGCGGCCGAGGTCGTCCGTCGCCAGCGGCACCATCGCCCGCTGCCCGAGCCCGAGGATCGAGGCCGCCCGCGACACCGAGTAGTGCGCCGACGGCGGCGCGAGGATCACCAGATCGCCCGGCACGCCCTCCTCCCACGCCTGCGGCGCGACCCGCGCCCGCGCCGCCAGCAGCGCGGTGAGGTTGGCCAGTGAGCCGCCGTGCGTCAGCACCCCGCCGCCCTGCGGGAAGCCCACCTTGGCCAGCATCCACCTGAGCACCTCGAACTCCACCGTCGCCGCCGCCGCGCCCATCTCGTAGATGGCCATCGGGTTGTTCGTGGCGCCATGAATGAAGTCGGCCAGCGCGGCCGGGAAGTCGGGCGAGGCGCTCTGGTGCGCCATGTACGCGGGGTGGTGCAGCCTCGTGCCCTCGTCCAGGAACGTGCGCAGGAACTCGCGGTACGTCTCGGGCGTCATCCCGCCGTCGGCGATCAGCTCGCCGAGCCGCAGCCTCCCGGCCAGCTCGCGGGGCGGCTCCCGCCTGACGACGGGGGCGTCGCCGCGCTGGCTCCGGTCCACGTACGCCGCCAGCTCACCGACGGTGATGTCGGCGGCCTTGGTGAACTCATCAATGTTCCACATGCCGGAAATATTGGCTAATGCTGCGGCGCACGGCTACGGTCACCGAATGGGAGGGCGGTAATAATGCATAACGCCGAACTGGATTCGATCGATCTGGCGATCCTGGCCGAGTTGCAGAAGGACGCGCGGCTGCCCAACAAGGATCTCGCCGAACGTCTCGGCGTGGCACCCTCCACGGCACTCGAACGGGTACGCGCCCTGCGCCGCCGTGGCGTCCTCACCGGCTTCCGCGCCGTCGTGGACACGGCCAAGCTCGGCCGCCCGCTCCAGGCGCTGCTCGCCCTGCGCGTACGGCCGCACACGAGCAAGATCGTGGACCCGCTGCGCTCGTTCGTGCTCGGACTGCCGGAGACGATCACGCTCTTCCACGTGGCGGGCACCGAGGACTTCCTGGTGCACGTGGCCGTCGCGGACGCCGACCATCTGCACCGGCTGGCGCTGGAGAAGTTCCTGCACCGCTCGGAGATCGTCCACCTGCAGACGACGCTGATCTTCAAGACGGAGCACCAGCCCATCCAGCGGCCATCCGAAATGGGATGAGACTCAACATCCGGAATGTGACAATGATCCACATGTCGCTCCGGATCACCACGCTCGCCGAGCGTCCGTCGTTCGAGCCCGCGCTCTGGGACATGGAGCACTCGTGGAGCACGTTCATGTTCCAGGACCCGATCGCCGACCTGTTCTACCCCGTCGCGGCCACCGAGTACGCCGACTACGTGCTGGTCGCCGACGACTCCGGCGAGCCGGGGCGGCTGGCGGCCCGGGGCTGCATGATCCCCTTTCCGTCGGGCGGCGACGGGCTGCCGGACGACGGGTGGGACGGGGTCATCCGGCGGGGCTGGCTGGGGCGCGCCCGTAACGGCTCCGCCGCGCGGGGAGCTGTTTCTCCGGACGCTGCTTCCCCCGACGCTGCTTCCCCCGACGCTGCTTCCCCCGACGCCGCTTCCCCCGACGCCGCTTCCCCCGACGCTGCTTCCCCCGACGCCGCTTCCCCCGACGCCGCTTCCGCACAGGACAGCGCTGTCATGCTGGACGCCGTCTCCGCGCTGGAGATCACCGTCCGGCGGGACTTACTCGGGTCCGGCGTGTCGCCCGCCATGGTCGCCGCCATGCGCGACCACGCGGCCCGGCTCGGCTTCCGGGAGCTGGTGGCGCCGGTGCGGCCCACCCAGAAGCACCTGGAGCCGCACACGCCGATGTCCGAGTACGCGTTCCGGACGCGGGAGGACGGGCTGCCGTCCGACGCCTGGCTGCGGGTGCACGTACGGGCGGGGGCGCGGATCGTCAAGGTCGCGCCCCGGTCGATGGTGGTGGCGGGGACGCTGGAGGAGTGGCGGGAGTGGACGGGGCTGCCGTTCGACCGGCCGGGGCCGGTGGAGGTGCCGGGGGCGCTCGTACCGGTGCACTGTGACGTGGCGCACGGGCACGCCGTGTACGTGGAGCCGAACGTCTGGGTCAGCCACCCCCTGACCTGACAACGGCCGCTGACCTGACGACCGCCGCTGACCCGATGACGGCCGCCGTCCTCTCGTCAGCCGCCGTCCTCTCGTCAGTCGTCCGCCGGGGAGAGCGTGCGGCGGCGCAGCTCCTCCTCGTACGCCCCGACGTCGAGGCCCTTGCCAGCGGCCCACCCATCGTCGTGATATGTCGCGAGATGGCGGGCATAGGCGTCACCGAGCACCGAGACCACCGTGCCGCCCTCCCCCTTGGCCCGCATCCGCTCGACCAGCTCCAGCGCCGCCCACAGCGCGGTGCCCGACGAGCCGCCCACGGGCAGCCCGGTGACCCGCCTGATCAGCCGCGCCGCCGCGACCCCGGCCGCGTCCGGCACCGGGACGACCAGGTCCACCAGGTCGGGCCGGAACCCGGGCTCGACGCGCGGCCTGCCGATGCCCTCGACGCGCGACGGCATCCCGGTCGCGTAGTCGTGCGCGTCGAGCGTCCATCCCGGGAAATAGGCGGAGTTCTCCGGATCCGCCACCGCCACCCGAGGCGCGCCGGACGCCCTGTGGTGCCGCGCCCAGCGGCCCAAGGTGGCCGAGGTGGCGCCCGTCCCGGCGCCGGCCACCACCCAGTCCGGACGTACCTGGGCGAACAGCTCGTCGGCGAGGTCGTGCTCGGCCGCCCGGCCGAACTGGTCGAGGAAGTGCCCGTCGATCTTCCGCGCCGCGTCGTAGATCGCCAGTGGCGGCGTGACGAACCTGCACTCGCCGCCCAGCGCCTCCACCGGCCGCGCCCGCTCCTCCGTACGGGCGCCGGGCATGACCACGACGTACCGCAGCCCGAGCCGCCGGGCGAACCAGGCCTGGGCGACGGCGGCGTTCCCGCCGGTGGCCTCGACGACCGTGGCGCCCTCGGCGAGCAGCCCGTCCAGCACCGCCTGCCGGAACAGCGCCCTGGCGTGCCGGTGCCGCAGACTGCCGGTGGGCTGGGCGGACTCGTCCTTCAGCAGCAGCGTGACGCCGGCCGCCCGGACGGGGAGCTCGATCAGCGGCGTGGGCCGCTCGGCCCGCAGCATCCCTATGGCCCACGTCTCCCAGCTCATGCTCCCCACCCTGCCACGCGGCCGGGCAAGAAGATCACCCGCCCCTGGCCGGCCCAGAAGTCAGCCCACGAGCCCGCTCGGGGTCAGCCCAGAAACCCGCTCAGAGGAGCGTCACCGCCTCGCCGGGCTCCAGGACGTGGGCCCGCTCCCCCAGCCCCGCCAGCGCCTTCAGCAGCGTGTCCCGCCCCTGCGTGAAGTGCGCCCAGTGCTCGAAGTGCAGCGGCACCACCTGCCGCGCCCCCAGGACCGACGCGGCCTCGGCGACGTCGTCGCTGGTCAGCGTCAGATACGCGTCCCCGACCAGCGGCGTACGGGCGCCACCGGCGAAGAGCACCGCGACGTCCACCGGCCCCACGCGCCCGGCGATGGCGCGGACCACGTCCAGCGACGCGTTGTCGCCGCTCACGTACACGGTGGGCAGCCCCTCGCCGTCGAGCACGAACCCGGTCACCTCTCCGACCAGGTGCTCGCTCCCGTCGGGGCCGTGCTGCGCGGGCACGCCGGTGACGCGCAGCGTGCCGCCGTCCGGCCGCTCCAGCGAGGTGTCCGTCCAGTTCGGCAGCGCCCGTACGGGCGGGCCGAGGCGGGCGGCGGCCGACCCGGTGGACAGCACCACGGGCACGGACGCCAGGAAGGCGCGTCCGGCCCTGTCGAGGTTGTCGGGGTGCTGGTCGTGCGAGAGGAGCACGGCGTCCACGGGCTCGGCGACCTCGAACGCCGGCCCGGCCGTCTTGGTCAGCGCCCGGTCCCCGATCGGGTAGTCGCCCGGCGGGTCGAACGTGGGGTCGGTCAGCAGCCGGAGGCCGCCGATCTCCAGCACTGCGGTGGGCCCGCCCACATAACGGATGTCCATGGACACCACGACACACCCTCCCGGCGCGGTATTCCAGTCACGCGCGCAGGCCGTCCATGACCCGCCGCACCACCCGGTGGCAGAGCGCGCGGAACTCCGGCTCGTCCATCGACATCCGGCCGCTCAGGTAGTGCTGCACCAGGCCCTGCGTGCACGACGTGATCGTCAGCGTCACCTCCAGCGGGTCGTCGCCCCGCAGCGCCCCCGTGCGCATGCCCTCCTCGACCAGCTCGACCATGACGCTGAACGGCGGCCCCTGGCCGGCGCGGAAGTCCTCGGGGAAGCGCCGCGCCCGCCCCCACGGGTCGGACATCAGGAAGTTGTACAGGTGCGGCCGGCCGAGCGCGAAGTCGAGGAACCCGTCGAGCAGCACCTCCGCCCGCTCCTCCAGGTCGCCGGAGGGCGCGAGCCGGGCCCAGTCGGCGGCCAGCTCGCGCGCGCCGGCGTCGGCGACGGCGCGCAGCAGGGCGTCCCGGTTCGGGTAGTGGCGGTAGATGGCCATCGCGGTCACGCCGACGGCCTCGCCGACCCGCCGCATGCTGACCGCGTCGGCGCCCTCCTCGACGAGGATGCGCCGGGCCGTGTCCGCGATGCGGGCGGCCGTTCCCTGCTCCTTCACGTTTACAGCGTATACGTGAAGGTCACTTCAGCCGCAGCCGCCGCATGGTCTTGAGCGTGGTGACCAGGATCTCGGCCCATTTGTCGTACGTCATGCCGTACGGCGGCTCGAACCCCATCCATGTGGCCTGCGAGGCCACCGTCTGCGCCTCGGTGTAGCGCAGCAGGCCCTCGGCGCCGTGCCTGCGCCCCAGGCCGGAGGCCTTCATGCCGCCCATCGGGGCGTCGTAGGACGCGTACGCCGACCCGTACCCCTCGTTGATGTTGACCGTGCCCGCCTTGATCCTGGCGGCCAGCGCGCGCCCGCGAGCGACGTCGGAGGTCCAGACGGAGGCGTTCAGGCCGTAGATGGTGTCGTTGGCCAGCGCGACCGCCTCGTCGTCCGAGGAGAACCGGTAGAGGGCGACGACCGGCCCGAACGTCTCGTTCCTGCACAGCCGCATGTCCTCGGTGACGCCGGTGAGCACGGTCGGCTCGTAGAACAGCGGGCCGAGGTCGGGCCTGGCCCGGCCGCCGGCCAGGACGGTGGCGCCGTGGGCCACGGCGTCGTCCACGTGCTCGCTGACCGTGTCGAGCTGGCGTTCGGAGGTGAGCGAGCCCATCTGGACCGACCAGTCGCGGCCCGCCCCCATCCGCAGCGCGCCGGCCTCGCGGGCGAAGCGCTCGGCGAACGCGTCGAACACCGCCTCGTGCACGTACAGGCGCTCGATCGACAGGCAGAGCTGGCCGGCGTTGGTGAAGCAGGCGCGGACGGCGCCCTGGACGGCGAGGTCGAGGTCGGCGTCGTCGAGGACGAGCATCGGGTTCTTGCCGCCCAGCTCCAGCGAGCAGCCGATGAGCCGCTTGGCCGCCTCCTCCGCGATCTTCCTGCCGCCGCGCGTGGAGCCGGTGAACGCCACGTAGTCGGCGCCGTCGAGCAGCGCGTCGCCGATGTCGGCGGGCTCGCCGAGCACGACCTGCCAGACCTCGCGCGGCAGGCCCAGCTCGGCCAGCAGGTCGATGGTCCACAGGGTGGACATGGCGGTCTGGGTGTCGGGCTTGTGGACGATGGCGTTGCCGACCAGCAGCGCGGGAACGGCGTCGGTGACGCCCAGGGACAGCGGGTAGTTCCACGGGGTGATCAGCGCCACCACGCCCTTGGGCTGGCGCAGCTCGCTCACCCTGGTCGCGACGGGGAAGATCCCCGCCCGGCGGCGCGGCGCGAGCAGGCGGGGGGCGCGGCGGGCGAAGTAGAGCGCGCAGCCTGCGACGTCCAGCACCTCCTCGAAGGCGTGCTTGCGAGCCTTGCCCGTCTCGTCCTGGACGATGTCCAGGATCTCGTCGCGGCGGTCCAGGATCGCGTCGTGCAGCAGCAGGAACGGCCGCGCCCGCGCCGCCGGGGACAGCGCGGCCCACGACGCCTGCGCCGCCCTCGCCTTCTCGTACGCCTCGCGTACGTCGTCCGCCCCGGAAACGGGCAATTCGGCGAGGGAATCGCCGGTGAACGGCTCGGTGATCTCCACGGTCCTACCGCTGGACGTCACGTGCATGTCAGCAGGGTATTCCTGATCGCTACCGGCGGGTAGTTTTTGCCAACGCATGGCATGGGGACAGAATCCCTTCATGCCATCCTTCGCGCCGCTCAGACCGGGAGACCCCGAGATGCTGGGCGGCCTGCCCCTCCTAGGCCGGCTGGGCGAAGGCGGCCAAGGTGTCGTCTACCTGGCAAAAGACACGGCGGGCACCCACGTGGCCGTCAAATGGCTGCGCCCTGATCTGTCCGGCGATCAGGTGAGCGTGGACCGCTTCCTTCGTGAGGTCGAGGTGGCCCGGCAGGTCGCTCCCTTCTGCACCGCCGCCGTCCTCGGCACGGGTGTGGAGCAGGAACGCCCGTACATCATCAGCGAGTACATCGAGGGCCCGTCCCTCCAGCAGACCGTCCAGGCGGAGGGCCCGCGCACCGGCACCACCCTGCACCGCCTGGCCATCGGCACGGCGACCGCGCTGGCCGCGATCCACCAGGCCGGAATCGTGCACCGCGACTTCAAGCCCGCCAACGTGATCATCGGCGCCGACGGGCCGCGGGTGATCGACTTCGGCATCGCCAGGGCGCTCAACGCCACCTCGACGATCAGCAGCATGCCGGTGGGCACGCCGTCGTACATGCCTCCTGAGCAGGTGCTGGGCCACACCGTCGGGCCGGCCGCCGACCTGTTCTCGTGGGCGGGCACGATCGTGTTCGCCGCCTCGGGGCGGGCGCCGTTCGGCAGCGACACGATGCCGGCGGTGATCAACCGCGTCCTGAACAACGATCCCGACCTCGCCGCCGTCGAGGGGCCGCTGCGTGACGTGGTGGCCGCCTGCCTGGTCAAGGACCCCGCGCAGCGGCCGTCGGCCGAACAGGTGCTCATGCGCCTGCTGCAGAACCCGTCGCCCAACTCCGGCATGCTCGCCCAGGCGGCCGCCGCCGCCGGGCCCGGTGAGCCCTGGCAGCCGCAGCCCCCGTACGGGCAGCCGCCGGTCACGGGCGGGCAGCTCATGGGCGGGCAGTACGCTCCGCCGGGGACGAGCGGCCCGCAGCCCGTGCCCGCCCCGAACTCGATGCCCGCTTCGAACTCGATGCCCGGCCCCACCTCGATGCCGGGCCCTTATGCGACGCCGGGCCAGCACTCGATGCCCGGCTCGCCGTCGATGCCAGGCCCGCACTCCATGCCGAGGCAGCACTCGATGCCCGGCGGCCAGCCGTCCATGCCCGGCCCGCCGATGGGTCAGCGCCCCGGCCCCGGCCACCCCATGCACAGCCAGCTTCCCACCCAAGGAAGCCCCTACCACGGGCCCGGCCCCGCGCCGAGGAAGAGCCGCGCCCCCATCGTCGTCGGCGTGACCGTGACCGTCGCGCTGCTCGTCCTGGCGGGCGTGGCCGTGATCATCAGCCGCACCAGCACCTCCACCGAGGGCGCCGCGGAGGAGCCGACGACCGCGCGCACCACCGAGCGGGCCGTCCGGACCGCGACCGGCGTCCCCCGCACGGGCACCAAGAAGCGGCTGGCGGGCGGCTCCATCTCGCTGTACGAGAACCCGGCCGACCCGATCACGCTCACCTCGTACGAGGTCTACAACAAGTCCTCCGACGACTGGGTGGACTACGCGAGAAATTCGCTGCACGGGACGTTCACCAAGTACGCCGACAACTGGGAGTCCCTGGTCTCCCCCGACGGCCGCTACCTGGCGAGCCGTGGCCGCAACTACACCTCCGACGACTACGACTCGGTCATCATCAACGACCGGCAGACGGGCGGCCGGGTCACCGTCAAGACCGTCCGCGAACCGCTGATCAGCAGCATCCGCGCCTGGTCGAGGGACGGCTCGAAGATCCTGCTCAACATCGAGCGGGCCTCCGGCAAGGACTGGCTCTACCTCGGATTCGTCATCGTGGACGTGGCCCAGGAGAAGGCCAAGATCGTCAACGTGTCCGACACCTCCATCCGCGACACCGCCTTCGGCTTCGACGGCGAGGAGCGCGGCGTGGTGAACATCTCCGGGCAGGCCCTGCGCTTCTTCGACACCACCGGCAAGACCACCCGCAACACCTCGAACATCGGATCACTGGCCTCCGGCACGCAGGACATCTTCTCCCCGTCCGGCAAGGTGTTCGTCACGAACTGCCCCAAGGGCGGCGACGGCGACCACTGCGTCTGGAACTCCACGACCGGCGACCGGGTCCGCCGGTTCACCTCCGGGTGCGACAAGGTGCTCGGCTGGTTCGACGAGAGCCACCTCTACTGCTGGGAGCAGGACAACGCCACCAGGGACGAGATCCAGGTGATCGACTTCAACGGAAAAATGATCCGCAAGCTGCTCGATATTCCGGACAATCTTGACTTCAGTCCTGTCTTCACCGTCAATCCCGGCGGATGACTCTGAACCACTCGGCCCGGCGATCCGTCAATGAGGGCATGAAGACGCTGATCCGTACGGTCGTGACCGGCGCGGCACTCGCGACGGCCATGACCGCCTGCACCTCCGCCCAGCTCGACGGCCCGGAACCGATCAAGCAGCGTCCCGTGACCGTCCGGCTGGTCGCCTACAACGGCTGCGACGACATGCTCGCCGGGCTACGCGAGCACGCCGTGCGCGAGGTGGGACCGTGGGGTTTCGGCGGGCCGATGCCGATGTACATGACGCGCGACAAATCCATGGCCGTCCCCGACTCGGCCGCCGAGAAGGCCCCCGAGCACTCCACGACGAACGTGCACGAGGCGGGCGTGGACGAGCCGGACCTCGTCAAGACCGACGGCAACCGCGTCATCACGGTCGTGGACGGCACGCTGCGGGTCATCGACACGGCCACCAGGAAGGTCGTCAAGTCCATCAAGCTCACCGAGACCGGCGAGCCGATGTACATGCCCGCCGACCTGCTGCTGTCCGGGGACCGGGCGCTGGTGCTCTTCAACCGGGGCGACATCATGTACAAGTCGTTCGCGCCGCGCGGTGAGACCCGGTACGTGCTGGTGGACCTCGCGGGCGAGCCCAAGGTGCTCGGCACGGTCAAGCCGCAGGGCTCGTACGTGGACGCCAGGATGGTCGGCTCGACGGTGCGGATCGTCACCCGCAGCCAGCCCGACCTGACCTTCCCCGTGCCGAACGACAGCGCCTCCGAGGCCGAGCGCAAGAAGGCGAACGAGGCGTTCGTACGGAAGGCGCCGCTCGACGCGTGGCTGCCCAAGGTCGAGATCACCGACGAGGCCGGGACCGTCACCAAGAAGACGGTCGACTGCGCCCGGGTCAGCCATCCCGAGCAGTACACGGGCACCTCGCTGCTGACCGTCCACAGCCTCGACCTGGCCCAGGGGATCACGGCGGCGGGGACGGACCCGATCAGCCTCGCGGCCGACGGCGACACGGTCTACGGGACCGGCCAGAGCCTGTACGTGGCCAGCAATCCGCACTGGTGGGTGGCCCAGCCGATGATCATGGAGGACACCGCCGAGGTGCCCACCCCCCTGGCGTCCACCGCCCAGGCGCCCGCCACGGAGCCGGCGCCGGACGAGCCCGCGCCACTGGCCACGGTCACGCCTTCGGCCACTCAGACGATCACCCCCGCGGCGGCGCCCTCCCCGACCGCGAGCCCGGCCGCGAGCGCGAGCACGACACCGAGCACGACACCGAGCACAGCACCGAGCACGGCCGCGAGCACGGCCCCGGCCCCGACGCCGACCGCGCCGCCGGAGGAGACCGAGGTCCACCGGTTCGACATCGGCAAGCCCGGCCCGCCCGCCTACGTCTCCTCGGGCAAGGTCCCCGGACGCCTGCTGAACCAGTACTCGCTCTCGGAGCACGACGGGAACCTCCGCGTCGCCACCACCCTCACCTCCCAGGACGGCAGGTCCTCCAGCAGCGCCGTGTACGTCCTCAAGGCCGACACCCTGCAGAAGGTCGGCGAGGTCGGCGGCCTGGGCGAGGGCGAGCGGATCTACTCGGTCAGGTTCATCGGCCCGGTCGGCTACTGCGTCACGTTCAAGCAGGTGGACCCGCTGTACACGCTCGACCTGCGCGACCCGGCCGCCCCCAAGGTGACCGGCGAGCTGAAGATCACCGGCTACTCGGCGTACCTGCACCCCGGCAACGACGGGCGGCTGATCGGCATCGGCCAGGAGGCCAGCGACAAGGGCAGGACGATGGGCACCCAGATCTCCCTGTTCGACGTGAGCGACCCGGCCAGTCCGCGAAGGCTGTCGCAGATGTTCCAGAAGGACTCCGGCTCGGAGGCCGAGTGGGATCCGCACGCGTTCCTGTACTGGCCGAAGACGGGCCTGTCGGTGATCCCGCTGAACACCTACACCCGGGACAGGAGCGAGATCGGGGCCATGGTGCTCAAGATCGACGACTCCTCGGTGACGAAGGTCGGCATGATCAAGCACCCGGTGAAGCAGCAGAAGGACATGTCGTACCAGCCGAGCATCCAGCGGGCGATGGTCATCGGCGACTCGATCTGGACGGTGTCCACGGACGGCGTCCAGGTGAACGACGCGACCTCGCTGGAGGAGCAGGCGTTCATCCAGCTGCGGTGAGCCTTCCGACGCCTCCCGCGAGAAAGGGCGCCGGCC
>NZ_JAHKRL010000304.1 GCF_019396405.1 Nonomuraea rhizosphaerae | reverse complement strand
GCGCGCCCAGGGTCCTGGGCGCGCGCTCGGCCGCCGTTGGGACCCGTGACGCCGCCGACAGAGGTGAGGACGGCGCTGGGCCGTGAAGGCCCCTCGGCGGCGCTGTGAGGGCCTCTCAGGCGTCTTCCAGGCGGAAACCCACCTTCATGCCGACCTGGAAGTGCGCCACCTCTCCCGCGTCGATGTGCCCGCGGACCTCCGTCACCTCGAACCAGTCGAGGTGCCGCAGCGTCTCCGAGGCCCGCCTGATGCCGTTGCGGATGGCCTGGTCGACGCTCTCCGCCGACGTGCCCACAATCTCGGTCACCCGGTACGTGCGATCCGTCATCTCCACATCCTCCTTCGTCGCCTTACCCCGGGGCCATGATCGCATGACCGTCACGACGGGCAGGGGGCGTGTCGCGGGGCTCCCGCACGGGGGTCTACCTTGGAAGTCATGAAGGGGTGGCGCAAGAAGCAGGACGTCCACCAGGTCACCGACGCCAAGCCGTCGCTGACCTCGGACATCCGCCGGCGGGAGATCAGCTACCTCATCAAGATGGGCATTCGCACGCTCTGCCTGATCCTGGCCGTGGTGGTGCCGGTGCCGTGGCCGTACAGGCTGCTGTTCATCGCGGGTGCTGTCTTTTTGCCGTACATAGCGGTTATCGGGGCCAATGAGAGGGGCGGGGACGCCCCCTCGCCCACCTTTCACACCCCCGAAGCTAACCAAAGCGAGATACCCAGGCACCGACGCGAGATCGGGTCGTGACTAAGTCTTGACGCATCCCATGGGTTGTAGGTGTACGCTTTAGCCAAGCGCTCCGGTCCCCCGTCGGAGTGCTGGTGCCGGCGTTCCGGGCCCCCGTCGGAACGCCGATGAAGCGACGCCGGGTGGTTTGCCCCCGTAACCACCCGGC
>NZ_JAHKRL010000303.1 GCF_019396405.1 Nonomuraea rhizosphaerae | reverse complement strand
GGGGAACAGGTTGCTGGTGAACTCCTCCTCCGGCACCAGCACCCGCGAACCCGCCGGCAGCGCGGTGGCCACCGTGGACATGATCTGCGACACCGTGGAGCCGACCATCACGTCGGCGCCCGGCGCGCCCACCATGGCGGCGAACGCGGCGCGGGAACGGCCCACCGACGCGTCCCACGGCTCCCAGCTGCTGCTCCCGTGCCGCCACTGCGTCAGCACGGCCTGCAGCTCGTCGAAGGCGCGGCGCGGCGGCAGGCCGTAGGAGGCGGTGTTCAGCCAGCCCGGCCGGGCGTCCCAGAGGTCACCGGCGATGTTCATGTGGATCAGCCTAGGACGCCCGGTTTCTACGGTTTTCAGCGAGGGCCGTGCGCGGCCCTCGTCCCGGTCAGCCGCCGCCGCTCCCGCAGCCTCCGCCGCTCCCGCAACCCCCGCCTCCGCACCCGGAGCCGCCGCCGCACGAGCTCCCGCCGGAGGACGTGTCGCCCCAGCTGTCCCCGGATCGGCAGCTCGCGTTCGAGCCCGGGTCCCGAGGGCCGCCCGCGTCGGCCGGGTACAGGTGGCCGTCCGGGACGGCCCGCGTGCTCAGCTCCTTCGACAGGCCGGGATCGCCGAGGTGGCTGAGCCCGTAGAGCGCCAGCGGCATGGCCACCGCGTCCCCGACCACGCCGTACGCGTGCGCCCGCCGCGCCTTCCTGAGCTGGTGACGCCCGGCCCGGCTGAGCGTCACCGGCAGGTTGCGCGCGTACAGGAGCCCGGCCCCCTTGGCCAGCAGCCAGTTGCCCCCGAACGCGAACAGGGCGGCCGTCATCAGCTCCGAGTTGCCCACGATGATCATCATCAGCACGGTGAGCACCGCCCCGCCGATCGCCACGAAGGGGATCAGCCGCAGCAGGTCCACGCACATGCGGAACGCCGCCGTCGAACGCGGCTCGACCAGCAGCCCCATGCCCACGAGCCGCCGTCTCAGCTCGCCCATCTCGGCGGAGGCGGCCACCTCGCGCTTGACCTTGACGACCGACCGCGCGCCAGACCCCTTGCCCATGACCGACAGGACCCGCTTCTCGACCGGGTACCCGCCCGACGTGGCCCCGGAGACCTTGTGCAGGTTGCCTCCCTTGGAGACCCGTACCTCTCCCTCCCTGGCCAGCAGGCCGAGCGCCGTGTCCGCGACCCGGGCCGGCCCCCCGGCCAGGTACGCGATCTCGTAGTAGTCCAGCTCGACGTCCTTCAGGCCGCCCAGCGACAGCCGCGCCGCCGCGCGGGCGGCCTCGGCCGTCAGGACCGTCCCGATGGTGAGCGCTCCTGAGATCCCCGAGAAAACGATCAGGACAACGTCCATCTCCCCACCTCCCCGTGTTCCACGATCAACGGGTAAGGCGGAGATGAAGGTTCCTCAGGGCAGCATGTACACCCGGCCGGTGTGCATGCCCTCGACGGAGCGCACGAACGCCTGGCAGACCGCGAACAGGTCCACCGCCGGCATGCCGGGGAAGACGTCCTCGTACCGGGCCGCGCTCTCGGTGAACACCGACGGGCTGACGGCGTTGACGCGGCGCGGGGCGATCTCGATCGCGGCGGCCCGGACGAACGCCTCCACCGCCCCGTTCGCCATCGACGCCGCGCTCGCCGTCGGGACCGGCTCGCGGCCCAGCACCCCGGTGATCAGCGTGAACGAGCCGCGCTCGGCCACATGCGACAGGCCCTGACGGACCAGCTCGATCTGGGACAGCACCTTGCCGCGGAACGCGGTCAGGTAGTCGTCGGGCGTCATCTCGGCGACCGGCCGGTACGGCACATGGCCGGCGGCGCTGACCACGGCCTCCAGCGGCCCCGCCTTGTCGTACATCGCCGACACCTGTGCCGGGTCGGTGACGTCGAATCGCAGGTCAGCGCCCTTGCGTGCCACGCCGATGATCTCGTGGCCGCGCCCGGCCAGCGTCTCGCCCACCGCCATGCCCAGCGTGCCGGTGGCTCCGATCAGCAGAATCCTCATGCCCGCGACGCTAGATCGGCCCGGCCCCGCCGACAATGCACCGGTATCGCTCAGCTCCTCGCGAAGGCGTCGAGGACGGCGTCGATCTGCTCGCGCATCGTGGCGCTGCCGGTGTGCCCGGAGTCCTCCACCACGACGAGCCGCGCGTCCGGCCAGGCCCGCGCCAGCTCCCACGCGGTGACCAGCGGCCCGCCCAGGTCCAGGCGGCCGTGGAACAGCACGGCCGGGATCCCGGCCAGCCGGTGCGCCTCGCGCAGCAGCACCCCCTCCTCCAGCCAGGCGCCGTGGGAGAAGTAGTGCGTGCAGATCCTGACGAACGCCACCAGCGCGTCCGGCGGCCGGTCGCTGTAGGCGTTCGGCTTGCCGTTGACCTCCAGGGAGATCACCGCGTCCTCCCACGCCGTCCAGTCGTGCACGGCCTTGGCGCGCACGACGGGATCGGGGGCGGAGGCCAGCCGGGCGTAGGCCGCCACGAGGTCGCCGTCGCACTCGGACTCGGGCAGCCCCTCGCGGAAGCGCTGCCACTGCTCGGGGAAGAACCGGCCGACGCCCCGGTAGAGCCAGTCGACGTCGGAGCGCCGGGTCATCGTGACGCCCACGATCACCATCTCCGAGACCCGCTCCGGGTGGGCCTGCGCGTACGCGAGCATGAGCGTGGACCCCCACGAACCGCCGTACAGCATCCACCGCTCCACCCCGAGGTGCTCGCGCAGCCGCTCCATGTCGGCGATCAGGTGGTGCGTGGTGTTCGTGGTCAGGTCGGTGCCCGGGTCACTGGCATGAGGCAGGCTGCGGCCGCAATTACGCTGGTCGAACAGGATGATCCGGTAGCGCTCGGGGTCGAAGACGCGGCGCTGCCCCGGCGTGCAGCCCGAGCCGGGGCCGCCGTGGACGACGAGGACGGGCTTGCCGGCGGGGTTGCCGCAGACCTCCCAGTAGACGAGGTGGCCGTCACCGGCGTCGAGACGCCCGTGGTCGTAGGGCTCGATGGGTGGGTGCACCCGACGCAGCATACTCACGCGTGGTCACCGCCTGGTGAGGGCCTCGGACTCCCACAGGTCGCGGTAGTAGCCCGGCACGGACACCAGCTCCTCGTGCCGTCCGCGCTGCGTCACCCGGCCCTCCTCCAGCACCACGATCTCGTCCACCCGCTCCAGGCCGCGCAGCCGGTGCGTCACCAGCAGCGTGGTGCGGTCGTGGGTCGCGTCCAGCAGGTCGGCCATGAGCGCGTCGGCGGTCTCCTCGTCCAGCGCCTCGGCTGGTTCGTCGAGCAGCAGCACCGGCGGGTCGTGCAGCAGCGCCCTGGCCAGGGCCAGCCGCTGGAGCTGGCCGCCGGACACCGTCCTGCCGTCCTCGCCCAGCTCGGCGTCCCAGCCGGTCCGCTCCACCCAGCCGTCGAGCCTGGCGGCCCGTACGGCGGCCCGCAGCCCCTCGTCGTCGGCGTCGGGGCCGGCCAGGCGCAGGTTGTCGCGCAGGGTGGTGCGGAAGATGTACGGGTCCTGGGTCAGGCCCGTCATCATGGCGCGCACGTCGTCGGAGGGCAGGTCGCGGATGTCGGCGCCGTTGACCCGGACGGTGCCGGACTCCGGCTCGACCAGGCGCATCAGGGCCGCCAGCAGGGTGCTCTTCCCGGCGCCGCTGGGGCCGACGAGCGCGACGCGCCTGCCGGGGGTGAGCGTCAGCGACACACCGTCCACGGCCGCCGGGACGCGCGCCTCGCCGGGCGCGTCGCCCGCTGTCGGGTTGCCGGGCGTCGTGTGGCCTGCCACCAGGTCGCCGGGTGCCGTGTGGCGTACCACCAGGTCGCTGATCTCGACCGTGAGCGGCGGTGACGGGACGGCCGCGGCGGTGGCCGGCTCGGTGACGGCCGGGGGAGCGGAGCGCACCTCGCGCAGGCGGCGCAGCGCCGCCATGACGCCCGCCAGGCGCTCGCCCGCCGCCGC
>NZ_JAHKRL010000302.1 GCF_019396405.1 Nonomuraea rhizosphaerae | reverse complement strand
GGCCGAGCCCGTCGGGGGGCTGGGGGCCGGCGCGGCGGCGGAGATTGCGGCGGCCGGCGCGTCCGTGGGGCCGCGCGGCCGGATGCGGCTGATCCACGCGCTGACCGCGCTGAAGGCCACCACGCTGGTCGCCACGCCGACGGGCGCGATGGACCTGCTGGCGCGGCTGCACCTGGAGTTCCTGCTGGACCCGCTGGATCTGGGGCTGCGGCACATCGTCCTGACCGGCGAGATCGCCTCGAAGCGGACGATCAGCCACCTGGCCGGCGAGTTCGAGGCCCGGGTGACGGAGGTGTACGCCGACCCGTTCGGCGGCGGCGCGCTGGCCTGGCGGGCGGCCGAGGACGACCCGCTGACGCCGCTGGCCGACGGCCTGCTGCACCTGGCCTCGCTGAGCAAGGACGTCCTCCAGCCGTCGTCGGAGTTCGGCGAGCTGGCGATCACCCGGCCCGGTCACTCGGCGCTGGGCGACGCGGTGCTGCGCACCGGGCAGGTGGCCCGCGTGTCCGAGGGCGGCCTGCCCGCCCCCGCCCACACGGTCGGTGAGCACGTGCTGGTACGCGGCGTCTGGCTGTCGCTGCCGCGCGTCGAGAGGGCGCTGGCGAAGATCGACGGCGTGTCCCGGTGGGAGCTGGCGATCAGCAGGCAGGGCACGCTCGACGCGGCGGTGCTGACGGTCACGTTCGGCCGCGACAGCCTCGTGCGCAACCCGATGTGGCGCAAGCGCGTCCAGCAGGCGGTCCAGGCGCTGACCCCGATCTCGATCGAGGTGGAGATCGCGCCGGAGGCCGCAGAGGCGGCGGGCGGCGGCGTGCTGAACGACCAGCGCGGCCACCATCTCGGACGCGACCGGGCGCTCATCGTGTGAACGGCTCGACCCCCCGGAGGTAGTGGCTGTGGAACCGGTGCCGGACTGGGGAACGCTCCCCCGCATGCTGCGTGACCAGGCGGAACGCCACCCGGGCACGGTTGTGATCGCCGACGGCGGCACCCGCGTGACGCTCGCGGAGTTGCGCGCCCGCGCCGCCGGGGTGGCGCGGCGGCTGCTGGACCTCGGCGTGCGGCCCGGCGACCGGGTGGCCGTCTGGGGGTTGAACGACCCGTCCTGGGTGGTGCACGCGTTCGGCGTCTGGGACGCGGGCGCGGTGCTGGTCCCGCTGTCGTCGCGGGCCAAGGGCCTGGAGGCGGCGGCGATGATCGCGAAGGTCGGCGCCGAGGTGCTGGTCACGGGCGAGGGGCCGCAGGGTGTGGTGCTCGCCGGGCTTCTGCCGCCGGGGACCGCCCCCCGCCACGTCCTGACGGAGGAGGGCGGCGAGCGGGGTGACGCCGAGGTCGAGGAGCGGGCGCTCGCCGTACGGCCCGCGGACCTGTGCGAGATCATGTCCACCTCCGGCACCACCGGGACGCCGAAGGGCGTGATGCTGGACCACGCCCAGGTCCTGCGCGGCTACTGGGACTGGGCGGAGATCGTCACGCTGGGCGAGCACGACCGCTATCCGGTGATCGCCCCGTTCAGCCATGGTTTCGGGCTCAACGCCGGGCTCATCGCGTGCGTGCTGCGCAGGGCGACGATGATGCCGATCAGGACGTTCACGCCGGACGCGCTGATGTCGCTGATCGCCGAGGGACGGATCAGCGTCCTGGCCGGGCCGCCGACGCTGTTCCACCGGCTGCTGGACGAGCTGGACCGCGGCGACTGGGACGTGTCGTCGCTGCGCGTGGCCATCTGCGGCGCCGCCGCCGTGCCGTCCGCGATGATCACCCGGCTGGTCGGGCGGGTGGGCCTGGAACGCATGATCAACGCGTACGGGCTGATGGAGGGCACGGTCGTCTCCATGACCAGGCAGGACGACCCGATCGAGGTGATCGCGGCCACGACGGGCCGGGTCGTGCCGGGCATCGAGGTGCGGATCGTCGACGACGACGGCAAGGAGGTCGCGGCCGGGGAGCGCGGTGAGATCCTGCAGCGCGGGTACGGCGTCATGCGCGGCTACTGGGACGAGCCCGCCAGGACCGCCGAGGTCGTGGACGCGGACGGCTGGCTGCACACGGGCGACATCGGCGTGCTCGACGCGGCGGGCAACCTCGCGATCGTGGACCGCAAGAAGGAGCTGTACATCGTCAACGGCTTCAACGTCTCCCCCGCCGAGGTGGAGTCACTGCTGCTGCGCGAGGGGTCGCTGGGGCAGGCGGCCGTGGTGGGGGTGCCCGATCCGGTGTCCGGCGAGGCGGGCTGGGCGTACGTGGTGCCGCGCGCCGGGGCGACAGTCGACCCCGAAGCAGTACTGGCCTGGGCAAAAGCGAATATGTCCAACTACAAGGTGCCGAAGCGGGTAATCGTGGTGGACACGCTGCCCACGAACGCCAACGGCAAGCTGGACAAGATCGCCCTGCGCGCTCAAGCTACTGGCTGACCGGGGAAAGGTTCAGCCGCGGCGGCGATCGGGGATACAACGTGCACAATGCCCGGTTATATCTGGTGGGACGCATGCCCCGTGTAACACAATCGCCGACATAGAGGAGGCAGCGTGACGTTGCGCGTGGCGGTCATCGGGTCGGGCCCTGCCGGTATCTACACCGCCGAGGCCCTGGTGAAACAGGCGCGCGAACCCGTCGGGATCGACGTGATCGAACGCCTGCCCACGCCGTACGGACTGGTCAGATACGGCGTGGCGCCCGATCACACGTCGATCAAGTCGATCGCCAACTACCTGCGCAAAGTGCTCGAACTTCCCGAGGTCCGCTTCCTCGGCGGGGTCACGCTCGGCGACCACCTGTCCGTCGAGGACCTGCTCGGCGCGTACGACGCGGTCGTCTACGCCACAGGCGCCATGGTCGACAGGCGGCTCGGCATCCCCGGCGAGGACCTGCCGGGCAGCGTGGCCGCCACCGACTTCGTCAACTGGTACTGCGGCCACCCGGACGTCTCCCCCGACGCGTTCACGCTCGACAGCCCCGAGGTCGCGGTCATCGGCGTCGGCAACGTGGCCGTGGACGTCGTACGCGTGCTGGCCAAGACCGCCGACGAGCTGAGCTCCACGGACGTGCCCCACGACGTGCTCGAACGCCTCGGCGACAGCCAGGTCAAGGCCATCCACATGATCGGCCGTCGCGGGCCCGAGCACGCCAAGTTCACCCTGAAGGAGCTGCGCGAGCTGGGCGAGCTGGCCAACGCCGACGTCTGCGTGCGCGACGACGAGGCCGTGGTCCTGGGCGGCGACTTCCCGCGCCAGATCCGCGGCAACATCGACGTCCTGCAGTCGTGGGCGGCGCGCGGTCCCGTCGGCCGTCCGCGCCGCCTCGACGTGCGCTTCTGGCTGCGCCCGGTGGAGATCCTCGGCACCGACCGGGTCGAAGGGCTCAGGCTCGAACGCACCCGGCTGTCGGAGGAGGGCCGGGTCGTCGGCACGGGCGAGTTCGAGACGCTGCCGGTGGGCATGGTGCTGCGCTCGGTCGGCTACCAGAGCGTCCCGCTGCCCGGGGTGCCGTTCTCCGAGCGGTCGATGACCGTGCCGAACGAGGCCGGACGGGTGCGCGAGCGCGAATACGTGGCGGGCTGGCTCAAACGCGGCCCGACCGGCGTGATCGGCACCAACAAGTCCGACGCCGCCGAGACGGTGCGCACCCTCCTGTCCGACCTGGAGGGACACGAGCGGATCGGGTCGGCGGAGGCGGTGGACGCGCTGTTCACGCGCAGGGGCGTGCGGCCGATAACGTACGAGGAATGGCTGGCGATCGAGGCGGCCGAGGGCGACCTGGCCAAGTCGCTGGGCCGGGGCGAGCGGGTCAAGCTCGTCGGCCTGGAGGCCATGATCCGGGCCTGCCGGCCTTGACGGTCGTCCCGGGCTTCGAGGACGCCCACCGGCTCCAGCGCGCCCGCTATCCCGAACGTGAGCCGGCGTGGCAGCCGGTGCACACGGTGTACGTCCCGGCCGACCGCGTGTCCGCGGACACGGTCGCCACGTGGGGTTCGCAGGCGCTCGCCCTGGTCAAGGAGCACCTGCACGCCCCCGGTTCGCTCGCGGACGTGTTCGGGACGCCCGCCCCTCTGGCCGCCGGCGTGCACGAGCGCCTGCTGCGCAAGCTCGCCCAGGAGCCGGTCGAGGACCTGCGGATCGACTTCGAGGACGGGTACGGCGTACGGCCCGGCGAGGAGGACGGCCACGTCGCGCAGGCGGTCGCGGCGGTGGCCGGGATGCGCGCCGCGGGAGTGCTGCCACGGCGGTGGGGGCTGCGGGTGAAGTCGTTCGCGGACGGCGACCCCGAGCGGTCGGTGCGGACCCTGGAGCTGTTCGTCCGTGGCGTGATCGACCGGGCGGGGTCGTTGCCGGACGGCTTCCGGGTGACGTTCCCGAAGGTGCTCATGGAGGCCTACGTCGGGCAGTTCACCGACGTCCTCGCCCGCCTGGAGCAGGCGCTCGGCATGGCCCTCCGCTTCGAGATGCAGGTGGAGGCGCCGCAGACGGTGCTGTTCCTGCGCGGCCAGTCGTTCGGGGAGCGGCTGGCGGCGGCGCACTTCGGCGTCTTCGACTACACGGCGGCGATCGGGCTGCCGCCGCACGAGCAGCGCCTCGACCACCCGGCCTGCGACCACGCCCGGCACGTGATGCAGACGGCCTTCTCGGGCACCGGCGTGGAGCTGTCCGACGGCTCCCTGGCCGCCTCCCCCGCCTCCGGCTCCGCCGAGGACGTGCGGGCGCTGTGGCGGCGGCACTCCGCGCTCGTCGGGCACTCGCTCGCGCACGGCTTCTACCAGGGGTGGGACATGCACCCGTCACACCTGGTGAGCCGCTTCGCCACCGTGTACGCCTTCCACCTGGCGCGCTACGACGCCTATCGGGAGCGAGTACGGGCGTGGGAGGAACGTCGCACGGCCGGCGGCGTCATGGACGAGCCCGCCACGATCAGGACGCTGACGGCGGCCCTCCGGCGCGCGGACGCCGCCCTCGACCTGCCGGTCCGACAGTCCTAGTCGCGCTCGACCAGGGCGCGCCACCGGCTGACCAGGTTGCGCTCCACCGGCGACGACCAGCTCTGCCGCACGGCCGACCCGACGTGGAAGGCCCGGATCCCGTGGTCCAGCAGCGTGGGGACGTAGGCCGGCTTCAGCCCGCCGCCCGCCAGGATGATCGACCCGTCCCCCGCGTCGCAGCGCGCCTTGAACAGCGGCAGCCCGTGCCCCACCCCCTTGGGCGAGCCCGCGGTGAGCACCGTGGCCAGGTTCGGCAGCAGCCGCACCGCCCGCCACGACGCCTGCACGTCGGCCGCGTGATCCACGGCTCGGTGGAACGTCCACGGCAGCGGCGACACCGCGTGGATCAGCGCCTCCGTGGCGGCCAGGTCGACGACCCCGTCCTCGTCCAGGAACCCGAACACGAACCCCGCCGCCCCCGCCTGCGCCAGCGCCTTGGCGTCCCTGCTGAGCCGCTCGACCACCTCGGGCCCGGCGGTGAAGTTGGCCTCGCGGCGCAGCATCACCATCTGCGGCAGCGGGCACTCCGCGGCGATCGCGGCGACCGTCTCCGGCTCGGGGGTGAGCCCGTCGGCCGCCATGTCGGCCACGACCTCCAGACGGTCGGCGCCGCCCTGCTCGGCGGCCACGGCGTCGCGCACGTCGAGCGCGATCACCTCAAGGAGGGATCCGGTCATGGGGAGAGGTTATATGGTGCTGTGTCCAGTTGTGCCGGAAAGTGTGCCGCCACCTGCGCGAAAGCCCGCCGGGGTTCACCAGACGTCCGCTATCGCCTCCGCGAGCGCCGCGGGCCGGGACAGGAACGGCGAGTGCGAGCAGTCCAGCTCCACGACGCGGGTGCGCGTGGCGGACACGCCGTCGATCTCGCGGACGAGACGCCGTTGCAGGGCCACCGGGATCACGTTGTCCTTCGCGCAGGTCACGTACGTGTGCGGGACGCCGCCGTAGCGTTCGGCGGTCACCGCGAGGGCCTCGGTGGTGACGGCGGCGGGCGCGTCCGGCGTGAGCAGGCTGATCGCCGCGTGGGCGGTGGCGGGATCGACGTCGCCGTAGAAGGTCTCGCGAATGGCCGCGCGCCGGTCGGGGTCGCCGGTGTCGAGGCGGAGCGCGCCGGTCGGCCGTGCATCGAAAACAGGGTCAGACCGTCGACTCCCGGCGTCGGCGCGCGGCGGGTGCTGGAGCCGGATCGGCTGACCGCGCGGCAGCGGCGGTGGGAGGAGGGCAGCGGGGTGGAGCTGCAGTGCTGCGTCCTGTACGCGGTCCTGGGGGTCGAGGAGCGCGGGTGCTGCTGGACGGTTGGCGCCGTCGCGACGGGCGCGGCCCGGCGATGACGACCTGAGGGCCGCTGCCCTTGTCACGGGGTCCGGGAAGGACCCCGTGACGGACTGCGGCCGTGCGGGTCGCGCCTCATCAGGCGGCGTCGAGGGCCTCGTTGATCTTGCGGGCCATCTCCGCCAGCGTGGGGCTGGGCTCGCCCTCGTGGATCCTGGCGGCCGCGTCGAGGGCGACGGTGACGGTGCGGCGGAAGTTGTCGGCCTCGGCCGGGTCCTGCTGCTTGAGCAGGCTCACGGACTCGGTCAGGGCCGGCAGCACCTGGTCGGCCAGGTCGGCGACGGACTTGCCGTACTTGATGCCCTTGGGCGCCTTGGTGAGCACGTGCCCGACCGGGCCGGTCGCCGAGGTCAGGGCGATGGAGCCCTCGGTGGCGACCTTGTGGGCCGAGCCGGCGGCGCCGGCGGCGGACATCAGCGAGACGGCGCCCCAGGCGGCGATGCGCAGGGTGAGCTTGTCCTGGTCGGTGAGGTTGATGGTCATGGGGTGCTCCTTCAGATCGTGATTCGGGTGGCTGGACGACTGCCGGAGCCCTTGGGGGCCGCGGTGGCCGTTCCGTTCATGGGTCAACCATCACCGAGCACCCTGACACCGGACCGTCGCCGCCCTGACGCGGCGGCTGACACGCCGTCCTGACCCGACCGGGGCCACCCCACCCGCGGATTCAGACGCTCAGCCGTCGGCGGCGAGGGCGCGCGTCACCTCGTCCACGGCGTCGGCCAGGTCGGCGGGCCGCGACAGGAACGGGGAGTGGCCGCCCGGCAGGCGCCGGACCACTCCGGCCATCGTGAGCTGCCGTTTCACGAACACCTCGGGCAGGCTCCGGTCGTCCTCGCAGATGATCAGCGCCGATGGGACGCTCCGCCACGACGCCCGGGTCTGCGGGTCGGTGAAGGAGCGGGCGCTCTGCGGCCGCAGCAGGGAGACGGCCGCCTCGGCGCGGGCGGCGGGGACGTCGTGGTAGAAGAACTCCTCCGGCGGCTCCGGGGGCTGCACCATCGTGGCCTCCAGCGGGAACCAGGGCCCGCCGAGGGGCGTGGTCACGGCCTCGCCGACGTTCAGCATGTGCGCCGCGAGGTAGACGACGTGCTCGACGTTCGGCAGGCTCTCGGCGACCTCGGTGACCGGGACGCCGCCGTAGGAGTGGGCGAGCACGGTGACGGGGCCGTCGACGGCCTCCAGGTGCCTGCGTACGGCCCGCGCGTCGTCGTACATGCCGGCGTCCGGGTTCCCGGACGTGCTCGGCAGGTCGACCTTCGAGGTGCTCCAGCCGCGGCTCTCCAGCTCGGGTTCGAGCCGGTCCCAGCACCAGGGGCCGTGCCAGGCGCCGTGCACCAGCACCAGCGCGCCCCGCCGGTTCAGGTCTGTCATCGTGGGCCCTCCTTGTCCGTCACACGTGGCCGCGAGCACGGCCAGGATGACAGGACGATCTAGACAGGCCATAGATCCGGGCGTCTATGCGGGGCTCTGTCGCAGGGGGCCGGTGGCCGTGCCCGCCCGGAGCGGGCCGGGCACGGCCGCGCGCGTCAGGCGCTGATCAGCTCGGCGATCGTGAGGTCGCGGAACGCCGTCGTCAGCGCCCCCTCCGCGGGCCGCTGGAACAGGGCGCCGGAGGAGCGGTGCGGCAGGTCCACCGTACGCAGGTGACGGAAGCGGTGCTTGCTGTAGTACGCCTGCAGCCGCTGGTTGGCCTTGGCGCAGTCGAGCCGCAGCCAGGTCCGGCCCTGGTCGTAGGCCATGGCGCCGGCCCAGTCCAGCAGGGCGTCGCCGAGCCCGCTGCCCGACCACGGGCGGGCGACGGCGAGCTTGTGCACGTAGAGGGCGTCACCCGGGTCGTCGCCCGGGCGCCAGAACTCGGGGTCGGCGTGGCCGTCCACGGCGATGGTGGCGACGGGCGGGGCCGCGTCGTCGAGTTCGAGATAGCGGAGCTCGTCGTCCACCAGGTAGAGCACCCGCTCGGCGATGAGCGGCTCGATCCGCTCCGGGCCGAAGCCGCCCCGCGGCCACTGGCGCACACCCTGGGAGTGCAGCCATTCGGAGGTGTCGGCGAGGAGCCTCAGGACGCCGGGGAGATCGGTCTCGTCTGCCCGGCGGAGAGCGAGCGGGTGGAGCAGGGTGTTCGAAAGCACGGTAAAACCCTTCGTAGCATGATGTGTCCATGCGATCACAGAACGTAATGATCAAAGTGCGCGCTGTATCGCACGGGGGGTAAGAGCCGACATATATGGAGAAATGGTGCTTTTAAGGGAGCGCGCAGGACTCCCTCACGCCCATCGAGGCGGGAGGCTCGAGATGGGCGGCCGGTGTGGGATCACCCCCAAACGAGCTCGCTCAGCGGCGGTCGAGCTCGTATCTGATCAAGTGCTTGTCGGCGGGGAGCACCGACACCGCGACACGCACCGGTGTGTCGCCGTTGTCGTAACCAACCCGGATGTAGACCATGACCGGCGTACCGAGCTCCAGCTGGAGCCGCTCGGCTTCTTCCTGGTTGGGCATTCGGGCCCAGATGTCGTCCACCACCCGCACCTGCTCGTGTCCGAGATCCTCCAGCACCCGGTTCGCCCCCCGGGGAATGTCGCCCGGCCGGGCGATCTCCGAGTTGGCGACCAGGTCGCGCGGGAAGTAGGAGTCGTTGGTGTTGTACGGCTGGCCGTCCACGAACCGCAGGCGCCGCCGGACGACCGCGAGCTCGTTTTCGGCCAGCTCGAGCCGGCTGGCGATCTCCTCGGCCGGAGAGACGGTCAAGACCTCGATGTACTGGCTGGGCGCGCGGCCTTCCTCGGTCACGGCGAACGCGAAAGCTTCCCGCAGTTCGCCCGACGGTTGCGGCTCCAGCTCCCGCTGCGGATAGATCAGCAGCGGTCTGCGGTCCCGGACGACCGTGCCACGTCGCGGCGTGCGCGTGACCAGTCCTTCGTTGACCAGCTCTCCGAGGGCGAGTCGGACAGTGTTGCGGCTCACTCCATGGTCCTCCATGAGCTGAGCCTCAGTCGGCAGCTGCGCCCCGGGGCCGAGTACACCGGAGTAGATGGCTCTCCTCAACTCCGAAGCCACCAGCTGATACAGCACCGACCTTGCCACTTTCACCCCTTTTGTTCCAACAATTTAGACGATCTGGTTCTGCTAGGCCACAACCCCTTGACCTGACCCCCTTGACAGGCCCATCATCCAATCGTTGGTACAAATCCATCGAAAGGCCGGTAGGAGGTGAGGGTCGGTGTTGCCGGTCCGCGCGGGTACGCCATACCTGCCCTGGCATGACCCTTGCGAAGCAACACGTTTACTGCGTTACGCGTCGCATCGCCAGGGGTTCGCCCACACCTACCGGAGCAACGGGAACGGTTTGTCCGTGCTGACCGAGCTGACTGCGTGGTGCAAAGACGGATCCTTCATCTGGAAACAGAAGGGCGCGACCGTCGCACATCCGATCGATGACCCCGTCGGTGCGGCCCAACGCACTGGCGACCACTACCGACACCCGGAGTCCTCGAAAGAGGGTCACTCCCCCACGAACTCCGTGTGCGAACACTCGGCCTAGGACTCCATCCCTCGCCGGAGTCCTGGCGCCGCCGCACACGGGGCAGGAAGCGCGTCCTGGCGGGTCCCCCACGCCCGCCAGGGCGCGCGTTCCTCCTTTTTCTCAGCATTTACGGTGTTTCGCGGCCTTTCCCACCAGTCTTTCCGGCAGGACAGACCCGCGCCAGCTATGGGAACCCCGATCTCGAAGGGTGGGGTCTGGCCTTCAAGAGGGTGGACGTCCAGCGTAGGACTGATTCCTACCAATGGTTGCCGACTTGCTGCTGTTGCGGGGGGTTTCACGGGGAAAGGTGTCATCTGACTGGCCTCCAGTTAAGAAGCACCAGGTCATCGTCTATGTCGGCATAAACCCCTCGGACCGCCTGTCCGTACGCCGGCTCACCGTCCGCCGCCCACCCGCCGTGGAGCAGGCAGTCAGGGACGGCGGCGAGCCTGACCAGCACCACCACGTACGGCTCGCGCACCCCGGGCACGAACGCCTGATGGTTGACGATCCAGCTCTCCACCGTGCCCTCGGGCTCCACGGCCTCCCATCGCCAGCCCTCCGTACGGCAGGCCGGGCAGAACGCCCTCGGCGGGAAACGCGCCGCCTGGCAGCCGTCGCAGCGCTGCACCGCGAACTCGTGCCGGGCCAGCCGCTCCCACCAGGCCGCGGAGTCACGGTCCGGCGCCGGGCGCAGCTTGCCGTACATGGATCAGCCCCTTGTCAGCAGGAGAGCCGAGGTGGCGGGCAGGATGTAGCCGGGCTGGGCGGTCGAGAGCGCCACCTCGGCGCCCGTGACCTGGCGGTCGCCGGCGTCCCCCCGCAGCTGCGAGACGGCCTCGGCGATGTGGTTGACGCCGTGGACGTAGCCCTCCGACAGGAAGCCGCCGTGCGTGTTGATCGGCAGCTCTCCGCCGAGGGCCGTGGCGCCGGAGGCGACGTACGGGCCGCCTTCGCCCTTGGCGCAGAAGCCGTAGTCCTCCAGCTGGACGATCACCGAGTACGTGAAGCAGTCGTACAGCTCCGCGACGTCTATGTCAGCCGGCCCGAGTCCCGCCTGCGCGTACAGGCGGGGGGCCAGGGCGGGGGGGGGGCGGGGGGGGGGGGGGGCC
>NZ_JAHKRL010000301.1 GCF_019396405.1 Nonomuraea rhizosphaerae | reverse complement strand
CCGTGATCACGGCACACCCCTTCTGGACTGGCGGAGGATAGGAGATTTGAACTCCTGAAGGGTTGCCCCTTACACGCTTTCCAAGCGTGCGCCCTCGGCCACTAGGCGAATCCTCCGTTGAGAAGCTTACCGGACGCGAGAGCATGAGGAGACCACGATTTAGCTGCAACGAGCACTGCCGTATGTGGCTAGACTGTCCAACGGACCCCTCGCGCGGCGTCATCCTGTGAACCTCCCCAGGGCCGGAAGGCAGCAAGGATAAGCGGGCTCTGGCGGGTGTGCGAGGGGTCTCTTCGTTGAGAGCCCCCTCGCAGGCGGGATGGTCGCACGCATGAGCCTTGCGCTTTATCGCAAGTACCGGCCCGGGACCTTCGCCGAGGTCAAGGGGCAGGAGCACGTCACGGATCCGCTGCGGCAGGCGCTGCGCACAAGGCGTATCAACCACGCCTACCTGTTCAGCGGGCCTCGCGGGTGCGGGAAGACCTCCAGCGCGCGGATCCTGGCGCGGTCGCTCAACTGTGAGAAGGGGCCCACGCCCGATCCGTGTGGCGTGTGCGAGTCGTGTGTGGCGCTCGCCCCCACCGGGCCCGGCCATCTTGACGTCATCGAGATCGACGCCGCCTCGCACGGCGGTGTGGACGACGCGCGCGACCTGCGCGAACGGGCTTTTTTCGCGCCCGTCTCCGCGCGGTACAAGATCTACATCATCGACGAGGCGCACATGGTGACCCGTGAAGGGTTCAACGCGCTGCTCAAGCTCGTCGAGGAGCCTCCGCCGCACCTGAAGTTCATCTTCGCGACGACCGAGCCGGAAAAGGTCATCGGGACCATCAAGTCGCGTACGCACCACTATCCGTTCAGGCTGATGCCGCCCGCGACGCTGCGCGCGTTGCTGGAGGAGATCCTGACCTCGGAGAGCGTGCCGTTCGAGCCGAACGCGCTGCCGCTGGTCGTACGGGCCGGGGCCGGGTCCGCGCGTGACTCGCTGTCCATTCTCGACCAGTTGCTGGCCGGGGCCGAGGAGGACGGCATCACCTACGCCAAGGCGGTCTCCCTGCTGGGGTACACCGACGGCGATCTGCTGGACGAGGTCGTCAACGCCTTCGCGGCGCGTGACGGGGCGCAGGTCTTCCGCACCGTCAGCCGGGTGATCGAGGGCGGGCACGATCCGCGGAGGTTCGCCGCCGACCTGCTGGAGCGGTTCCGGGATCTGGTGATCCTGGCGAACGTTCCCGAGGCCGCCACGAGTGGGCTGCTCGACCGGCCCGCCGACGAGTTGGAGCGGCTGGTTCAGCAGGCCGCCTCCATGGGGCCCGCCGAGCTGACGCGGGCCGCCGAGGTGTTCAACGCCGGCCTGACCGAGATGCGGGGGGCCACCTCGCCGCGGCTGCTGCTTGAGCTGATGTGCGCGCGGGTGCTGTTGCCGGGGGCCGCCGAGGGGGAGGGGGCGCTGCTCGCTCGCCTCGAACGGCTTGAGCGCGGGGGCGCCGTCGCTCAGATGGCCGCCCGGTCGGCGGGATCGGTCGCTGCCCCGCCGCCGTCCTCGCCACCGCCGCCGCCATCGTCGCCGTCGCCGGGCCCTTCGGCAGGGGCCGCCGGTACGTCGATGGCGCCGCCTGACGTGCAGCAGGGGAGTGGCTCTGCGAGTTCCAGTGTCGCGGGTCCCGCCAGTACGGTGAGCTCCGGTTCCGCGGGAGCGGACGACTGGCCTGAGCCGGCTCGGCCGGGCAGGCCCGCCGCCCAGCCCGCCGCCGCCCAGGCCGCCGCCGCCCAGCCGGGTGGCGCGA
>NZ_JAHKRL010000300.1 GCF_019396405.1 Nonomuraea rhizosphaerae | reverse complement strand
CGCCGCGGACGCGGCCGCCCGCCCACCGGAGGCCGCCGAGGCGGGCGTCGCGCGCCTGCGCGCCGAGGTGGCCAGCGTCCCGCGCGCCCCCCAGGGCACCCGGTACGAGGACTACCACGACATCCAGGCGCACGACGCCCGCTTCCACGACCTGATCGCCGAACTGTCCGGGAGCGCCGCGCTGCGGGACTCGCTGGCGCGTACGCACAGCCACCTGCACCTGTTCCGGCTCGACTACGCGGGACGGGGGAGCGGCGACCCGACGCTGGCCGAGCACGCGCGGATCGCGCACGCCGTCATCGCGGGGTTGGCGGCCGAGGCCGAGACGGCAATGCGCGACCACCTGGAGGCCGCCCGCAGCCGCTACTTGACGGCGACGGACTGACCAGGACCCAACGACGCATGCCAACGACGCCAACCGTCCAACCGACCGGCCAGGCCAACCGCCCAACCGACCGGGCCGACCGACCGGGCGCCCGAGTGGGCCGACGGGGTGACGGGAGGCAACGGGGTGGGCTGCCGGAGTGGGCCGACCGATCGAGTCGGCCGTGCCGTCCGTCCGCGTGGGGCGACGGGGCCGTTCGTTCGGGCGTGCGGATTCGCCGTGGGCCGGTTGGAGTGCTGGCCCGTATCCCCTCCTATAGGAAATTGGAATGTCAGAGATTGTCAGTGCCACCGCGTACCTCGTGGACATCCCCGTCGAGACCGTACGGACCGATGCCGTGCAGGCGTTCCTCAAGCAGGAGACGATCTTCGTGGAGATCGTCACCGGCGACGGCCTGCGCGGCACCGGGTACTCGTACACGATCGGTACCGGCGGCCGGGCGGTGTTGGCCATGTTGCGCGATCACCTCCTGCCCCGGCTGATCGGTGCGGACGCGCGGATGGTCGAGGGCGTGTGGCGTGACCTGTTCGCCTCGACGCGGGCCACCACCGTCGGCGCGATCACCTCACTCGCTCTGGCCGCCGTGGACACCGCCCTGTGGGACCTGCGCTGCCTGCGCGCCGGTGAGCCGCTGTGGCAGCTCGCGGGCGGGCATCGGCGCAGGGTGCCGCTGTACGACACGGAGGGCGGATGGCTGCACCTCGGCGTCGAGGAACTGGTCGAGGGGGCTGTGGCGGCCAAGCGGGCCGGGCTCGGCGGGGTCAAGGTGAAGATCGGCAAGCCGCGCGTGGAGGAGGACGCCGAGCGCGTCGCCGCCGTCCGCCTCGCCGTCGGGGCGGATCTGGACATCATGGTCGACGCGAACCAGTCCATGACGTACGCGGAGGCCAAGCGGCGGGCGCACGCGCTGGAGCCGTACGGCGTGTACTTCTTCGAGGAGCCGCTGCCCGCCGACGACGTGCAGGGGCACAGGGAGCTGGCGCGCTCGACGTCCATCCCGGTGGCGGTCGGGGAGTCGATGTACTCGGTCGGGCAGTTCCGCGACTACCTGGTACGGGGGGCCGCGTCGATCGTCCAGGCGGACGTGGCGCGGATCGGCGGGATCACGCCGTGGCTCAAGGTGGCGCACCTGGCGGAGGCGTTCAACGTGGCGGTGTGCCCGCACTTCCTGATGGAGTTGCACGTCAGCCTGGTGGCGGCGGTCCCGGCCGGGACGTATGTGGAGCACATCCCGCAGCTACGGGCGGTCACGAGTGCGGAGATGACGGTCGAGGACGGTCACGCGGTCGCCCCGGACGTCCCGGGCCTCGGCATCGCCTGGGACCGCGACGCCATCGACGACCTCAGGGTGGAGTGAACCCCCTGCCTCACCCCGCCAACGCCGACTCCAGCAGCAGCGCCCCCGCCCCCACCAACGCCCCGTCCCGCCCCGCCCGGGCCGGGGCGATCTCCAGGTCGCGCGTGGCCAGCGGCAGGCACCGCTCGTACACCGCCGCCCGGATAGCCGTGATCAGCGGCTCGGCCGCCGACAGGCTGCCGCCCACCGCGATCACGTCCGGGTTGAAGAAGTTGACCAGGACGGTGAGCACCTCGCCGATGCGCCGCCCGGCGCCGCGCACCAGGCTGGTCGCCGAGGGGACCGCGTCGTCGACCAGGCCGACGATGTCGGCGGGGCGTTCGACGACGATGCCCGCCTCGGCCAGCGCCGACATGAGGGCGGCGCCGCTCGCGTACGCCTCCAGGCAGTCCGGGTGGCCGCAGGCGCACAGGACCGACGAGTCCGACAGGACGCGTACGTGGCTGATGTCGCCGGCCGCGCCCCTGCCGCGGTGCAGGCGGCCGTCGGTGATGACGCCGCAGCCGATGCCGGTCCCGGCCTTGAGCACCATCAGGTTCCGGGAACCGGGCCACCAGCGGGCCTCGCCGGCGGCCATCAGGTTGGCGTCGTTCTCGACGAGGATCGGCAGGTCGTAGCGGTTGGCCAGGTGTTCGGCGACGGGGAAGTTGTTCCAGCCGGGCATCCGCGACGGGGTCACCACCCGCAGGGTCGCGGGGTCCACCGGGCCGGGCACGCCGGTGCCCACGCCGCGCAGCGGCACGTCGCCGGGCACGTGCGCGGCCAGCAGCGAGTCGAAGGCGGCGGTCACGAGGTCCAGGGTGGCCTCGGGCCCCTTGGCGATGGCGCACGGCCGCTCCTCCACCACCAGGGGCGCGCCGCTGAGGTCGAGAACGCCCAGGCGGACGTGGTTGGCGCCCAGGTCGGCGACCGCCAGGACGCCGGCCGTCGGTGACAGGCGCAGCCGCCGGGGCCGCCGCCCGCCCCGGGAGGTGCCGGAGCCCTCCTCGCTGAGCAGCCCCGCCGCGATCAGCTCCTCCACCCGGAGCGACACGCTGGAGGCGGCCAGGCCCGACAGGCGGGCCAGGTCGGCGCGCGACTCGGCCCCGCCGGTGGCCACGAGCCGCAGCAGGTCGCCCTGAGCCCCGTTCACGGGCAGCCGCTGTTCCATGTGAGAGGAATACCATGGTCCCACTTCGGACGACAACGTATTGACTTCGTACGAAAACAGCGACTACGGTCCGCCATATCTTCGAGATCGAAGGAAGTGGGTGCTCATGAAGAAAATGGTCGCCGCCGTCGCCGTGGCGGTGTCCGCCATGTCAGCTCTGGCGGCCTGCGGCGATGCGAGCAGCCCCGCCGTGCCGGGAGCGGCCAAGCCGAGCGACGACGTCCTCGCGCAGGCGCCGGTCGCCGCCGCCGCGGACATCCTGCCGGGCTCCACCATGGAGAAGATCAAGCAGCGCGGCGAGCTGATCGTCGGCGGCTCGCTCGACGCGCCGCTGCTGTCCCAGCAGAACCCGGCCACCGGGCAGGTCGAGGGCTTCGACGCCGACCTGGGCAAGGCGCTGGCCAAGTACATCATCGGCGAGCCCAAGGTGAAGATCGTCAACTCGGCCTCGGAGACCCGCGAGGCGCTGCTGTCCAACGGCACCGTGGACGTCGTCTTCCAGACGTACACGATCACCAAGGAACGGGCCGACCAGGTGGCCTTCGCCGGCCCGTACTACACCTCGGGCCTGACCATCGCCGTGAAGAAGGGCACCACGGGCATCACCAAGCCCGAGGACCTGAACGGCAAGAAGGTGCTGGCCGGGGCCAACACGCCGGCCATCCCGGCGATCAAGAAGCTCGCGCCGCAGGCGGAGATCCTCACCTTCGGCAGCGACCCGGAGTGCCTGCAGGCGCTCAAGCAGGACCGCGGCGTCGCCTACGTCCAGGACGAGACCCTCCTGATCGCCGACGCCAAGAAGGACCCGTCGATCGAGATCGTCACCAAGCCGTTCACCGTGGACCCGTACGGCATCGGGCTCAAGCACGGCGACGACCAGATGAAGGCGTTCACCAACGCCTGGCTGAAGAAGATCCAGGACACCGGGGTCTGGCAGAAGGTCTGGAAGAACTCCATCGGCACCGTCGTCACGGGCGACGCGCCGCAGCCGCCCCAGATCGGGTCCGTGCCGGGGTCCTGATGTCCCTGCTCCCGGACGCCACGTCCCTGCTTCTGGACGGCATGTCCCTGCTCCCGGACGGCGTGTCCCTGCCGTCGGACGGTCTGCTGGCCTACCTGCCCGACCTGGGGCAGGGACTGCTCGTGACGCTCCAGCTCACCGCCGCCTCCTTCCTCGGTGCGGCGGTGCTGGGCGTGCTGGTCACGGCGCTGCGGGTGGCGCCGGTACGGGTGCTGCGCGCCCTCGGCACCGCCTACGTGGAGACGTTCCAGAACCTGCCGCTGCTAGTCCTGCTGGTCCTGGCGATCTTCGGCCTGCCCGAGATCGGCATCCAGGGGGACATCAAGCTGACGGTCATCGTGGTGATCGCCGTCTACGAGGCCGCCTACATCGGCGAGGCGCTGCGCTCCGGCGTCAACGCCGTCTCCAAGGGACAGGGTGAGGCGGCGCGGGCGATCGGCCTGACATTCACGCAGTCGATGCGGCACGTCATCCTGCCGCAGGCGCTGCGCACGGTGATCCAGCCGCTGGGCAACATCTTCATCGCCACCACCATGAACACCGCCCTGGCCGCCGCCGTCAGCGTCGTGGACCTGACCGGCGCCGCCAACCGGGTCAACCTGGTCGAGGCCCAGCCCATCCCGATCTTCGTCGGCGCGGGGGCCGCGTACGCGCTGATCGCCGCCGCCGCCGGGTTCGTCACCGGGCGGCTCGAACGCAGGCTGGTGATCCTTCGATGAGCACCATGCGGCTCCGACCTGGATCGGTGGTTCTGCGATGAGCACCGCGCGGCTCCGACGTGGATCGGTGGTTCCGAGATGAGCACGACGCTGTTCGACGAGCCGGGGCCCAGGGCCAGGAGGCACATCCGCGTCGCCACCGTCGCCGGCACGCTGGCCGCGATCGCGCTGGCCGTCCTGGCGGTGCGGCAGTTCGCCGCCAACGGGCAGCTCGACGCCGCGCGCTGGCAGCCGTACGCCACCTGGCCCATGTGGCGTTATCTGCTGACAGGGCTGTGGTCCACCGCGCTGGCCGCCGTCGTGTCGGCCGCGCTGGCGATGGCGTTCGGCCTGGTGCTCGCGCTCGGCCGCCTGTCGCACCAGGCGTGGCTGCGCCGGCCCGCCGCCGCGTACGTCGAGGTGGTCAGGACCATCCCGGCGCTACTGCTGGTGTACGTGGTGCTGTTCGCGCTGCCCCGGTACGGCCTGGACCTGCCGCTGTTCTGGAAGCTCGTGGTGCCGCTCAGCGTGTCGAACGCGGCGGCGTTCGCCGAGATCTTCCGCGCCGGGATCAACTCCGTCGAACGCGGCCAGACGGAGGCGGGCCTGGCCGTCGGCCTCACCCGCGGGCAGGCCATGCGCCTGGTGGTGCTGCCGCAGGCCGCGCGCAGGGTGCTGCCGTCGATCGTCAGCCAGTCCGTCGGCCTGCTCAAGGACACCTCGCTCGGGTTCGTGGTCAGCTACGCCGAGCTGCTCTACAGCGGCAAGGTCCTGGCCGCCTACAACGGCCTGCTCATCCAGACGTACGTGGTCGTCGCGCTGATCTACCTGGTGGTCAACGCGTCGCTGTCCAAACTGGCCCGGGTGCTGGAGTCCCGCCCGGCCCTCTACGCAAGGAGATCCGCACGTGCCTGAACCCGCCGCACCCGGACTCACCGCCCCCGGGCTGGCCTTGCTCGCCGAGGTGACGCGCTCGGGGTTCGTGGAGAGCCTCCATTACGGCAGCGCCGTCGGACTGGACCCCTCCGGCCGCCCCGCGGTCGCGCTCGGCCCGGTGGACGCGCTGGTGCTGCCCCGTTCGTCGGCCAAGCCGTTCCAGGCGCTCGCCTGCCTGGTCGCGGGCGCGGCGCTGACCGGCCCGAGCCTGGCGATCGCCGCGGGCAGCCACACGGGCGAGGACCACCACGTACGGCTGGTCGCCGAGATGCTGCGGGAGTACGGCCTGGACCTCGGCGCGCTGGCCTGCCCCGCCACCTGGCCCGAGGACCAGGCCACCGCGCACCGGCTGATCAGGGACGGCCAGGGCGTCTCCCGCGAGCGCATGAACTGCTCCGGCAAGCACGCCGCCATGCTGGCCGCCGCCGTCGCCAACGACTGGGACGTGGCCTCGTACCTGTCGGCCGGCCACCCCGTGCAGCTCAAGGTCCGCGAGGTCACCGAGGAGCTGGCCGGGGAGAAGGCGGCGCACGTGGCGGTGGACGGGTGCGGGGCGCCGCTGTTCGGGATGTCGCTGACCGGCCTGGCGCGGGCCGTGCGGGCGCTCGTCGTGGCCGAGCCGGGCAGCGCGCCCCGGCAGGTCGCCGACGCCATGCGCGAGCATCCCGAGTACGTCGGCGGCACCGGGCACCAGAACACCGAGCTGATGCGCGCCCTGCCCGGCTCGGTCGCCAAGGGCGGCGCGGAGGGCGTGCTGGTCGTGGCGCTGGAGTCGGGGCACACGGCCGCGGTCAAGGTCATCGACGGCAGCCCGCGCGCCACCACGGTCATCGCCCTGGACGTGCTGCGGGCGATGGGCTGCGACGTGTCGACGGCCGCGGAGTGGGAGAGCGTGCCCGTGCTCGGCGGCGGTCAGCCCGTGGGCGTGATCACCGCACCACGCCGTGACGGGCGGGGCTGATCACGACGCCGCACCGCACCCCTCGGTGAGGCCCTTCGTCGGGTCCTCGGTCTGCTTCGGCTCCGCCGTCTTCCTGGGCTTCTTCGGCGAGGCCGAGGTCGTGGGGGAGTCCGAGGGGGAGGCGGAGGAGGCTGTGGCCGCCACAGGCCCGCCGCCGCCCGAGGACTCGCGCACCGCCTTCGCGGTCAGCGAGCGGATCTTCTCCCAGTCGGGCGACCCCGTGTTGATCAGCGGCGGCACGAACTGCAGGCTCGTCACCTCGGCGTTCTTGACCTGCAGCGCCAGCGGCACCAGGTGGGTGAGCATCGGCCGTGGGATGTCGGTCCTGATCAGCTCCTTGGTGGCCAGCGCGATCTTGCGGAACCTGGTCAGCACCGTCGCCGGGTCCGCCTGGTCGAGCAGCGCGCCGATCACGCAGCGCTGACGGCGCATCCGCGTGTAGTCGTCGCTGTAGGTGCGCGAGCGGGCGTACCACATGGCGTCGGCGCCCTTCAGCTTGCGCGTGCCCGCCTTGACCAGGCCCTCGTTGTAGCGGCCGAACACCACGTCCTGCTCGACCGTCAGCCGCACCCCGCCGATCGCGTCGATCAGCCGGGCGAACCCCCAGATGTTGACCAGCACGTAGTAGTCGACCTTGAGCCCGAGCGTGTAGCCGATCGTGTCCATCAGCACCTTGGGGCCCTGGTGCTGCTTGCCGTCGAAGATCTCCGGGTGCGCGTCGGCGTACTCCCACACGCTGTTGAGCAGGTCGCTGCGC
This sequence comes from Nonomuraea rhizosphaerae, assembly GCF_019396405.1. GTDB lineage: Bacteria > Actinomycetota > Actinomycetes > Streptosporangiales > Streptosporangiaceae > Nonomuraea > Nonomuraea rhizosphaerae. The sequence continues at coordinate 276 of NZ_JAHKRL010000300.1, read as the reverse complement.
CCGCCGCCGGGGTCGGCGGGCAGCCGGAAGCCGTCGGGGAAGTGGTCGGCCATCGGCGTGCCGGGGCGGAAGCGGACGTCCTCCAGGTTGCGGGGCAGGCTGATCAGCACGGTGCCGCCGGTGCGCACGTCGACGGTGGCGAGGTTCATGCTGTCGGTGCGGATGCCGACCCTGTTGTCGTCGCCGTCGCCGCCGAGCAGCAGGATGTTGACCCGTTCGCGGCCGGCCCACGGGTTCTCCGGGCGGATCTTCTCCTCGGCCTGCGGGTCGGGGGGG
>NZ_JAHKRL010000299.1 GCF_019396405.1 Nonomuraea rhizosphaerae | reverse complement strand
ACCCGCCGAATCCGGTGGGTCAGGCGGCACAACCTTTTGTCACACAGGTCGCGTTGGTAACGGGCGAGAGGAGATCACATTGGACCGTCACGACGGCTTCCGTGAGTTCGTGCTCGCCCGCCAGCAAGCCCTGATGCGGACCGCATACCTGCTCACCGGGGACGCGCACCAAGCCGAGGACCTGCTGCAGAGCGTCCTGGTCAACGTCGTGGGCCACTGGTCCAGGCTGGCCAAGGACGGCAGCCCGGAGGCCTACACCCGCAAGGCCATGGTCAACCAGTACATCTCCTGGAGGCGCAGGGCGCGCCCCGAGGTGCCCAGCGCCGACCCGCCCGAGCGGGGCGTCTCGTACGACGGAGCCGCGCTGGACCGGATCGTGCTGCGCCAGGCGCTGGCCAACCTGCGCGAGGCCGCCCCCGAGCTGGTGCATCTGCTGAACGACCTGGAGGAGGTGGCCCGATGACACGACTGCGCGAGGCCCTGGGGGACATCGCCGAGGAGGCTCCGCTGGTCAGCCTCGCCGACGCGGCCATCGCCGGCCACCGGCGCAGGCGGCGGACCGTGGTGGCGACGGCCGTCGTCGCGGTGCTGTGCCTGACGGCGGCGGCGTTCGCGATGCCGTGGCCGCGCGGCGCCCGGCCGGCCACGCAGCAGAGCCAGGAGAGCGTGCCCGACCTGCCCGAGGGCCAGGTGGGGGCGATCAGCGAGGCGTACATGACCGACTGCGCGTTCGTCGAGGGGAAGAGCGACTGCGACGCGGCCGAGTGGCGGGTGGTCACCCGGGCCGGCGCCACGTACCGGGTGCCGCAGGCGCTCGCGCGCACCGCCAAGGAGTGGCCGGCGCCCGTCGCGATCAGCCGGGACGGCCGCATGCTGGCCTACTACAGCCGCGACGCCCAGGCACACGTGGTGCGTGACCTGGTCAGCGGCGCTGTGACGACCTCGCCGGTCATCGTCGAGGAGGAGCGGATCGGCATCGGGTCCATGCTGGTGCTCTCCGACGACGGCCGGTACGTCGTCTTCGACCCCCGCGAGGGCAGCAAGGACCCCGCGACGCTGATCGACGTGCGCACGGGCAGGACACGATCCATCGACGGCAGGTACGAGGCGGTCAGCGTCAAGGGCGGCCTCGTCGAGCTCATCCGCTACCGCAAGACCGACATGTGGCTGATGCCGGTCACCGGCGGAGGCAAGCCGGTGCGTTTCGACGGGGCGTTCATCATGTTCAGCGAAGTGGCGCCGGACGGTCGTACGGTGGCCGCCGTCGAGCATCCGGAGCTCAAGAAAGGCATCCTGACCCTGCTGGACGTCAAGACCGGCAGGACCCTGCGCAAGGTGCTCGTGCGTGGCCTGCCGGACGCCCGTGGCGGCATCGCCGGCACCACGCTCTGGCGCAGCCCGTCCGAGGTCACGATCCTGTACCGGGGCATGGGGGGTACGCGGGCCTACACGGTCGACGTCACCACCGGGCGGATCGAGGTCGTGGAGGTGTACAAGGGCGGCATGCGGATGCAGGGCTTGGCCCATCCCGGGGCCGCGAGCGTCTGACACACCGGGCGCGAGCGTCCGACCCCACCGGGACGGACGTGGCGCAGCCGTCACACCGGCGGCTGCGCCGTCCGAAAACATCGGATGTATCGGCGTCCGTCCAGGTTCACCAGGTCTTGCCAGCCTGCTCCCGGATCGTGTGGTTGATCCGGTTGAAGAAGTTCGTCATCGCGATGTTCAGCACGATCGCCGACAACTGCTTCTCGTCGAAGTGGGCGGCGGCCTCGTCCCAGATCTGGTCGCTCACCCCCGGCGCCCCGTCCTGGATCCGGGTGGCGGCCTCGGTCAGCGCGAGCGCGGCCCGCTCCGCCGGGGTGAAGAAGGGCGTCTCGCGCCACGCGACCACGCTGTGCAGCCGCTCGTCGCTCTCGCCGTGCCGCCTGGCCGAGGCCACGCCCGCGAACACGCACGGGCTGCAGCCGTTGATCTGGCTGGCCCGCAGGTGGACCAGCTCCTGCACGAGCGGGTCCACACCGCCGGAGTGCACGGCCTTGTAGAGGCCCTGGATCGCGGCCGTCACGTCGGCACTCGCCGGGGTCTGTATGCGTGCTTCCATGGGTCTTCGCTCCCTCATCGGTTACCTGCGCCCCTCGGGGCCCGTCATCACCCATGACGGAGCGGATCCGAGGAAGGTAACAACATGTCCGACACCACCCCCGAGGACCCGGCGGCGGCCTCGGTGGCCGAGACGTTCGAGGCCGAGCGCGACCGGCTGCGCGCGGTCGCCTACCGCATGCTCGGATCGCACGCCGACGCCGAGGACGTGGTGCAGGAGGCCTGGCTGCGGCTCTCCCGCCAGGACGCGGCGACCATCCACAACTTCGCCGGCTGGCTGACCACGGTGGTCGGCCGGATCAGCCTCGACGTCCTGCGCTCGCGCCGGGCCCGCCCCGAGGACTCCTACGACGACGGGCTGCCCGAGCTGGTGGTGACGTTCGGCGACGGCCCCGCGCCGGAGGACGACGTGGCGCTCGCCGACTCGGTCGGGCTCGCCCTCCTGGTCGTCCTGGACTCGCTCGGGCCGGACGAGCGGCTGGCGTTCGTGCTGCACGACCTGTTCGCGGTGCCGTTCGGCGAGATCGGCCAGATCCTGGGCAAGTCCACCGACGCCGCGAAGATGCTCGCCAGCCGGGCCCGCAGGAAGGTGCGCTCCCCCCGGCCGGAGCCGGGGGAGGCCGCGCGGCGGGAGCAGCGTGAGGTGGTCCGGGCCTTCCTGGCGGCGGCCCGCCTCGGCGACTTCGAGGCCCTGCTGCGCGTGCTCGACCCCGAGGTGCGGATGACCGTCGACATTCCCGGCGACGTGGTGGTGGTGCTCGGCGCCACCGAGGTCGCCGGCCGCTCGCGGATCGCCTCCGGCGCCTCCGGTCTGGCCCGGGAGGTGCTGGTCAACGGCCTGCCCGGGCTCGTCGCCTGGCGCGCGGACGGCACGCCGCTCTCGCTGCTGGCCTTCACCGTCGCCGACGGTCGCGTCGCCGGCATCGCGGCGCTGGCCGACCCGGCCCGGCTGGCGGCGATGGAACTGCCCGACCCTGTGTGAGAAAGCGCCGCGTGAGCGAGCGGCCGTCACTTGACAACCGCATCCCCGGCTGGAGCGGCGTTTCGGTGTCCGGAGGGGTGCGTACGGTGAACCCCCGATGTCAGGCGCGTTTCTAGATTGTTATCCGGAACAACAAACTCCCCCCTCCGGAGGTCTTCCAAAGCAGGCTGTACGGGAATACGTTGCCGCAAACAACATTCATCCGGGCCCCTCCGGAAGAAAGGACCCTGCACCATGCGCAAGGGGATCCTCAGCCTGACCGCCTCGGCTGCCGCTCTAGCCCTCGGTCTCACCGCCTGCGGGAGCGACAGCGGTCCGACCACCGGTTCCACGTCTTCCGCTTCCGCGTCGGCCTCCGCCTCGCAGAAGGCCGGCAAGATCGGCGTCATCCTGCCCGACAGCAAGTCCTCGGCCCGTTGGGAGACGGCGGACCGCAAGTACCTCGAAGAGGCGTTCAAGGCCGCTGGAGTCGAGTACGACATCCAGAACGCCCAGAACGACAAGACCGCGTTCCAGACCATCGCCGACCAGATGATCACCAACGGCGCGACCGTGCTGATGATCGTCAACCTGGACAGCGGCACCGGCAAGACCGTCATCGACAAGGCCAAGTCCCAGGGCGTGGCCACGATCGACTACGACCGGCTCACGCTGAACGGCGGCGCCGCCTACTACGTCAGCTTCGACAACACCAAGGTCGGCACCCTGCAGGGTGAGGGCCTGGTGAAGTGCCTGACCGACAAGAAGGCGGAGAAGCCGATCGTCGCCGAGCTCAACGGCTCGCCGACCGACAACAACGCGACCCTCTTCAAGGAGGGTTACGACGGCGTGCTCAAGCCCAAGTACGACGCCGGCGACTACGTCAAGGGCCCCGACCAGTCCGTGCCCGACTGGGACAACACCCAGGCCGGCACGATCTTCGAGCAGATGCTGACCAGCCAGCCGAAGATCGCCGGAGTCCTGGCCGCCAACGACGGCCTCGGCAACGCCGCCATCACCGTGCTGAAGAAGAACAACCTCAACGGCAAGGTTCCGGTGACCGGCCAGGACGCCACCGTCCAGGGCCTGCAGAACATCCTGAACGGCGACCAGTGCATGACCGTGTACAAGGCCGTCAAGAAGGAGGCCGAGGCGGGCGCCAAGCTCGCGGTCGCGCTGGCCAAGGGTGAGAAGCCCACGGCGAGCGGCAAGGTCACCGACCCGGAGAGCAAGCAGGACGTGCCCGCGGAGCTCCTGGACCCGCAGCCGATCTACCTCGAGAACGTCAAGGACGTCGTGGCGGACGGCTACGTGACCAAGGAAGAGCTCTGCACCGGCGACTTCGCCGCCAAGTGCACCGAAGCCGGAATCCAGTAAGAAACGGACCAGGGTACGGCCCCCCGAGCGGGGGCCGTACCTGAGGGAGCCCCATGACACCCCTGCTCGAAGTGCGCGGGATAGACAAGAGCTTCGGCCCCGTACAGGTCCTGCACGACGTCGCGTTCTCCGCCTACGCCGGCGAGGTGACCGCCCTGGTGGGCGACAACGGCGCGGGCAAGTCCACGCTGGTCAAGTGCATCGGCGGCATCTATCCCATCGACGGCGGCGACATCGTCTTCGACGGCAAGCCGGTCATCGTGCACGGGCCCCGCGACGCCGGCGAGCTCGGCATCGAGATCGTCTACCAGGATCTCGCCCTCTGCGACAACCTCGACATCGTCCAGAACATGTTCCTCGGCAGGGAACGCCGCAGCGGCCTCGTCCTGGACGAGGACTCCATGGAGGAGCTGGCCGCGCAGACCCTCGACGGCCTGTCCGTGCGGACGGTGAAGTCCATCAGGCAGCAGGTGTCCAGCCTGTCCGGCGGCCAGCGGCAGACGGTGGCCATCGCCAAGGCCGTCCTGTGGAACAGCAAGGTCGTCATCCTCGACGAGCCGACGGCGGCGCTGGGCGTGGCCCAGACCGCGCAGGTGCTGGAGCTGGTGCGGCGGCTGGCCGACACCGGCCTGGCCGTCGTGCTCATCTCGCACAACATGAACGACGTGTTCGCCGTCTCCGACCGGATCGCGGCGCTCTACCTCGGCAGGATGGCCGCCCAGGTCAAGACCGCCGACGTGACGCACGCGCAGGTCGTGGAACTGATCACATCCGGCCGCAGCGGAGACCTGGGGATCGCGCAATGAACAAGGTCAAGGAACTGCCCGGCGAGGCGATCGTCACCGCGACGCAGTCGCCGTCGATCGCCAACAGCGTCCACGCCTACATCGAGCGGGTGCGCGGCGGCGACATGGGCGCGCTGCCGGCCGTGCTCGGCCTGGTCGTGCTCTGCGCGGTCTTCGCCATCGCCCGCCCGGCCTTCATGACGTCCATCAACGTCGCCAACCTGTTCACCCAGGGCGCCGCCGTCACGGTGATCGCCATGGGCCTGGTGTTCGTGCTGCTGCTCGGCGAGATCGACCTGTCGGCCGGGTTCGCCAGCGGCGTGTGCGCGGCGGTGCTCGCCGTCACGCTCACCAACATGGGCCTGCCCTGGTACGTGTGCGTGGTGGCGGCGATCCTCACCGGCGTGGTCATCGGCACCGTGCTCGGCACGCTGGTGGCGAAGGTCGGCATCCCGTCCTTCGTGGTCACACTGGCGGCCTTCCTCGCCTTCCAGGGCCTGGTCCTGGTGCTGGTGAGGGAGGGCACGAACATCTCGATCCGCGACGACGTCGTCAACGCCGTCGCCAACAAGAACCTGCCGGTCTGGCTCGGCTGGGCGCTGTACGCCGCGTGCGTGGCGATCTACGCCGGCCTCCAGCTCTTCCGGGCCAGGAAGCGGTCCGCGCGCGGCCTGGTGGCCGACCCGCTCTCGCTGATCGCCGCCCGCGTGGGCGCGCTGGCGGTCGTCGCCGGCCTCCTGGTGTACGTGCTCAACCTTGAGCGCTCGCGCAACCCGGCGCTCAGCTCGCTCATGGGCGTGCCGATCGTGGTGCCCGTCATCCTCGTGCTGCTGGTCATCTGGACGTTCGTGCTGCGCCGCACCGCGTTCGGCCGGCACATCTACGCGGTCGGCGGCAACACCGAGGCGGCCCGCAGGGCCGGCATCGGCGTGGACAGGATCAGGATCGCCGCGTTCGTCATCTGCTCCTCGATGGCCGCGGTCGGCGGCATCATCGCCGCCTCCAGGGCCAGTTCGGTCGACCCCAACACCGGCGGCAGCTCCGTGCTGCTGTACGCCGTCGGGGCCGCCGTCATCGGCGGCACCAGCCTGTTCGGCGGCAAGGGGCGGGTGCTCGACGCCGTTCTCGGCGGCGCCGTCGTCGCGGTGATCGAGAACGGCATGGGCCTGATGGGGTACGGTGCCAGCGTCAAATACCTGGTCACCGGGTTCGTCCTGCTGCTGGCGGCGGGGGTTGACGCGCTGGCGCGCAAGCGGGCGGCTGCCGCTGGTCTAAGGTGATCAGCGACTCCCACCCCTTCAAGGAAACCCAGACGATGCGAGCCGGTCCCTCGCAGGAGGACATCAGGCGTCACAACCTCGGCGCCCTCCTGCGGCACGTCCACCTGGGCGGGCCGATCTCGCGCGCCGAGCTGACGGCGAAGATGGGACTCAACCGCAGTACGATCATGGCGCTGACCTCCGACCTCACCGCCGCCGGGCTGGTGCGCGAGGAGCTGCCGCGGGAGACGGGCCGCGCGGGCCGTCCCTCGCTCGTGGTGCGGCCCGAGTCTGCCCGGGTGTACGTGTTCGCCTTCGACGTGGGCCCCGACCGGCTGGCCGTCGCCCGGGTGGGGCTGGGCGGGGTGATCCTCGACCGGCGCGAGGCCGTACGCCGGCGCGGCCCGTTCGCGCTGGAGGAGCTGGCCGGGATGCTGGCCGGGTTCGCCCGGCAGATGCGCCGCAAGACCAGGGACGACACGGTGTGCGTCGGCGCGGCGGCGGCGGTCTCCGGCGGGGTGCGCAAGGGCGACGGCGTGATCAGGTTCGGCCCCAACCTGAACGCCGACGAGGTGCCGTTCGGCGAGGAGCTGGGCCGCAGGCTCGGCCTGGGCTTACCCGTCAGCGTCGGCAACGACGCCAACCTGGCGGCGCTCGCCGAGCACAGCCGCGGCACCGCGGCGGCCGTCAGGGACCTCATCTACCTGCACGGCGACGTGGGCATCGGCGGCGGGATCATCGCCGGCGGCCACCTGGTGGGCGGGCACGACGGCTACGGCGGCGAGGTCGGCCACATGGTGGTCAACCCCGGCGGCCGGGCCTGCGGCTGCGGCTCCCACGGCTGCCTGGAGGCGGAGGTGGGGGAGCGCGCCGTGCTGGACGCGGCCGGCCGGGTGGGCGGCGACCAGCAGGGCAGAGAGGCCGTGCGCGCGGTGGTCGACGCCGCCGACAGGGGCGACATCGTCGCGCAGAAGGCGCTCAAGCGGGTCGGCGACTGGCTCGGCCTCGGGGTGGCGAACCTGGTCAATATCTTCAACCCGGAGATGGTGATCTTCGGCGGCACGCTGCGCGACATCTACCTCGGCTCGGCCGCCCAGGTCCGCACCCGGCTGGCGCTGCACGCGATGGCGCCGCAGCGCGAGCGGCTGCGGCTGCGCACCTCGTCGCTGGCCGACGACGCGACGCTCGTGGGCGCGGCCGAGCTGGCCTTCGCCCACGTGCTGTCGGACCCCTTGGAGGTGCTGGCCAGGGCCAGCGGCTAGGACCGCCGGCCCCGGCCGGTCAGGACACCCGGCCGCGCGGCGCGGTCCAGGTGTTGCAGAAACGGGCCGAACCGCCGGTGTAGCCGCGGTTCTGCCAGTAGGCGAGGTTGCGCGGCTTGCCGTGGACCTTGCTCTCCCCGGCCCTGCTGACGGCGTCGATCCACTGGTCCCAGGTGATGCCGGGGTCGATGGAGTCGAGCGTGGAGCTGTAGAAGACGCCGGCGAAGCACTCGGCCTGCATCTCCAGGCGGTGGCTGAGGATGGAGCGCGCGCTGCCCCCCGACCGCCAGTAGAGCCTGTTCTGCTCGTCCAGCATGCCGCTGAGCTGCTGCACGTGGTGGCCCCACTCGTGGGCGATCGAGTGCGCGATGTTCATGCGGAACGGGTCCTGGAGGTCCCGCTTCATGATCCGGATGGCGATCGTGCGCTGCGCCGGGCAGTACTGGGCGCCGTTGCTGGTGATCTTCCCGCAGACCGAGTTGCTGCCGGTCGTGATGGCGATCCTCGGCGGGCTGTAGCGCATGCCCGCGGCCCTGAACCTGGTGGCCCAGAACGTGTTGGCGCATCTGGCCATCGCCCGGTGGAAGGTCTTGAGCGAGGCGGCGCTGCCGGTGCGGATCGAGGGGATCGAGCACGACTGCGCCGACGGGGTGCCGGAACGGTAGATCTTGTTCTTGGCCAGGACGGCCGGTGGCGCGGCCTGGGTGTCCCGCGCGGCCTGGGTGTCCCGCGCGACCGTGGTCTCCGCGTTGGCCGCCGTACCCGACAGGGCCAGACCCACGACCATGCCGACAGATGCGGCGATAAGGGGTATACGCACGATCGCGGATACTAGACCACTGCGTAGGGGCTTGTCGGCGAGTCCTGTGGTTTGTCCGGAAAGCGCAATACATGGCCGAATAATGTGAAACGGCCGCGCCCCCAGGTGGGGCACGGCCGCGTCACTTCACGTGATCGGTCAGGCGACGGTACGCGACGGGGCGGCCCAGGTGTTGCAGGAGCCGGGCTGCGCCGAGCCGTAACCGCGGTTCATCCAGTACGCCTGGGACGGGCCCTTGCCGTGGTCGTTCTGCGGCCAGCCCTTGGCGCCGTTCTTGCGGAACCAGTCGACGGTGTAGTCCCACTCACCCGAGTCCACGGGCAGCGTGTTGGTGACCGTGCGCATGAACACCGAGGAGAAGCACTCGGCCTGCAGCTCGGAGCGGCGCGACAGCGCGAGCTGGCCGGAGCGGCCGCTGGAGTTCCTGGCGGCCCAGTAGTAGTTCCAGATGCCGGACATGTTCTGGACGTGGTGACCGTACTCGTGCGCCATCAGGCGGGTGATGCCGAGCGCGAACGGCTGGCGCAGCTGGGTACGGGTGATCAGCATGTACATCGTGCGGTCGGTCGAGCAGTAGACGCCGTCGGCGCCCGAGCTCCACGGGCCGCAGGGCGTGCGGACCTTCTTGGTGATGATGCGCAGGCGCGGCTTGCTGAACGAGAGCCCTGCCTTGCGGAACTGGGAGGTCCAGGACCGGTTGAGGCAGTTCGTCACGGTCGTGAGGAAGCGCTTGTAGGCGGCGGTGCTGCCCTTGGGCAGGGTGCCGGGCGAGCAGTTGGAGCTGGCGAGGCGACCCGTCCGGTAGAGCGGGTTGTTGGTGGCCGCGGCCTTGCCCCGCGGCGGCGCGACGGTGGCGCCGGCGGCCTGGGCCGCCTGCTGGACCGACTGCTGACCTGCGGAGACCGGCTTCGCTTCCGCTGCCGCGGTGCCCGCGCCGGCGAGCGCGACGACCGCGCCGACGGCAACCAGCGACGACAGTTTCTTCATGGGGAGAGTGTTCATAGTGAGGGAAAGACTAGGTCAAGATCGGACATATGTGGGTGGAATTGACTTGATGGAGTCAGCGTGTCGCTCACGAACTAGACTCGATCCGTCAGTGCAAAGGAGCAGAGGGGATCGCATCCGTGAGCGGGTTGCTGGGCTCGGTGAAGACACCTCACGACGTCAAACGCCTGGATGCGGAGGAGCTGGCGCGGCTGGCCGGGGAGATCCGTGACCTCCTCGTCGACTCCTGCGCCAGGTTCGGCGGCCATCTCGGCCCCAACCTCGGTGTGGTGGAGCTCACGATCGCGCTGCACCGCGTCTTCGACTCGCCGAACGACCCGCTGATCTGGGACACCGGGCACCAGGCGTACGTGCACAAGCTGCTCACCGGCCGCGCCGAGGGCTTCGGCGCGCTGAAGCAGGAGGGCGGCCTGTCCGGCTACCCGAGCCAGGCCGAGTCCGAGCACGACTTCGTCGAGAACTCCCACGCCTCCACCGCGCTGTCCTACGCCGACGGCATGGCCAAGGCGTTCAAGCTGCGCGGCGAGCACGACCGCACGGTCGTCGCGGTGATCGGCGACGGCGCGCTGACCGGCGGCATGGCCTGGGAGGCGCTCAACAACATCGCCGCCAGCAAGGACCTGCCGCTCGTCATCGTCGTCAACGACAACGGCCGCTCCTACTCGCCGACCATCGGCGGGCTGGCCTCCCACCTGTCGTCGCTGCGGGTCAACCGCCGCTACGAGGACATGCTCGAGTTCGTCAAGGACAAGATCGGGAACGTTCCCGTGCTGTACGACGCGCTCCACGGCTTCAAGAAGGGCGTCAAGGACGTCCTGGCCCCGCAGGTGATGTTCGAGGACCTCGGCCTGAAGTACGTCGGCCCCATCGACGGCCACGACGAGCAGGCCATGGAGGCGGCGCTGCGCAAGGCCCGCGACTTCCGCGGCCCGGTCATCGTGCACGCCCTCACCCAGAAGGGCCGCGGCTACATGCCCGCGGAGAACCACGACGAGGACCAGTTCCACGGCCCCGGCCCGTTCGACAAGGCGACGGGCAAGGAGAAGCCCAAGCCCCGCATCTGGACCGACGTGTTCAGCGAGGAGCTGGTCAGCCTCGCCGGGCGGCGCGACGACATCGTGGCGATCACCGCGGCCATGCTCCACCCGGTCGGCCTGGCCTCCTTCGCCGCGGCCTACCCCGACCGCATCTACGACGTCGGCATCGCCGAGCAGCACGCCCTGACCAGCGCCGCCGGGCTGGCGCTGGGCGGTATGCACCCGGTCGTCGCCCTCTACGCGACCTTCCTCAACCGGGCCTTCGACCAGCTCCTGCTCGACGTGGCGCTGCACCGGCTGCCCGTCACCGTGGTGCTCGACCGCGCCGGCGTCACCGGCGACGACGGCGCCAGCCACAACGGCATGTGGGACCTGTCGATCCTGCAGGTCGTGCCGCACCTGCGGGTCGCCGTGCCGCGCGACGGCGAGCGGCTGGCCCAGCTGCTGCGCGAGGCCGTCGAGGTCTCCGACGGCCCCACCGTGCTGCGCTACCCCAAGGGCGCGCTGGCCGAGCAGGCCGAGGCGGTCGCCAGGCTGGGCACCATGGACGTGCTGCGCGACGGCGGGTCCGACGTGCTGCTGGTCGGCGTCGGCCCGATGGCGCAGGTGTGCCTGGAGGCCGCCGTCATGCTCGACGCGCAGGGCATCTCCGCCACCGTGGTCGACCCGCGCTGGGTCAAGCCGCTCGACGAGGCCCTCGTCCCGGCGGCGGCCGCGCACAAGCTGGTCGCCGTCGTCGAGGACAACGGCCGCGTGGGCGCCGTCGGCGACGCGGTGGCCCGCCTGCTGCGCGACGCCGACGTGGACGTCCCCGTACGGACCTACGGCATCCCGCAGCGCTTCCTCGACCACGCCAAGCGGGGGGCGATCCTCGGCCAGATCGGGCTGACCGGCCAGGACCTGGCCCGGCAGATCACCGAGGCGGTGGCCAAGCGCAGCGCGCACGAGGTGATCACGCCGGGCTGATCCTGCCGTCACCCCCGAGGGCACCCCCGAGGGCACCCCCGAAGTCACCCCGGCTGTCACTCCCGCGACAGGAATGATCACCGGGGGTGGGGGAAGACCGCTCGGGGTGGACATCTTTCGCACCAAGAGCGTCGAGCAGTCGCTGCGCGACACCGAGGAGCCCGAGCATCGGCTCAGGAAACGCCTGACCGCCGTCGACCTCACGGTCTTCGGCATCGGCGTCATCGTCGGCACCGGCATCTTCGTGCTGACCGGCAAGGTGGCGAAGGAGACGGCCGGTCCGGCCGTCGCCATCTCGTTCGTGGTGGCCGCCGTGGTGTGCGGGCTCGCGGCCCTGTGCTACGCCGAGTTCGCCTCCACCATCCCGGTCGCCGGGTCGGCGTACACGTTCTCGATGGCCACGCTGGGGGAGTTCCCCGCGTGGATCATCGGCTGGGACCTCATGCTGGAGATGGCGCTGGCCGGGGCGGTGGTGTCCGTCGGCTGGTCGGGCTACTTCGCCTCGCTGATGTCCTCGCTGGGCCTGGGCCTGCCCGACTGGATGGCCGGCGACGACCCGGTGATCAACATCCCCGCGATGGTCATCGTGCTGATCCTCACCGGCGTCCTGGTGGCCGGGATCAAGCTGTCGTCACGCGTCAACCTGGTCATCGTGGCCATCAAGGTGGCGGTGATCCTGCTGGTCATCGTGGCGGGGCTGTTCTTCGTCAAGGCGGCCAACTACACGCCGTTCGTCCCCGCGCCCAAGGCCACCGAGGAGGTCGGCGGGCTGGCCGCGCCGCTCATCCAGGTGCTGTTCGGCGTCACGCCCGTCGCGTACGGCGCGATCGGGATCTTCTCCGCCGCCGCGATCGTGTTCTTCGCCTTCATCGGCTTCGACATCGTCGCCACCGCCGCCGAGGAGACCGTCGAGCCGCAGCGCGACCTGCCGCGCGGCATCATCGGCTCGCTGGCCATCTGCACCGTCCTGTACGTCGCGGTGTCGCTGGTCGTGGTCGGCATGCAGCGCTACGACCAGCTCAGCGTGAAGGCGCCGCTGGCCGACGCGTTCACCGCCGTCGGGCAGTCGTGGGCGGCGACGCTGATCAGCATCGGCGCGATCGCCGGGCTGACGACCGTGGTGATGATCCTCATGCTGGGGCAGAGCCGGGTGCTGTTCGCCATGTGCCGTGACGGGCTGCTGCCGCGCGGGCTGTCGAAGGTCCACCCGAGGTTCGGCACCCCGGCCCGGCTGACGGTGATCATCGGACTGGTGACCACGGCGCTGGCCGGGTTCGTGTCGCTGGGGGCGCTGGCCGAGCTGGTGAACATCGGCACGCTCTTCGCGTTCCTGGTGGTCTCGATCGGGGTGATCGTGCTCCGGCGCACCCGGCCCGACCTGCACCGGTCCTTCCGCACGCCGATGGTGCCGGCGCTGCCGATCCTGTCGGCGCTGGCCTGCCTCTACCTGATGGTCAACCTGCCGGTCGAGACGTGGCTGCGGTTCCTGGTGTGGATGGCCCTGGGGGCGGTCCTGTACTTCGCCTACGGCTACCGTCACAGCCGCGTCGAGGCGGGAAAGCGGTGAGACCGGGGGGACGGGCGGCGCCCGTCCCCCCGGCGCCTCACAGAGGGCTACAGGGCGAAGACCGCCCCGCCCGCCGCCTTCATCTGGCAGCTGTTGAGGTAGACGTGCCCCCACTTGACGGGCTTGCCGCGCCACTTGCCCGCGACCACGACGGCGTGCGGCTGGTACTGCTTGGTGCACACCGGCCGGGACACCACCCTGAGCTTGGCCGGGTTGCCCTTGACCTTGCGCAGTAGCGCGCAGGCCGCGCGCGCCGACGGATGGGTGCCGCCGTCGCGGTCACAGGTGAGGGTGACCGCCTTGGACGGCCCCTGCTTCACCGCGACGAGGATCCGCAGGGTCGACCGGGGGGCCCGTTCGGCGAGTGCGGGGGATGCCGTGGCCAGGACGGCTCCGCACAACACGATCGTGCCGACTGCTCTCATCATGCTCTTCTCCGTTCGTAGTGCGGCGAACACGCTACGTGATCGGAGAGCGTCAGGAGGGAGAACCTCCCCAAGGTTCGGTCAAGCAGGCAGGGACGCCACCCCCGGGGCGAGGAAACGCGGCCGGGCCAGGCCCGACCTGTCCAGGTACGGGGTGATCCCGCCCAGGTGGAACGGCCAGCCGGCGCCAAGGATCATGCACAGGTCGATGTCCTGCGCCGCCGCGACCACCCCCTCGTCCAGCATGATCCGGATCTCCTCCGCCAGCGCCCGGAGCACCCGCTGCCGCACCTCGGCGGCGCTGGAGGGCGCGTCGCCGCCCGTGAACAGCTTCACCGCCTCCGGGTCCAGCGAGAAGTCCGGCCGGTACACGCCCGGCCTGCCCGCGGCGACCAGCTCGGCGAGGTTCGCCGAGACGCCGAAGCGTCCGGGGAAGGCCGCGTGCAGCGTCTCGGCCACGTGCAGGCCCACGGCCGGGCCGACGAGCTGCAGCAGCGCGAACGGCGTCATCGGCAGCCCCAGGTCGTCCAGCGCGTGCTCGGCGACCTCCAGCGGCGTGCCCTCGTCCACCGCCGCGACCACCTCGCCCATGAAGCGGGTCAGCAGCCGGTTCACCACGAACGCCGGGGCGTCCTTCACCAGCACCGCCGACTTCTTCAGCGACCGGCCGACGGCGAAGGCGGTGGCCAGCGTCGCCTCGTCGGTCGCCGGAGCCTTGACGATCTCCAGCAGCGGCATCACCGCGACCGGGTTGAAGAAGTGGAAGCCGACCAGCCGCCCGGGGTGGCGCAGGTCGGCGCCCATCTCGGCCAGCGACAGCGAGGAGGTGTTGGTGGCCAGCACGCACTCGGCCGGGACCACGGCCTCGACCTCGGCGAACACCTTCTTCTTGACCGCCATGTCCTCGAAGACGGCCTCGATGACGAAGTCGGCGTCGGCGAAGGCGTCCTTGGTCAGCGAGCCGGTCACCAGGCCCTTGAGCCGGTTGGCCTGGTCCTGGGAGAGGCGGCCCTTGCCGAGCAGCTTGTCCACCTCGGCGTGCACGTACCCGACGCCCTTGTCCAGCCTGGCCTGGTCGAGGTCGGTCAGCACGACCGGCACCTCCAGGCGGCGCGCGAACAGCAGCGCCATCTGCGAGGCCATCAGCCCCGCGCCCACCACGCCGACCTTGCCCACCTTGCGGGCCAGCCCGGCCTCCGGCGCGCCCGCGGGCCGCTTGGCGCGCCGCTGCACCAGGTCGAACGAGTAGAGCCCGGCCCGCAGCTCGTCGCCCATCAGCAGGTCGGCCAGCGCCTCGTCCTCGGCGGCGAAGCCCTCGTCGCGTGAGGTCGTCCCGGCCATGGCGATCAGGTCGAGCGCCCGGTAGGGGGCGGGGGAGGCGCCGTGCAGCTTCATGTCCAGCAGGAAGCGGGCGTCGGAGACGGCCTTCTCCCAGCCGTCGTGGTCCGCGCGCTCGACCTCGACCTCGCCCTGGAGGACGCGGGCGGCCCAGCGCAGCGACTCCTCCAGGAAGTCGGCCGGCTCGAACATCGCGTCCGCGACGCCCAGCTCGTACGCCTGGGCGCCCTTGAGCATGCGGTTCTGCGACAGCGGGTTCTCCACGATCAGCTTGATCGCCTTGGCCGGGCCGATCAGCCGCGGCAGCAGCTGCGTGCCGCCCCAGCCCGGCACCAGGCCCAGGAAGCACTCCGGCAGCGCGACCGCCGGGACGCCCGAGGAGATCGTCCGGTAGCGGCAGTGCAGCGCCACCTCCAGGCCGCCGCCCATCGCCGCGCCGTTCACGAACGCGAACGACGGGATCGGCAGCTCGCCCAGCCGGCGGAACACGTGGTGCCCCAGCCGGGCGATGGCCAGCGCCTCCTCGCGCGAGGTCACCGCCGCCGCGCCCTTGAGGTCGGCCCCGACGCCGAACACGAACGGCTTGCCCGTCACGCCCACCGCCGCCAGGTCCGTGCGGGCGGCGATCTCCGACAGCGCGCCGTTCAGCGCGAACAGGCCGTGCGGGCCGAACGTGCTGGGCTTGGTGTGGTCGAAGCCGTTGTCCAGCGTGATGAGCGCCATCGTGCCGGCGCCGCCGGGCAGCTCGACGTCGCGGACGAGCGCCTTGGTGACGATCTCGTCCTTGCTGCCGCTCTCCAGCAGCCTGCGCCAGTTGTCGAGGTTGTTCATGCCAGGTTCTCCCAGATCACGGTGCCGCCCATGCCCATGCCGACGCACATGGTGGTGATGCCGTAGCGCACGTCGGGGCGCTCGCCGAACTGCCGCGCGAGCTGCGTCATCAGCCGCACGCCCGAGGAGGCCAGCGGGTGGCCGAAGGCGATGGCGCCGCCGTACGGGTTCACCCGCGGGTCGTCGTCGGCGATGCCGAAGTGCTCCAGGAACGCCAGCACCTGCACGGCGAACGCCTCGTTGATCTCGAACAGCCCGATATCGGAAATTTCAAGATTCGCCAGGCGGAGCGCCCGCTCCGTGGACGGGATCGGGCCCACGCCCATCATCTCGGGGTCCACGCCCGCGAACGCGTACGACACCAGCCGCATCCTCGGCGACAGCCCCAGCTCGTCCGCCGTCTCCCCGGCCGCCACGACGCAGCCGGTGGCGCCGTCGTTGATGCCTGAGGAGTTGCCCGCCGTGACGTGACCGTGTGGCCTGAACGGCGTCTTGAGGCCCCGCAGCGCCTCGGTGGTGGTGCCCGGCCGCGGGGCCTCGTCCTCGACCGCCAGGCCCCAGCCCTTCTCGGCCGTCCTGATCGCCGTGGGCACCAGGTCCGGCTGGATCTTGCCGTCCGCGTACGCCTTGGCGACCTTCTCCTGCGACAGCACCGCGTACGCGTCGGCGCGCTCCTTGGTGATCGACGGGTAGCGGTCGTGCAGGTTCTCCGCCGTCATGCCCATGACCAGGGCGCTCGGGTCGACCAGGCGCTCGGACAGGAACCTCGGGTTGGGGTCCACGCCCTCACCCATCGGGTGGCGGCCCATGTGCTCGACGCCGCCGGCGATCGCCACGTCGTAGGCGCCGAACGCGATGCCGCCGGCCACGGTCGTCACGGCCGTCATAGCGCCCGCGCACATGCGGTCGATCGCGTAGCCCGGCACGGTCTTGGGCAGCCCGGCCAGCACCGCCGCCGACCGGCCGATGGTCAGGCCCTGGTCGCCGATCTGGGTGGTCGCGGCGATCGCGACCTCGTCCACGCGCTCGGGCGGCAGGCCGGGGTTGCGCCGCATCAGCTCGCGGATGACGCGGACGACCAGGTCGTCCGCTCTGGTCTCCGCGTACAGGCCCTTGGGGCCCGACCGGCCGAAAGGCGTGCGCACGCCGTCGACGAACACGACGTCACGAGAGGAAGGCACGGATTCGCTCCTCGTTGCTGGACAGCTTCCGCGCCTATGCTACTCGCCAGTAACTACTGTCTGGACTGGGGTGCCGATGAACGAGCGCGGCCTCCGACGGGATCCGCGGCCGGTGTGCCGCGCCCGTCCGGAGCGCCGCGCTCTGTCGCCGGCGCGTCCGTCCGGGGGGGTCCCCCCGGG
>NZ_JAHKRL010000298.1 GCF_019396405.1 Nonomuraea rhizosphaerae | reverse complement strand
GAGGGCGCCGCCGAGTCCGTCGGCGCCGCCGTGTCCTGGGCCGACGCCGTGGGCGAGGCGGCGGCGTCGGTCGGCGCGTCGTTGCCCCCGAACACCGCGACCGCGGCGACGATGCCGCCGACCACGACCACCACACCCACCGTGGAGCCGATGATCGCCATGCGCCTGGCCCGCTGCTCGCGCTCGACCCGGCGCGCCATCTGGCGCTCGTGGTGCTCGCGTGCCAGCTGCTTCTGCCGGTCCTTCCCCGTGGCCACCGCTTTGCCTCCCATAGTCAATCAACTGAGGTGGGCGAATCGTATCGGCCAACGGGTAATGATTCGCAGCCCGGCGACCCGCACCGGTACCCTTCGGTTACATTCCCATTGGCTTTTTTGACGAGATCAGCTGAGGCAGATGCTCATCGCCGGCTTCCCCGCAGGGGCCTTCCAGACCAATTGTTACGTCGTCGCGCCCGCCGCGGGCGAGGAGTGCGTGATCGTCGATCCAGGTCAGGACGCCGTCGAGGGGGTCGACGAGCTGCTGCGCGAGCACCGGCTCAAGCCGGTAGCGGTGCTGCTCACGCACGGTCACCTCGACCACGTCTGGTCGGTGGCCCCGGTGTGCGGGGCGCGCGACGTGCCCGCCTGGATCCACCCCGACGACCGCCACCTGCTCAGCGATCCGGCCGCCGGCTGGTCGCCGTCCAGCGCGACCATGTTCGGCGGCATCACCTTCACCGAGCCCGACGAGGTGCGCGAGCTGACCGACGGCGCCGTGCTGCCGCTGGCGGGCCTGGAGCTCGTGGTCGACCACACGCCCGGCCATACCAGGGGGTCGGTGAGCTTCCGGCTGCCCGGCGACGAGGTCATGTTCTCGGGCGACCTGCTGTTCGCCGGCTCCATCGGCCGCACCGACCTTCCGGGCGGCGACTACCCGACGATCCTGCGCAGCCTGGCGGCCAAGTGCCTGCCGCTGCCTGACGGTACGGTCGTCCTGCCGGGCCACGGACCACAGACCACGATCGGCCGCGAGCGCGCCACGAACCCTTATCTGGAGGAGGCCGCGCCGCTGGCCGGTCCCACACGAGGGATCTAATGAGCTTCCAAGCACCGAAGGGCGTCAAGGAGTACGTCCCGCCGCAAGCCTCGACGTTCCACGCGATCCGCGCGATGTTCGCCGAGACGGCCAGGCGCGCGGGATACGCCTACCTGGAGACCGCGGTCTTCGAGGACACCCAGCTGTTCGCGCGCGGCGTCGGCGAGTCCACCGACGTCGTCAGCAAGGAGATGTACACCTTCACCGACCGCGGCAACCGGTCGCTGACGCTGCGCCCGGAGTTCACCGCGGGGGTGCTGCGCGCGGTCCTGGAGTACGGCCTGCACCGCGGCCAGCTCCCGGTGAAGCTGTGGACCGACGGGCCCGTGTTCCGCGCGGAGGCGCCCCAGGAGGGCCGCTACCGCCAGTTCTACCAGCTCGACCTGGAGGCGATCGGCAGCGAGGACCCCGCCGTCGACGCCGAGACCATCGCCCTGGCCTGGCAGTGGTACACCAATCTCGGCCTGACCCGCGTGCGGCTGCTGCTCAACTCCCTGGGCTGCCAGGAGTGCCGGCCGGTCTACCGGACGCGGCTGCAGGAGTTCCTGCGCGGGCTCGACCTCGACGAGGCCACCAGGGCGCGGATCGAGATCAACCCGCTGCGCGTGCTCGACGACAACCGCCCCGAGGTGCGCAAGCAGCTGGAGGACGCGCCGCTGATCGGCGACCACCTGTGCCCCGGCTGCGAGGCCTACCACGACCGGGTCAGGCAGCTCCTGGCCGACCTGGACATCCCGTGGGAGGACGCGCCCCGGCTGGTGCGCGGGCTCGACTACTACACCCGTACGACGTTCGAGTTCGACCACCCGTTGCTCGGCGCGCAGTCCGGCATCGGTGGCGGCGGCCGCTACGACGGGCTGTCGGAGGCCATCGGCGGCCCGCGGCTGCCCGGCATCGGCTTCGGCCTCGGCCTCGACCGCACCGTCATCGCCCTGGAGCGCGAGGGTGTCACGCTCGACACCCCCGCCCGCTGCGAGGTGTACGGTGTGGCGCTGGGCGACGAGGCGGCGCGCGCCATGTTCAAGCTCTTGAGCGAGCTGCGCGCGGCCGGGGTCGCCGCCGACATGGCCTTCGGGGGCAAGGGGCTCAAGGGCGCGATGAAGGGCGCCGACCGTTCCGGCGCCCGTTACGCGCTCATCCTCGGCGAACGTGACCTGGCCGCGAAGGCCGTACAACTGAAGGACCTGACCACCGCTGAGCAGACCGAGGTGCCGCTGGCCCAGGTCGTCGA
The DNA here is from genome assembly GCF_019396405.1 of Nonomuraea rhizosphaerae. Classification (GTDB taxonomy): domain Bacteria; phylum Actinomycetota; class Actinomycetes; order Streptosporangiales; family Streptosporangiaceae; genus Nonomuraea; species Nonomuraea rhizosphaerae. The sequence continues at coordinate 1,839 of NZ_JAHKRL010000298.1, read as the reverse complement.
CGTCTTGAAGGGAAAGCTACAGTGATCCGCACGCATACGGCGGGGTCGCTCCGGGAGGAGCACGCCGGGCAGCAGGTGACGCTAGCGGGCTGGGTGGCCCGGCGCCGTGACCACGGCGGGGTGGTCTTCATCGACCTGCGCGACGCCTCCGGCTCGGCGCAGGTGGTCTTCCGCGAGGAGGACCACGCGCACGACCTGCGCGCCGAATACTGCGTGAAGGTGGTCGGCCAGGTACGCACCCGCCCCGAGGGCAACGAGAACCCCGAGCTGCCCACCGGCGCCATCGAGGTCGTGGCCGAGCGGGTCGAGGTGCTCAGCGAGTCCGCGCCGCTGCCCTTCCCCATCGAGGGCAACGCGGGCGTCTCGGAGGAGGCCCGGCTCAAGTACCGCTACCTCGACATCCGCCGCCAGCAGGTGGCCGACGCCATGCGGGTCCGCTCGAAGGCCACCTACCTGGCCAACGAGGTCATGCACGAGCTCGGCTTCGTCTACGTCGAGACGCCCACCCTGACCCGCTCCACCCCCGAGGGCGCGCGCGACTTCCTGGTGCCGGTGCGGCTGCAGCCGGGCAACTGGTACGCGCTGCCCCAGTCGCCCCAGCTGTTCAAGCAACTCCTTCAGGTCGGCGGCCTGGAGCGCTACTACCAGCTCGCCAAGTGCTACCGCGACGAGGACCTGCGGGCCGACCGGCAGCCGGAGTTCACCCAGATCGACATCGAGATGTCGTTCGTGGACCAGGAAGACGTCATCGAGGTCGGCGAGAAGCTGATCGGGCGCGTGTGGCGCGAGACGCTCGGCCACGAGATCCCGATGCCGCTGCCGCGCATGACCTACGCCGAGGCCATGGCCCGCTACGGCTCCGACAAGCCGGACCTGCGCTTCGGCCAGGAGCTGGTGGAGATGACCGGCTACTTCGCCGGCACCTCCTTCCGCGTCTTCCAGGCCGACTACGTGGGCGCGGTCGTCATGCCGGGCGGCGCCTCGCAGACGCGCAAGGAGCTCGACGGCTGGCAGGAGTGGGCGCGCTCGCGCGGCGCCAAGGGGCTGGCGTACGTGCTGGTCCAGGAGGACGGCACGCTCGGCGGCCCCGTCGCCAAGAACCTCTCCGAGGAGGAGATCTCCGGCCTGGCCGCCAAGGCCGGCGCCGCGCCCGGCGACGCGGTCTTCTTCGCGGCCGGTGCGAGGAGCTCGGCGCGTGACCTGCTCGGCGCGGCCCGCCTGGAGATCGGCCGCCGCTGCGGGCTGATCGACGAGTCGCTGTGGTCGTTCCTGTGGGTGGTCGACGCCCCCATGTTCGAGCCTGTGTCCGATGAGTCCGGCGGGGAGGGCGGCTGGACGGCCGTGCACCACCCGTTCACCGGCCCCAAGCCCGAGTGGGCCGACAACTTCCAGGACCACCCCGGCGAGGCCCTGGCCTACGCCTACGACATGGTCTGCAACGGCATGGAGATCGGCGGCGGCTCCATCCGTATCCACCGGGCCGAGATGCAGCAGCGCGTCTTCGACGTGCTCGGCATCTCCAAGGAGGAGGCCGAGAGCAAGTTCGGCTTCCTGCTGGAGGCGTTCAAGTACGGCCCGCCCCCGCACGGCGGCATCGCCTACGGCTGGGACCGCATCTGCATGCTGCTGTCCGGCGGCGACTCGATCCGCGACGTGATCGCCTTCCCCAAGACGGCCTCCGGGTTCGACCCGCTGACCGGCGCGCCCACGCCGATCACCACCGACCAGCGCAAGGAGGCGGGCGTGGACGCCCCGCCCAAGCAGCCGTAACCCCGCCTCGCCCGGGCACGCCGGTGCCCCTCACGCCAAAAGCGCCCAGCCACCCCGCGACGGGTGGCT
>NZ_JAHKRL010000297.1 GCF_019396405.1 Nonomuraea rhizosphaerae | reverse complement strand
ACAGGAGGAGGCGGGGGACGGGGCCATGGCGGACGAGCTGGCCGCCCGCCGCGCCGCCACCGGTCGCGCCGGCGAGGGCGGTGCGGGCGCGCAAGGACGTGCGGGCGACGGGGCCGGAGCCGCCAACGGCGGGTCCGCCGGGCTGACGGTCCGCCGGGCGGCGCCCGCCGTGTACGAGCGCCCGCCCAAGCCGCACACGGAGACCCGCCCCTGGGTGATGCTGGCGTCGTTCGGCATCGGGGCGGGCGTCGCGCTGACGGGCGTCGCGATCGGCTGGGTCCTGGGCCGCGCAGGCCGTGGGCGGCCCTCGCACTGACGGGTTGTGGTCCCCGGGCGCGCGGCCCGGGGGCGGGCCTCGCGGTCGGTGGGGCGGGTGGGAGCGGCGGGGCTCGCGCCGAAGTGGCTGTTGGGAGGGCCCGGCTGAGCTCTCGCGGAAAAGGATCTCCAGGCGTAGCGTGGCTGTTATGCGGCAGGCACACGCTGAAGACGCACGGACCGAGGCCAGGCGAGTCATACGCAACCTGCTCGGAGAGGAGCGTCCCACCGCCGACACGCTCGTGAGCGACGCGAGCCCCGTGCTCGGCGACGAGCGGGTCGGCCGCTGTCTCGGTCTCGCCCTCGGGGCGTCGCTCACCAGGCGTTCCGCCGAGCTGGCGGCCATCGCCGCGCTGCTGGTCGGCGTCCGCGAGCTGGGTGAGGAGTGGTGGACGCGGCCCAGGGGCGGCAAGCTGCCCGCCCCTGACGAGGTGCTGCGCACGGCCGTCGCGATCGAGCCGTGGACCGACCTGACCGCGCTGGAGATGCTGGCCGCCTGGATCTCGGACGACGCCGCCGACCAGATGTGGGGCCGGCCCGTCGCCCAGGTCGACCTGAACTCGTGGCAGGCCGAGGACCGGTTCGACCTGCCGGACGGGGTGAAGCCGGGGCAGCGGCTGGTGGTGCACTTCGACGCCGGCGGCCGCCTGGACGCGGTCGTCACCCGGCGTCCTGACGAGGACCTGGGGTCCAACCTCGACTTCCAGTCGTTGCGTTACTCCCGGCCCGCCGAGGCGCAGTGGAGCTGGGGGGTGGCGGCGGGGCTCGGGCCGCACCGGCTGCCGGGCGAGGATCCCGACCCGTACGCCCGCGAGGTCCCCAGCGCCGCCGTCGGTGTCCTGCGCGCCTGGGCGGTACGGCACGGCGCCAGCCGGGAGCAGCTCGGCGAGCGGTGGCAGACGGTGGGCGACGTGGTGGCGGCCATCGAACGGGTCGACTGGATGTGGCGGAGCGGGGAGTGGTTCGGCTGGTGGCGGGGCGCCTCCGCCCTGGTGGACGACTCGGCGTACCTGCCGTACCGGCTGGAGGAGCTGGCCGCCGGCTGACGACCCCAAGAACCGCCGGCTGACGACCCACGGGAGGAGCTGTCGGACCCACAGGAGGAGCTATCGGGTCGCGGGCTCGATGATCTCCTCGGCCAGCCACTCCGCCACGTTGCCGCCCCCCGCCGTACGCACCCCCAGCACGAAGTGCGTCAGCCCGATCTCCGCCAGCTCCCCGATCGCCGACCGCGCCGCGCCCACGTCGTCCGGCGTGACCACGATCTGCGTGGAGCGGACGATCTCCGACGGGTCGCGCCCGATGGCGGCGCACTTCTCGTCGAGCAGCTTGCTCCGGTCGCGCAGGAACGCGACCGTGTTGTGCGGCGGCCCCGGCACGTTCCAGATGTCGGCGTGCTCGGCCACCACGCCGAGCGTGTTGTCGCCCCACCCGCCCAGCAGCAGGGGAGGGCGGACGGCGGGCTTGGGCTCGCAGACGACGTCCTTCAGCTGGTAGTAGCGGCCGTCGAAGTCGAACCGCTCCTCCGTGAACATCCGCCTGATGATCGTGCACGACTCCGCCAGCCTGGCCCGGCCCTCGGCGGGCGTGGGGACGGTCAGGCCGTAGGCGTTGTACTCGCGCGGCACGATCGTGTCGCCGCGCAGCCGGGTGCCGCCGACCCCGAGGCCGAGGACGAGCCGGCCGGGGGCGATGACGTCGACGGTGGAGGCGATCTTGGCCAGTACGGCCGGCGGCCGCGTCAGGTTGCTCGTCACCATGAGCCCCACCTTGAGGCGGGAGGTCTGGGCGGCCAGCGCGGCGAGCATGGTCCAGCCCTCGTAGATGGGCGTCTCGACCGGGCCGAAGATCGGCAGCATGTGGTCCCAGAGCCAGGCGTGCTCGATGGCCGGGACGGCGTCGGCCTGCCGCCAGATCCGGACGAGCTCCTCGTACGGCACGCCCAGGGGAAGGGTCTTGATCCCGAAGCTCAGCATGAGTCAGCTCCACTGATTGTCAGTAAGACTGATGATTAGCGTAGTGCGAGAATCGGAACGTGTCGAGACGCCTTGCATACCTGCTCAAGCACGCCGCCCTGCGCCTGGCCGAGTACACGGGGCCGGCGCTGGAGCCGTACGGCGTGGACGGCCGTGAGCTGGCGGTGCTCGGCGTGCTCGACACCGCCGAGCCGCTCTCCCAGCAGGAGGCCGCGCGGCGGCTGGGCATCGACAGGACCACGATGGTCGCCCTGGTCGACGCGCTGGAGGGCAAGGGGCTGGTCGGCCGCCGCCCGCAGCCGTCCGACCGGCGCAAGAACATGGTGGAGCTGACCGCGAAGGGCCGCGACACGCTGCGGGGCGGGGTCGAGGCGTCGGAGGCGGCCGAGCGCGCGTTCCTGGCCGACCTGTCCGACGACGACGCGCGCCTGCTCAGGGACGTGCTCGACAGACTGGTGTGATCGCGTCCCGGGCTGCCGCTCAGGGCAGGGTCAGGGGCTCAGGTCGATCCCGTACGCGTGGATCTTCCGGTAGATCGTCGCCCGCGAGATCCCGAGCTGCGCCGCCGCCCGCGCCTTGTCCCCGCCCGCCTCCATCAGCGCCGCGATGACCGTGTCCCGTTCGACCGCCTCCCAGGTCGTCAGCACCCGCCGCGTCGTCGCGTGACACTCCTCGGGCAGGTCGTCCACCCCGACCTCGCCGGCCCCGCGTCGCGACAGCGCGCGCCGCAGCACCTCCTCCAGCTGGGCGACGTTGCCCGGCCACAGCATGCGCAGCAGCACCTGCACCGCCTCGGGGGAGCAGGTGACGGGCCGCCGCCCGGCGTGGCGGCGCAGCAGCACCGGCGCCAGCTCGCGCACGTCGTCGATCCGGTGCCGCAGCGGCGGCACGGCCAGCGAGGCGGGGAAGTACTCCAGCAGCGCGTCCGGGGCCTCGGCCGCCGACGTGCCGACCAGCCAGGCGCCGGTGGGTGCGGCCTCCAGGACCTGCGCCAGGGCGGGGACCAGGCCGGCGGGGAGCCGGTCCAGGTGCCGGATCACCACGGTCGCGTACGGCTCGGCCAGGTCGGCGCCCAGCAGCTCCAGGTCGAGCCCGTCCGCGTCGGCGACGGCCAGGTGGGAGGCGGGGAAGCAGCGCCGGTGCGCGGCCTCGGCGATGGACAGCTTGCCGACCCCGGGTTCGCCGGTCAGCAGCAGCCCCGAGCGGGCCCGGCAGCGGGTCTCGACCTGGCGGCACACGTTCAGCCACGACTGGCTGTGCCCGGCCAGGCCGGTCAGCGGCGCGGAGGCGACCGGTGCGGGCCGCCCGCGGCCGGGGGAGGAGGCCGGCACGCTGATCTCGATCACGGCGCCCGCGGCGGCGGCGCCGGCGGTGACGGCGCGGCAGCGCAGCCGGACGATCCGCCCGCTGGACAGCACCACGTTGTCGGTGCCGTCGGTGCAGCCCCGGGCCGAGTCCAGCAGGTCGAACGCCTTGTCGCGGAGGATCTCGTGGTCGGCCGGCTCCAGCAGGTGCGCGGCCGCCGCGTTGGTGATGGTCAGCTCGTCGCTCAGGGTGACGACGGCCCGGTTCGGCCGGCCGTTCGCGGCCAGGAACTCGCGCAGCAGCGCGTTCTCCAGGGCCGTGCTGTCCTCCAGCAGCCGCCGCGCGATGTCGGCGGCGGCCTGCTGCACGAACGCGTCCATCAGCGGCGAGGCGTGCACGCTGCGGCAGGTCAGGTCGATGACGCCCTCGACCCGCCCGCTGATGGGGTGCCTGATCGGCGCGCCCGAGCAGGACATGCCCTGCAGCCGCGTCGCGAAGTGCTCGGAGCCGAAGACGTGGACCAGGCGCTTGTCCTCCAGCGCGGTGCCGATGCCGTTGGTGCCGACGTACTCCTCGGCGTAGCTGAACCCCACGGCCAGCCTGATCGCGTCGAGGTAGCGGTTGAGCGAGCGCTCGCCCGCCCGGCGGGCCACCACCCGGCCGCGCGAGTCGGTGAGTATGACGCTCATCGCGGCCCCGGCCAGCGCCGACTCCAGCCGGTCCAGCACCGGGCGGGCCGCCCGGGTCAGCGGCGTGTCGGCCTCGATGTCCGGCTGGTACGGCGGGTCCAGCCAGTCCACCTCCACCCCGAAGAACTGCGAGCGCCGCCAGGATGCCTGGATGGTGGCGCGGACGGAGGGGTCGTCCAGCTCGCCTTCCTCGAAGAACCGCTCCCTGGCCTCAGCGACCAGCCGTGGGATCTCCGTCATCAGGGTCGCCTCCCTCAGCCGTCCCGTCGGCCATGACGCCTGCGTAACGCCGAGGCTACGCGCCGCTCGACCCTCACGGTAGGCCGGGCGGCGCGCCCCCCTTCGTCTCAAGATGAGACGTCGCGCCGGGCGAGTAACAAGTGCCATGTCTGAAACGGCACAGGAGGACCCATGAGCCGGCAAAGCCTCACCAAGGCCCATCAGAAGATCACCGAGCTGTCCTGGGAGCCCACGTTCGCGACACCGGCCACCCGGTTCGCCACCGACTACACCTTCGAGCAGGCCCCGAAGAAGGACCCGCTCAAGCAGATCCTGCGCTCCTACTTCCCGATGGAGGAGGAGAAGGACAACCGGGTCTTCGGCGCGATGGACGGCGCCATCCGCGGGAACATGTTCCGCCAGGTGCAGCAGCGCTGGATGGAGTGGCAGAAGCTGTTCCTGTCGATCATCCCGTTCCCGGAGATCTCCGCGGCCAGGGCCATGCCGATGGCCATCGGCGCGGTGCCGAACCCGCAGATCCACAACGGCCTGGCCGTGCAGATGATCGACGAGGTGCGCCACTCCACGATCCAGATGAACCTCAAGCGCCTCTACATGAACCACTACATCGACCCGGCCGGCTTCGACATCAGCGAGAAGGCGTTCGCCAACTGCTACGCGGGCACGATCGGCCGCCAGTTCGGCGAGGGGTTCATCACCGGCGACGCGATCACCGCGGCCAACGTCTACCTGACGCTGGTGGCCGAGACCGCCTTCACCAACACCCTGTTCGTCGCCATGCCGTCGGAGGCCGCCGCCAACGGCGACTACCTGCTGCCCACCGTCTTCCACTCGGTGCAGTCGGACGAGTCGCGGCACATCAGCAACGGCTACTCGATCCTGCTCATGGCCCTGGCCGACGAGCGCAACCGCCAGCTCCTCGAACGTGACCTGCGCTACGCCTGGTGGAACAACCACGCCGTCGTGGACGCGGCCATCGGCACGTTCATCGAGTACGGCACCAAGGACCGCCGCAGGGACCGTGACAGCTACGCCGAGATGTGGCGCCGCTGGATCTACGACGACTACTACCGCAGCTACCTCATCCCGCTGGAGAAGTACGGCCTGGTCATCCCGCACGACCTGGTCGAGGAGGCGTGGAACAGGATCTGGAACAAGGGCTACGTCCACCGCGTCGCCCAGTTCTTCGCCACCGGCTGGCCGGTCAACTTCTGGCGCATCGACGGCATGACCGACGCCGACTTCGAGTGGTTCGAGGACAAGTACCCGGGCTGGTACGAGCAGTTCGGCCGCTGGTGGGAGGCCTACAACCGGCTGCGTCACCCCGGCTCCAACAAGCCGATCGCCTTCGAGGACGTCGGCTACGAGTACCCGCACCGGTGCTGGAGCTGCATGGTGCCCTGCCTCATCCGCGAGGACATGGTCGCCGACGAGGTGGACGGGCAGTGGCGCACGTACTGCTCGCAAACCTGCCACTGGACCGACAAGACCGCCTTCCGCCCGACGTACGAGGGCAGGCCGACGCCGTCCATGGGGCGGCTCACCGGCGAGCGCGAGTGGGAGAAGCTGTACCACGGCTGGGACCTGGCCGACATCATCAAGGAGCTCGGGTACGTGCGCGACGACGGCCGCACGCTCGTCCCGCAGCCGCACCTCGACCTGGACGACCCGCGCAAGCTGTGGACCCTGGACGACGTCCGCGGCCTGACGTTCAACAGCCCGAACACGCTGCTCAACGAGATGACGCCGGAACAGCGGGAGGCCCACCTGGCCGCCTACCGCGCCAACAGGAACGTCACGGCGTGACGAAGCACCGCGTCAGGTTCGAGCCGGTCGAGATCGAGATCGAGGCCGACGAGGACGAGACGATCCTGGAGGCCGCCTTCCGCCAGGGCGTGCTGCTCATGCACGGCTGCAAGGAGGGCCAGTGCTCCTCGTGCAAGTCGTTCCTGCTGGACGGCGACCTGCAGATGGACCGCTACTCGACGTTCGCGCTGGCCGACTACGAGAGCGAGGAGGGCTACGTCCTGCTGTGCAAGGGGCACGCCTACAGCGACCTCGACATCGAGCTGATCAACTACGACGAGGACATGATCCGCGCCGGGATCCCGATCGGCCTGGTGGACGCCGAGGTGGCCGAGATCGCCGACCTCACGCACGACATCACCCACCTGCGCCTGAACGGCTCCATGCCGTTCAGGCCCGGCCAGTACGCCGACATCCAGGTGCCGGGGACCGGCGAGTGGCGCTCGTTCTCGATGGCCAACCGCCCGGGGGAGGGCAGGCTCGACTTCATCGTCAAACGCTACCCGGGCGGCCGGTTCTCCGGGCTGCTGGAGGGCACGCTGCGGCTGGGCGACCCGCTCAGGCTCAAAGGGCCGTACGGCGCGTTCACGCTGCGCGAGAAGTCCGACCGGAACCTGCTCTTCATCGGCGGCGGCGCGGGCATGGCGCCGATCCTGTCGCTGCTCGCCCAGCTCCGTGACCAGAGGGTGCGCCGCCCGGCCGTCTACTACTACGGCGCCAGGACCGAGCGGGACCTGTTCCACCTGGACCTGATGGCGGGCTTCGAGGCCGAACTGCCCGCCTTCAGCTTCGTGCCCGCGCTCTCGCACGACCCCTCGTACGCGGGCGAGAAGGGGCTGATCACCGACGTCGTGGACCGGCTCGCGGGCGACCCGGCGGAGTCGGACGCCTACCTGTGCGGCCCGCCCCCGATGATCGACGCCGCACTGGACCTGCTGGAACGCAAGGGCCTGCCCCGCGAGCACGTCTACTTCGACAAATTCACCACCACAGCGCACCAGGAGTGAATCCATGGCGACTCCGACAGGCAGGAGTTTCCCCCACCCCGAGCTCACCGACGCCGAGGCAGGGGCGCTCACCTTCCCCAGCTCGAACAGCCGCACCTTCAACTACTTCAAGCCGCGCAAACTGCGCGCCTCCATGTACGAGGACGTCACCATGGACGTCCAGCCCGACCCCGGCCGGCACCTCACCCAGGGCTGGATCTACGGCTTCGCCAACGGCGAGCGCGGCTACCCGGTCGAATGGACCGCGCTGCGCTCCGGCGACTGGCACGCCTTCCTCGACCCGAACGAGGAGTGGGAGCAGACGATCTACCGCAACAACGCCGGCGTCGTCCGGCAGATCGGGCTGAACCTGGACAACGCCCGGCGGGCGGGCGCCTACCAGACCTGGCCCAGGAGCTGGGCGCTGTTCGTCGAGCAGCACGTCGGCGCGTGGATGCACGCCGAGCACGGGCTGGGCATGCACGTGTTCATCGCCGCCCAGCGGTCCGCGCCGACCAACATGATCAACAACGCCGTCGCGGTCAACGGCGCGCACAAGCTGCGCTTCGCCCAGGATCTCGCCCTGTACAACCTGGACCTGTCGGAGGCCGTGCCCGGCTTCGACGGGAGCGCGCACCGCGGCGCCTGGCAGTCCGAGCCGGTCTGGCAGGGCGTGCGCGAGAACGTCGAGCGGCTGACCACCGTCGAGGACTGGGGCGAGGCCGTCCTCGCCGCCAACCTGGTCTTCGAGCCGCTGGTCGGCGAGCTGTTCCGCAGCCACCTGGTCATGCAGATCGCGGCCAGGAACGGCGACTACACCACGCCCACGATCATGGGCGCCGGCGAGTACGACTACAGCCGTGACCTGCGCTACACCCGCGCCCTGTTCGCGATGCTGCTGAAGGACGAGAAGCACGGCCGGGCCAACGCCGAGGTGGCCGGCGAGTGGCTGGCCCGCTGGACGCCGGTCAGCCTGGCGGCCGTCAGGAGGCTCCAGCCGATCTGGTCCCAGCCGCCGGAACGGGTGCTGTCCTTCGAGGACTCCCTCGACCGGGCCAAGGAGCGCTTCCGCGGCCTGCTGTCGGACCTGGGCCTCGACGAGCCGAAGGAGCTGGAGCGATGAGCGCCGAGTTCGGAGCCGCCAACCGGACGTCGTCCAACAGGGCCGGCGTCACGCTGATGAACAACCAGAACGGCCACGTCGTCGCCGACGTCATGCGCGGCAAGAAGGGCGTGACCGTCAGCGAGTACCCGTCGATGATCCGGGTGGACGGCGAGCACCGGATCGAGTTCGACTTCGCCGAGATCTCCGACGCGATCGGCTTCGAGTTCGGGCCCGCCGACTTCGAGGAGATCATGTCGACCCACTACGGCCGCATGGTGCACCTCGACGACAGGACGTTCCTGTTCGCCAACCCGGAGGACGCGGCCGAGTACATCGACTTCGACCTGCGTCCGGTGAAGTGAGGAGGCCGGGATGTACCACAAGGACGGCGTGAGCTACTACGTGGTCGACGGGCACGTCCACTACTGGAACGCGAGCCCGGACAACCGCAACCGCTACGGCGAGGGCTTCATCGAGTGCTTCTACAACTACTCCTCGGCCCTGAGCCCGGCCGAGTGGGTGTGGCCGTACGAGAAGTTCTGCAAGTACACCGAGCAGGACCTGATCCACGACCTGTTCGAGACCGGGTACGTGGACAAGGCGATCTTCCAGCCCACCTACCTGCGCGACTTCTACCCCGGCGAGGGCTTCAACACCACCGAGCGCAACGCCCGGATCGCCGGGAAGCACCCGGACCGGTTCATCCTCAACGGCGCGTGGGACCCGCGCGACGGCGCCGAGGGCCTGCGGGTCCTGGAGGAGAAGGCGCACCGGTACGGGCTCAAAGGCGTCAAGCTCTACACGGCCGAGTGGCGGGGCGACTCGCGCGGCTACAAGCTGTCCGACCCGATCGCCTACCCGTACCTGGAGAAGTGCCAGGAGCTGGGGATCGTCAACATCCACGTGCACAAGGGCCCCACCATCTGGCCGCTCAACCGCGACGCCTTCGACGTCGCCGACATCGACCAGGCCGCGACCGACTTCCCCGGGCTGCGCTTCATCGTCGAGCACGTGGGGCTGCCGCGGCTGGAGGACTTCTGCTGGATCGGCGTGCAGGAGCCCAACGTGTACGGCGGGCTCGCGGTCGCGATGCCGTTCATCCACAGCCGGCCGCGCTACTTCGCGCAGATCGTCGGCGAGCTGCTGTACTGGCTCGGCGAGGACCGGCTGCTGTTCGCCAGCGACTACGCGATCTGGAGCCCGCGCTGGCTGGTGGAGAAGTTCGTCGACTTCCAGATCCCCGAGGACATGCAGGGCGAGTACGGGACGATCTCGGTCGAGGCCAAACGGAAGATCCTCGGGCTCAACGCCGCGAGCCTGTACGACCTGAAGGTGCCGGACGAGGCGCGATCCGCCCAGGTCGGGACATGACCACCAGGCACGCGGCCTGGGCGGCGCTGGGCAACGTCCTCGACCCCGAGCTGGACGAGCCGATCACCTCGCTGGGGTTCGTCGCGAGCTTGGAGGTCGAGGACGGGGCGGTCACGGCCGAGCTGCGGCTGCCGACGTACTTCTGCGCGCCCAACTTCGTGCACATGATGGTCGCGGACGCCGACGCCGAGCTGCGCGCGCTGCCCGGCGTCTCGGCGGTGCGGGTGGGCGTGGCGGGCCACTTCGCCGCCGAGGAGTTCCAGACGGAGATATTTCCTGACATGGCGGACCTGCGGCTGGTGTTCCGGCGCAAGGCGTTCCTGGCCGCGCAGTCCCGCCTGGTGCGCTCGCTCGGCTGGGACGCCGACACGCTGGCCGGGGCCGCGCTCGCCGACGTGCCGCCCTCGCCCCTGGCCGAGGCGTACGGGCGCGCCCGCGAACGCCTCGGCCTGCGGGGCGCCTGGCTGATCACCGACCCGGGCGGCGCGCGGGTGCCGCGGGACCGGCTGGCCCGGCACTTACGGTTCGCCGACGCGGTCAGGGTCAGCATCGAGGGGAACGCCGAACACTGCCGGGCACTCCTGGCCGCCCGGTACCCGGACGAGCTTGGAGGTGTGGCATGAGAGCCGTACGCCTGCGCCAGTACAACACCACCCCCGAAGTCACCGAGGTCAGCGAGCCGAGGGCGACCGGCCCGCTCGACGTGGTCGTCCGGATCGGCGGCGCCGGGCTGTGCCGTACGGACCTGCACATCGTCGAAGGGCAGTGGCGGGAGAAGTCGGGCGTCACGCTGCCGTACACGCTCGGCCACGAGAACGCCGGCTGGGTGCACCAGATCGGGTCCGCCGTCCGCAACGTCCAGGTCGGCGACCCGGTCATCCTGCACCCGATCGCCACCTGCGGCCTGTGCGCGGCCTGCCGGGCGGGCGACGACGTGCACTGCTCCGACTCCTGCTTCCCCGGGATCAACGCCGACGGCGGCTTCGCCGACCTGGTGGCCACCAACGCCCGCGCCCTGGTCAAACTGGCGCCGTCACTGGCACCCGCCGACGTGGCCGCGCTCGCCGACGCGGGCCTGACCGCCTACCACGTGGCCCGCAAGGCGGCGAGACTGCTCGCACCCGGGCAGAAGGTCGTCGTCATCGGCGCGGGCGGGCTCGGCCACATCGGCGTGCAGGCGCTCAAGGCGCTGACCGCCGCGCAGATCATCGTCGTCGACCGCTCGAACGAGGCGCTCAAGCTGGCCGAGACGCTCGGCGCCGACCACCTCGTCCCGGCCGACGGCACCCAGGTAGGGGCGGTGCTCGACCTGACCGGCGGCGCGGGCGCGGAGGCGGTCGTCGACTTCGTCGGCGAGGGCGGCGCGGTGGAGGACGGCGTCGCGATGCTGCGCAGGGCCGGCAGCTACTTCGTCGTCGGGTACGGGGGCACGCTGTCCGTGCCGACCATCGACGTCATCTCCACCGAGATCAACTTCATCGGCAACCTCGTCGGCTCCTACACCGACCTGGCCGAGCTGATGGCCCTGGCCGCCGAGGGCAGGGTCACCCTGCACACCGTGCCGTACGCGCTCGGCGACTTCCCCCGCGCGCTGGACGACCTCGACCACGGCCGCGTCCAGGGCCGCGCCATTCTCGTCCCGTAGAAGGAGGATCCCCGGATGGCCAAGCTACTGCGCTTCAACGCCCAGGCCCGCGGGCTCCTGCAGTCGGGGGTGGACGCGCTGGCCGACGCGGTCAAGGTGACGCTGGGGCCCAAGGGCCGCAACGCCGTGCTGGAGAAGCTGACCGGGCCGCCGACCATCACCAACGACGGCGTCACGATCGCGCGGGAGATCCAGCTCGCCGACCCGTTCGCCAACATGGGCGCCCAGCTCGTCAAGGAGGTGGCCAGCAAGACGAACCTGGACGTCGGCGACGGCACCACCACCGCCACCGTGCTGGCCCAGGCGATCACCCGCGAGGGCCTGCTCAAGGTCGAGAACGGCGCCAACCCGATGCTGCTCAAGGCGGGCATCGAGCGGGCGGTGGAGGCCGCCTCCGCCGCGCTGGCCGACGGGGCCAGGCCGGTCAGCGGGTACGCGGACCTGCTGCACGTGGCCGCGCTGTCGGCCAACAGCGACCCGGTGATCGGCCAGGTCATCGCCGACGCCATCGCCAGGGTCGGCCCCGGCGGCGTGGTCACCGTCGAGGAGTCGCACTCGCTCGGCATGGACCTGGAGTTCGCCGAGGGGCTGGAGTTCGGCAACGGCTACGTCTCCGCGTACATGGCCACCGACCTGGCCCGCATGGAGGCCGTGCTGGAGAACCCGTACATCCTGCTCACCAACGAGCGGATCTCGGCCGTGCAGGAGCTGATGCCGGTCCTGGAGCAGGTCATGCGCACCGGCAAGCCGCTGGTGATCATCGCCGAGACCGTGGACGGGCCCGCGCTCGGCATGCTGGTGGCCAACTGCGCGCACGACACGTTCAGGTCCGTCGCGGTGAAGGCGCCGGGGTTCGGCCACCGCAGGCTGGCCGAGCTGGGCGACCTGGCCGCGATGGTCGGCGGCGAGGTCGTCACCGCCGACCGCGGCGCCAGCCTGCCGGCCGTGCGCCTGGAGCAGCTCGGCCGGGCCGCCAAGGTGACGGTCAGCGAGCGCGGCACCACCATCGTCGGCGGCGCCGGGTCGCTCGACGCCGTGTCGGCCCGCATCGAGCAGCTCAAGGCCGAGCTGGCGCGCGCCGAGAACGAGCACGACATCGACAAGCTGCAGGAGCGCATGGCGCGGCTGTCCGGCTGCGTGGCCGTCATCAGGGTCGGCGCCGCGACCGGCGTCGAGCTGCGCGAGAAGCAGCACCGGGTGGAGGACTCGCTGGCCGCCACCAGGGCCGCGGTCGAACAGGGCGTGGTGGCCGGCGGCGGGACGGCACTGGTCCAGGCCAGGGCGGCGCTGGCCGCCCTCCCGCTGGAGGGCGACATGTCGACCGGCCGGGACATCGTGGCCATGGCCCTGGCCGAGCCGCTGCGGTGGATCGCGATCAACGGCGGCTACGCCGGCGAGGAGGTGGCCGAGCGGGTGGCCGGGCTCGACGCCGGGCACGGCTTCGACGTGCAGGACGGCGAGTTCGGCGACCTGTTCGAGCGGGGCATCGTGGACCCGCTCAAGGTCACCAGATGCGCCCTGCAGAGCGCCGCCTCGATCGCCGCGCTGATCCTGACCACCGAGACGCTCGTCGTGGAGGAGGTGGTGCAGAATCCCGGCGCGATCGTCGCCCCCGGATTCGGTGACCTGGCGGAGGGCCTGGTGCGGCCGTCGAACATCGCATGACGGCGGACATCGCATGACCGCGACGGTCCCGATCAAGCAGCGGGTCGTCGGGCTGCTCGGCCCCGCGTTCGTGGCCGCCGTCGCGTACGTGGACCCGGGCAACTTCGCCACCAACGTGGAGAGCGGCGCCCGGTTCGGCTTCCTGCTGCTGTGGGTCGTGCTGACCGCGAACGTGGTGGCGATGCTGCTGCAGTACCTGTCGGCCAAGCTCGGCATCGCCACCGGGCGCAGCCTGCCGGAGCTGTGCCGCGACCACTACCCGCGGCCCGTCGTGTGGGGCCTGTGGGCCCAGGCCGAGATCGTGGTGATCATGACCGACCTCGCCGAGTTCATCGGCGGGGCGGTCGCGCTCAACCTGATCTTCGGCATGCCGCTGCTCCAGGGCGGCGTGGTGATCGCCGTCGTGTCGTTCCTCATCCTGGCGATCCGCACCGGGCGGCAGCGCCGCTTCGAGTCCGTGATCACCGCGCTGCTCGCGGTGATCGTCGGCGCGTTCCTGTACCAGCCGCTGCGGGCCGACGTGCCGGGCGGCGAGCTGGTCCGCGGGCTGGTGCCGGGCTTCGACGGCTCGGCCAGCGTGCTGCTCGCGGCCGGGATCGTCGGCGCCACGGTGATGCCGCACGCCGTCTACCTGCACTCCGCGCTCACCCAGGAACGCTTCCCGCGTGGCCAGGGGCACGAGCGCGACCTGCTGATCAGGACCCAGCGGCTGGACGTCGTCCTGGCCATGGGCGTGGCCGGGCTGGTCAACCTGGCGATGCTGGTGGTCGCGGCGACCCTGCTGCGCGGCAGCGACGACCCCACGCTGCGGGGCGCGCACACGGCGTTCGCCGAGAGCGGGGGCGCGCTGACCGCCCTGCTGTTCGCCATCGCGCTGCTCGCCTCCGGGCTGGCCTCCTCCAGCGTGGGCGTCTACGCCGGTCAGATCGTGATGCAGGGCTTCCTGCGGCGGCGCGTCCCGCTGAGCCTGCGCCGGCTGGCGGCGATCGTCCCGGCGCTGGCCGTGCTGGGGTTCGGCGTGGACCCGACGAAGGCGCTGGTGTTCAGCCAGGTGGTGCTGTCGTTCGGGATCCCGTTCGCGCTGGTGCCGCTGGTGTCGCTGACGCGCAGGCGGGAGGTGATGGGGGAGTTCGCCAACCGCCGGGTCACCACGCTCGCGGCGGGGGCGGCCAGCGTGGTGATCATCGCGCTCAATCTGGTGCTGGTCGTCCTGGCCCTCGGCGGGTAGCCGCTCGCGGGGGCGGCGGGTCAGCCGCCCTCGCCTAGCTCCCCTGACCGGTGGTGACGGCGGCACAGCACCTGGTAGCGGACCGGCGAGGCGTCGGTGTCGCCGATCACGACCTGCTCGCCCGTACGCACCAGCCGCCCGCCTGCGATCCGCCCGTTCAGCAGCCCGGGACGCCCGCACCAGCACAGCACCTCGACCTGGAGCCGGCACACCTCGTCGGCCAGCTCGAACAGCCGCTGCGCCGCCGGGAACATCACCGACCGGAAGTCGGAGGCCAGCCCGAACGCGTACACGTCCACCCCGTGATCGTCCACCAGATCGGCGAGCTGCTCGACCTGCTCGACGGTGTAGAAACAGACCTCGTCGCAGATGAGATAGTCAATTCGGTCCTGACCGGTCACGAGCGTTACCAGATCGAGTGAATTTTCTACCTCTATGGCCTCCTGCCCGAGCCCTATCCTGCTGGTGACCTTCGGTCCGCCGGAGCGGTCGTGCTTGGTCAGCACCAGGCCGCGTCTGCCCTGGCGGCTGTGGTTGTAGTTCATCTGGAGGGCCAGGGTGGACTTCCCGCAGTCCATGGGACCGAAGTAGAACTTCAGGACGGCGTCGCGAACGCCGGACGGGGCAGGGGACAGGGCGAACGTTTCGGTCACAGGGGGCCACCTTAGCGGCTTGGCTTGTTCCATGACCTCGTGGGACATTTCTCCCCTGGAGTTATCAGGAGGATCCGTGGTCACAGAGAAGCCCCCCGCGCTCGACGTCATGATGACGCAGGACGACATCTCGGCGGCACAGGCCGACGCGGCGAGGTGGCGTTACGGCTTCCTCGTGGTGGTGACGGGCATTATTGCGATATTGGTAGCTTTCGGGGCCGCCGTCTTCGCGACGAAGGATTTTGCGGCACTGTTCGCCGGAGTGGCCGGGGTGGTGGGCACGATCATCGGCGCCTACTTCGGCGTGCAGGCGGGCCAGTCGGGCAAGGCGAAGGTGGAGGCCGAGCTCGCCCGGTCACAGGAGTTGGTGGTGCGCTTGGCGGCCTATGTCGGCACCTCGAACGCGCCCCGTGTCATCGATGAAGTGCTCGGCCGGCGCCGAAGCTGAGGAGCCATGCGTAGCGTCCGTATTGGAGTCGACACCGGAGGCACGTTCACCGATGTGGTGGCCGTGGACGACCAGACCGGTGAGATCGTCACGACCAAGACCCCATCGACGCCCGCGAACCCCGCCGACGGGTTCGTCAGGGGCATCGAGAAACTGGGCCCGCTCGACGCGAGCTCGGTCGTCCACGGCACCACCGTGGCGACGAACCAGCTGCTGGAGGACCGGATCGCGAACCTGGGGTTCGTGACCACCGAGGGCTTCGAGTTCATCCTGGAGATCGCCAGGCAGAGCGTCCCCGACGGTTACGGCAACTCCTACTTCTGGGTCAAGCCGCCGCGGATCGTCCCTGTCCACCTGGTCAAGACCGTCGGCGGGCGGCTGGACCACACGGGCGCGGAGGTGCGCCCGTTCGCCGAGGACCAGGCCGCCGAGGTGGCCCGCTGGTTCAAGTCCAAGGGCGTCACCGCGATCGGCGTGTGCTTCCTGCACTCCTACGCCAACCCCGAGCACGAGCGGCGCATGCGAGAGGTGCTGTGGCGCGAGCACCCGGAGGCGGTGGTGTCGCTGTCGAGCGACGTGCTGCGCGAGTACCGCGAGTACGAGCGGTCGGTCACCACGCTGGTCGACGCGGCGGTCAAGCCGACGATGCGCCGCTACCTGGCCAACCTGTCCAACCGCCTGGGCATGCCGTTCTCGGTGATGAAGTCCAACGGCGGCGTGCTGTCGGCCCGCGAGGTCGTCAACCAGCCGATCACCACCGTGCTGTCCGGCCCGGCCGCCGGCGCGCTCGGCGCGGCGCTCATCGCCTCCACGGCCGGTCACACGTCGGTGATCACGCTGGACGGCGGCGGCACGTCCACGGACGTGGCGGTGGTGATCGACGGCGAGCCGTCCATCACGACCGAGGGCTCGATCGGCCGCTACCCGTGCAAGATCCCGATGATCGACATCGTCACGGTGGGCGCGGGCGGCGGCTCGATCGCCTGGATCTCACCCGAGGGCACGCTGAAGGTCGGGCCGAAGTCGGCCGGCGCCGACCCCGGCCCGCTCTGCTACGGCAGGGGCGGCACCGAGGTGACGGTCACCGACGCGCACGTCTTCCTCGGCCGCATCCCGCCGCACCTGCTCGGCGGCGAGATCCCGCTGAACGCCGAGGCCGCCCGCACCGGCATCGAGGCGCTGGCCGACAAGCTCGGCCTGGACGCCGAGCGGACCGCGACGGGCATCCTGGAGATCAGCGCGTTCAACCAGAGCAACGCGATCCGCCAGCTCACCGTCAAGCGCGGGCTCGACGTGCGTGACTTCCCGCTGGTGACGTTCGGCGGCTCGGGCCCGCTGCTGGCCTGCCGGCTGATCGACATCCTGGGCCTGCCCGCCGTGGTGGTGCCGCCCGACCCGGGCAACGTCTCGGCGTTCGGGCTGCTCACCGTGGACGTCAAGAACGACTACGTGCGCACGTACGTCACCCGCGAGCTGTCCCTGGACAAGGCCGGGGAGATCTTCGGCGAGCTGGAGGAGGAGGCGGCGCAGGCGCTCGACCGGGAGGGCTTCGACGAGCCCGTGTACGCTCGCACCGCCGACCTGCGCTACTACGGGCAGGCGTTCGAGGTCCGGGTGGCCGCCCCGGCCGGCGAGGTGGACGAGGCGTGGCGGGCCGAGGTGCTCGACCGCTTCCACACCGCCCACGAGAAGCTGTACGGCTACGCCTACCGCGACGACGCGCGGCACGGCGTCGAATGGGTCAACCTGCGCGTCTCCGGCATCGGCCCGATCACCCGGCCGCCGATCCGCGCCAAGTCCCCGGGCACCGACACCAATCCGGGTCCTTCGAGCAGGCAGGTCCACTTCGACGAGAGCGCGGACACGCCGATCCACCAGCGGCGCTTCCTCGACCCCGGCACGGTCGTCGAGGGCCCGGCGGTCATCGAGGAGTACGGCTCGACGATCCCGATCCACCCGGGCTTCACCGCCACGGTGGACCAGTACGGCAACGTGGAGGTGCGGCGTGGCTGACGGCGCGACTGATCCGGTTCTCGTCGAGATCGTCGAGGGCACGCTGGCCTCGGTGGAGAAGGAGGTCGAGACCGCGATCGCGCGCACGGCCCGCTCGCCGATGATCCGCGACGCGCACGACTTCCGGGCGGGCATCCACGACGCGAAGCTGCGCAAGCTGACCGGCCGCTCCTACAGCGCGCTCGTGCAGCCGATCGTCCGCGACTTCCCGATCGAGACGATGAAGCCCGGCGACGTGTACTTCCACAACGACGTCTACCTGTCGGAGGGCGGCATCGGCCACCTGCCCGACCTGTGCGTCACCGTCCCGGTCTTCCACGAGGGCGAGGTCGTGGCGTTCGTGCAGGCGTTCGGCCACCACGACGACATCGGCGGCGCGGTGCCCGGCTCGATGCCCTCGCACGCCCGCAGCGTGTACGAGGAGGGACTGATGGTCCCGCCGATCAAGCTGTGGGACCAGGGCGTGCCCAACGAGACGGCGCTGCGCATCATGACCCGCAACTCGCGCATGCCCGACTCGCTCTCCGGCGACCTCGACGCCGAGTGCTCGGCCTGCCTGATGGGCGCGCGCCGCCTCGGCGAGCTGTTCGACCGGTACGGCAAGGCCGGCGTCGAGGCGTGCTTCGACGCGATCATCGGCAAGACGACCGAGACGTTCCGCCGCGAGCTGCTGGCCAAGATCCCCGAGGGCACGTACACGTGGGAGGACTACGCCGAGCACGACGGCGTGGACGAGCCCCGGCTGCACGCCCAGCGGATCACGCTGACCGTGGACCACGCCCAGGACGCGCCGCTGACGATCGACTTCACCGGCACCTCGCCGCAGGCCAAGGGGCCGATCAACCACGCGGGCGACTACGCCGACGGCGTGTTCCTGAAGAAGTGGCTGGCCCCGATCCTGCGCAACCTGGCCGACACGCCGGAGCGCATGGCCGAGCTGGACGTCAACGAGGGCGTCGTCCCCCTGATCAAGATGGTCTTCCCGGAGAAGGGGACGCTGCTCACGCCGATCTTCCCGGCGCCGACGAACGCCCGGACGTTCGTGATCCTGCGGCTGCTCGGCGTGCTCGCGGGCGTGCTGGCCAAGGCCACCGGCGGGCGCATGCCGGCCGACCAGGAGACGATCCGCTACACCGGCGTGCACGGCGCGGACGCCGACGGCGTGCCGTACCTGATGCGTGAGGTGCTCGGCGGCGGCTCCGGCGGGCGCTGGTACGCCGACGGGGAGGACACCATCCACGTGGTGCCCGACTCGCGCAACATCCCGGTGGAGTTCGCCGAGGCGCGCTGGCCGTTCCGGGTCGAGCGGCTGGCGCTGGCCTGCGACTCGGGCGGGCCCGGCATGTACCGGGGCGGGCTCGGCTACGACAAGCACATCAGGATGCTCAAGGACGCCTCGTACATGTCGATCGCCGACCGGTCCATCCTGTCGTGCTGGGGCGTCAACGGCGGCCTGGCCGGGCGGCCGTTCCGGGTGGAGATCGCGGGCAAGGAGATGGAGGGCCTGGTCGACGACCACCCGGTGCAGGCGGGCGAGACGATCCGGATCCGCACCACCGGGGGCGGCGGCTGGGGCTCCCCGTACGACCGGGACCCGCGCGCCGTGGCGGCCGACGTGCGCGACGGCAAGGTGTCGATCGCCGGCGCGCTGGGCGACTACGGCGTGGTGCTGGACGGCGACCGCATCGACGAGCAGGGCACGGCCGAGCTGCGGGCGAACCTGCGGCCCCCGGCGGGCCGCTTCTTCGACCGGGGGCCCGGCTACCCGAAGCTGTCGGGCGGCCGGACCCATGCGGAGGTCGACGAGGTCAGCTGAGCGCGTAGGCGTCGATGATCACCCGCTCGACCGAGCCGCCGTCCTTGTCCCCGGCCGTCACCTTGATCGAGACGCTGCCCGGCCCCCTGGGTGACCAGGAAGCTGCCGGCGGCCCGGGAACGCGGCTGGATCTGAGGAGAGGACACGCAACATGGGGCCATCGCGCATCATCGCGACCCGGCACGGCGAGAGCGAGGGCAACGCCGCCTACCGGGAGGCGGGTGACAAACCGCTGATCTACGACCGGCAGGGCGAGGTCACCCTGACCGCCCTGGGCAGGACCCAGGCCCAGGCCCTCGGCAGGCTCCTGGCCGCGCTGCCCGAGGACGAGGCCCCGGAGCTGGCCTGGTGCTCCCCGTACCGCCGCGCGCAGGACACGTGGGCGGTCGCGTCACGGGAGTGGCGAACCCTCCCGACCACGGTGGACCCCCGGCTGCGGGACCGCGAGATGGGCCGCCTGTCCCGGCACAACTGGGCGGCGGTAGGGGAGCGCTTCCCGGACGAGCTGGCCCGCTGGCGCGCCGAGGGCGACTACTTCTACCGCCCGCCCGGCGGCGAGTCGTTCGGCGACGTGGCCGGCCGCCTGACGAGCTTCGTCGAGGACCTGCGGGAGCAGGCGGACGGGCGGAGGGTGCTGATCGTGGCGCACGACGCGGTGGTGCTGGTCCTGCGCCACGTGCTCGACGCCCTGCCCGACATCTCAGACCTGGAGGAGTTCGCCCCGATCCACAACGCCTCCGTCTCCACGTGGCAGGCCTCGAACGACCGCCTGGAGCTGCTGTCCTTCAACGACACGGCTCACCTGTGACACCACGAGCCGCCACCGGCTGAGAATTCGCGCGTCACGGCGCCCGGCCACCGTCCGGTCAGCGGCCGTGTTCCTGGAGGCCCTCAGCCACGTGCGGCGGGTGGCGGTGGGTGCGGCCTGCCGTAAAGCAGAATCATTTGACTGACTGGTTGTACTGCTCAATGGCCCGGGAAAGACTCGCCGCCGCGTCCTTCATCGCCTGAGCGCCCGGCTTGCTGCCGAGGATGGACTGCTCAAGCCCCTCCTCGGACGCCTGCCGGGCCTGCGGCATGACGCCCAGGATGCACCCCGCCGACGCCGTGGACGGCGGCAGCGAGTGGAGCTGGTCCACCGCCGTGGCGAACTGCGGGAACTGCGCCGCCCACGTCCTGGCCACCTCCTGGTCGTAGGCCTTGGGGTTGACGGCCACGTACCCCGTACCCACGTGCCACTTCGCCTGCTCCTCCGGCGTGGCGGAGAACTTGGCGAACTCCCACGCCGCCCGCTTCTCCTCGTCGGAGTGCCCCACCCCGTTGATCCACAGCGACGCGCCGCCGATGATCGGCCCGCCCTTCGACCCGTCCGACAGCTTCGGGTAGGGCGCGGTCACGACGGTGAAGCCGTTCTGCTTGGCCGCGTCCACGTACCCGCGCAGCGCAGAGGTGGACTCCAGGTGCATCGCGACCGTGCCGCTCTTGAAGATCGCCTGGCCGTCGTCGGTCTTGCGGCCGACGTTGACCGCCCAGCCCTTGGAGACCAGGTTGTGCCACCAGTCGGCCACCTTGGCGCCCGACGCCGAGTCGAACTGCACCTTCGTGGCCAGGCCCTGCCGCCCGTTGCCCTTGTCGCAGTACTCCTGGCCGTCCGTCGCCAGGAGCTGCTCCAGCAGCCAGCCGTACGTGGCCGAGCCGAAGCCGTACTGCTTGACCGTGCCCGACGCGTCCTTGACGGTCAGTTTCTCGGCATATTTCGTGATCTCGTCGAGGGTCTTGGGCGGCTTGTTCGGGTCCATGCCCGCCTTCTCGAACGCCTCCTTGTTGATGTACAGCAGCGGCGTCGAGGAGTTGAACGGCATCGACCACATCTTGCCGTCCACCGAGTAGTAGCTGGCGATGTTCGGCTCGATGTCGGCCGTGCTGTACTTGTCCACGTCGAAGAACTTGTACATCGGCACGACCTGCTTGGAGTCGATCATGAAGCGGGTGCCGATGTCGTAGATCTGGATCAGCGCGGGGGTGTTCTCCTGCTGCACCGCCGCCTTGTACTTGGCGACCGTCTCGTCGTAGTTGCCCTGGAAGACCGGCTTGATCTGGACCTTGCTCCCGAACTTGGCGTGGAAGTCGGCGACGAGCTGGTTGATGGCCTCGGCGTTGGCGCCCTTCATCGAGTGCCAGAACTCGATCGTCACCTTGTCCTTCAGCACGCCGGCCGCCGGGGCGCCGCCCGCGTCACCGCCCCCGCCGCTCCCGCAGGAGGTGATCAGCAGGGCCGCGCCGGCCAGGAGGGCGAGTCTTCTCATCGGGGGTGTCCTTTCACGATCACTTCACCGCCCCGGCCGTGAGGCCGCGGACGATGAAGCGCTGGCCGAAGATGACGATGAACAGCGTGGGCAGCAGGGCCATGCTGACCCCCGCGAGGATCAGCCCGGGGTCGGCCGCCTCGACGTCGTTGAGCTGGGTGACGCCGATCTGCAGCGTCTGGTACTGCGGGTCCCGTACGAGGATCAGCGGCCAGAAGTACTGGTTCCACGCCGACAGGAACACGTACACCCCGACCGCCGCGATCGACGGCCGGGCCAGCGGCACCAGGATCCGCCACAGGAAGCGCAGGTGCCCGCACCCGTCCACCACGGCCGCGTCCCGCAGCTCGCTCGGGAACTGCAGGAACGCCTGCCGCAGCAGGAACGTCCCGAACGCCGAGGCCAGGAACGGCAGCACCAGCCCCAGGTAGGTCAGCGGCCCCTTGGTCAGCCCCAGGCTGGAGATCGCCAGGTAGTTGGGGATGATGATCGCTTCCCACGGCACCATCAGCGTCGACAGGAACAGCCCGAACACCACCGCCCTGGCCCGCATCGGCAGGAACGCGAAGGCGTAGGCGGCCAGGATGCTGGTGACGATCTGGAACAGCGTGATGATCCCCGACTGCAGCGCCGAGTTGAGGTACTCGCGGCCCAGCGGCACCGACCGCAGCGCCTGCGCGTAGTTGTCGAGGTGCAGCCCCGTCGGCACCAGCGCGGGCGGGTAGGCGGTCAGGTCGCGGGCGCCCATGACGCCCCCGGCCAGCGCGTAGTAGAGCGGGAAGAGCACCGGCACGGCCGCCAGCACGAGCACGGCCCACAGCAGCGCGCGTCTCATCGGTAGTGCACCTTCCGCTCCAGCACGCCGAACTGGATCGCCGTCATCGCCAGCACCACGACCATCAGGACGATGGCCTGCGCGCTGGCCAGGCCGAAGTCGGCCGAGCCGTAGGCGAAGGCGTTCTCGTAGATGGAGTAGACGAGCGTGGTCGTGGCCTCGTCCGGGCCGCCCTTGGTCAGGATGTGGATCTGCCCGAAGCTCTGCAGGGCGTGGATCGTGGAGACGACGACCAGGAAGAACAGCTGCGGCGACAGCAGCGGGACGGTGATCCGGCCGGCCAGCCGCAGCCCGGAGGCGCCGTCGAGCCGGGCGGCCTCGGTGACCTCCTGCGGGATCGCGCCCACGCCCGCCGAAAGGACCAGGACGTTGTAGCCGAGGTTCATCCAGACCGTGGTGGCCGAGACCGACAGCAGCGCCAGGTCGGGGCTGGTCAGCCAGTGCACCCGGTCGACGCCGAGCTGCCCGAGCAGGCCGTTCGCGATGCCGATGGCCGGGTTGTAGATGATCGAGAACACCACGGACGCCGTCGCGACGGAGAACGCGAACGGCATCGCGAAGATCGTCCTGAACACCTTCGCGCCCCTGATCTGCGCCTCCAGCAGCAGCACCAGGGCCAGCGCGCCCAGGATGGCCGGGACGACGGAGAAGAGCGTGAACAGCGCGGTCGTGCCGAGCACCTTCAGGAAGCGCGGCTCGGTGAACAGCTCTGCGTAGTTGTCCAGGCCGACGAAGCGGCCCGCGCCGCCGAAGATGTCACTGCCGTGCAGGGAGAGGTAGATCGAGCGGCCCAGCGGCCAGAAGACGAACAGGGCGAAGACGGCCAGGGAGGGCAGCAGATAGGCCCAGGACAGGCCGTATCCGGCCATGGTCCTGCGATACGCGAAAATCGTTCCCTCCCGTGAGGGGCCGGGTGGCGGAAACTTTCATCAGCCATCTGACACCCTCGGTGAGGATTAATCAACCGTTCACGTTGACGACATCCGCGCGTTCTTTTGTGCCGTCGGCGGCGAACCATTCCCGCTCCGCGGCGAACCATGCGCGCCACCGGGACTCGAGTTCCGGGCCGTCGCGCTCGACGACCCGGCGCAGCCGTACGTCCTCGGCCGCCTCCACCCAGATCACGCAGGCCAGCAGGTGCGCCGCCGACCTGCGGGCGGTGCCCACGCCCTCGACGACCAGCACCGGCGCCGGCGCGACCGTGACCAGGTCGGCGTAGGCGTCGCGCACCCAGTCGTAGCGGCGGAACGCGCCCGGCCGCCCGCGCCGCAGCGGGCGCAGCACCTGCGCGTCGAGCGCCTCGAACCAGCCGCCCGGCCCCCCGTCCCACGGCACCGGGAAGTCGTCGCTGTGCACCACCTGGCAGCCCAGCGCGGCCGCCAGCGCGTCCGCGTACGTCGTCTTGCCCGACCCCGCCGGCCCGTCGACCGCGACCAGGCGCACGGGGCCGCACGACGGCGCGAGCCCGCGGATGCGGCGCGACAGCTCGTCGAGGCGTACGGGCGGTTCCACGCGCCTCAGCGTACGGGAGCCATGCCCGCTGGCGATCGCCGGTGCGCGGGGTAAGGGAAGAGGGGAGAAGCTGACACAATACGCTTTCGCCCAGGAGCTCAAGCCTGGAGGTTGACCCGTGCCCGGACCCCTCGCCGACATCGTGGTGCTCGACCTGTCCCGCGCCCTCGCCGGCCCGCACGCCGCCCAGATGCTCGGCGACCTCGGCGCCAAGGTGATCAAGGTGGAGCATCCGGACGGCGGTGACGAGTCACGCGGCTGGGGCCCGCCCTTCGTCGGCCCTGATCGCGACATATCCACATACTTTCTGGCGGCGAACCGCAACAAACAGTCCATCGCCCTCGACCTGAAGTCCGACGAGGGCAAGCGGCTCGTGGAGCGCCTGGTGCGGCGGAGCGACGTTCTGGTCGAGAACTTCCGCACCGGCGTGCTCGACCGCCTCGGCTTCTCCGCCGAGCGGCTGCACGAGCTCAACCCGCGCCTGGTCATCCTGTCGATCACCGGGTTCGGCCACGACGGGCCCGAGGGCGGGCGCCCCGGCTACGACCAGATCGCCCAGGGCGAGGGCGGCCTGATGTCGCTGACCGGCCCCTCACCCGACGAGCCGTACCGGGTCGGCTCCTCCATCGCCGACCTACTGGCCGGCATCCACGGCGCCTACGGCGTGAGCGCCGCCCTGTACGAGCGCGAGCACACCGGCAAGGGCCGGGTGGTGCGCACCTCGCTGCTGGCCGCCGTCACCGGCGTGCACGCCTACCACGGCACCGCCTGGACCGTCGGCGGCCAGGTGCCCCGGGCCAACGGCAACCACCACGCCTCGATCGCCCCGTACGGCACGTTCCGCTGCGCCGACGGCCTGCTGTCGATCGCCGCCGCCAACGACGGCCAGTGGAAGAAGGTGGCGGCCCTACTGGACATCGATCCCACCTTGGCGAAATATGCGACGAACAGGGATAGATTCGCGCACCGGGATGAGCTGATCGCCGACATGGAGAAGGCGCTGGCCGCTCACGACCGTGGCCACTGGCTTGCCCGGCTGGGCGAGATGGGTGTGCCGGCGGGCGCGATCCGCTCGATCGACGAGGTCTACGCCTGGGACCAGACCCGCTCCCAGGGGCTGCTCGTCGAGGTCGACCACCAGGTGCTCGGCCCCATCGAGCTGCCCGGCCCGCCGCTGCGCATCGAGGGCGCCGAGACGGCCCACACCGCGCCGCCCATGCTCGACCAGGACCGCGACGCCGTGCTCCGCTGGCTCGAAGAACGTGAGGAGTGATGCGGATCCGGTGGCACCAGGGCGCGCACTCGTGCGTCAACATTGCAGCACCGCCACACACAAGGGAGCCATGGTGAGCCGTCCGGACGCGCGCACACTGATCGACACGGTCCTCGACGCGGGATCGTGGAAGTCGTGGGACGCGCCGCCGGCCGATCCCACGTCGCTGGGCTCCTCCTACGCCGAGGAACTGGCCGCGGCCCGGGCCAAGTCGGGCTACGACGAGTCGGTCGTCACCGGCGAGGGGCTGCTCGGCGGGCGCAGGGTCGCCGTCGTGGCCAGCGAGTTCTCGTTCATGGCCGGGTCCATCGGGGTGGCGGCGGCCGAACGGATGGTCGCCGCGGTCGAGCGGGCCACCCGCGAGCGGCTGCCGCTGCTGGCCGCGCCCGCCTCCGGCGGCACCAGGATGCAGGAGGGCGCGCTCGCGTTCGTCCAGATGGTGAAGATCACCGCCGCCGCGCAGGCGCACCGGGGCGCGGGCCTGCCGTTCGTGGTCTACCTGCGGCATCCGACGACCGGCGGGGTGTTCGCCTCATGGGGTTCGCTCGGGCACGTCACCGCGGCCGAGCCGGGGGCGCTGATCGGCTTCCTCGGGCCGAGGGTGTTCGAGTCGCTGCACGGCTACCCGTTCCCCGAGGGCGTCCAGGTGGCCGAGAACCTGCTGGAGCACGGGCTGGTCGACGCCGTGGTGTCGGCCGGCGACGCGCGGGCGGTCGCGATCAGGGCGCTGTCCGTGCTGTGCGACGACGGCACGGGCGTGGTGGCGGGGGAGCCGCCGGAGGAGGACCTGCGCCCGGTGGAGGCGTGGGAGGCGATCAGCCGCTCGCGCCGCGACGACCGGCCGGGCGTGCGCACGCTGGTCAAGCTGGCCGCCACCGACGTCACCCCGCTCACCGGCAGCGGCACCGGCGAGAACGATCCCGGCCTGCTGCTGGCGCTGGCCCGCTTCGGCAGCGCGCCCGCCGTCGTGCTCGGCCAGGACCGGCGCAGGCAGCGGCCCAACTCGCCGCTCGGCCCCGGCGGGCTGCGCATGGCCAGGCGCGGCATGCGGCTGGCCGCCGAGCTGGGGCTGCCGCTGGTCACCGTGATCGACACCGCGGGCGCCGCGCTGTCCAAGGCGGCCGAGGAGGGCGGCCTGGCCGCCGAGATCGCCCGCTGCCTGGCCGACCTGGTCATGCTGGAGGCGCCGACCGTCTGCCTGCTGCTCGGCGAGGGCGCCGGCGGCGCGGCGCTGGCCCTGCTGCCCGCCGACCGGGTCCTGTCCGCGCAGCATGCCTGGCTCTCGCCGCTGCCGCCCGAGGGCGCCTCGGCGATCCTGTACCGCAGCGTGGACTTCGCCCCGGAGATCGCCCAGCTTCAGGGGGTACGGGCGACCGACCTGCGGCGCGACGGCATCGTGGACCGGGTGATCCCGGAGCTGCCGGACGCCGCGTACGAGCCGCGCGCCTTCTGCGAGCGGGTGGGGGCGGCGCTGGAGCACGAGATCGCCGGGCTGCTGGCGCAGGACCGGGCGGACCGCCTCGCGGCCCGCCTGGCCCGTTACCGCACCCTCGGCCTCTCCTAGGGCCTGTTTTATAAGCGGGTCAGCCAGTCGTTGATGATGGCGATCTGAACGGTGGCCTCGTAGCGGACGGCGAGCTTGTCGTACCTGGTCGCGACGGCACGGTGGCGTTTGAGCCGGTTG
>NZ_JAHKRL010000296.1 GCF_019396405.1 Nonomuraea rhizosphaerae | reverse complement strand
CCGGCTCGGCGGCCCCGTCGGCCGGCCCGCCCGCGCCCCCGGTCTCACCCGACCGGCTGCGCAGCAGACTCGCCGGCTACCAGCAGGGCGTGCGCAAGGGCCGCGCTCACTTAGAGGAGGACTCATGAAGAGGAACCTGAGCCAAGGGGCCAGGGACCTGAACTGGCTGACCAGCGGCTTCGTCGAGCAGGTGCCTGGCGTCGCGCACGCCGTGGTGGTCTCCGCCGACGGGCTGCCGATGGCCTTCTCCCGCGGCTTCCCGCAGGACCGCGCCGACCAGCTCGCGGCCATCGCGGCGGGGCTGGTCAGCCTCACCCACGGCGCGGCGCGCGTCTTCGAGGGCGGCGGGGTGACCCAGACCCTCATCGAGATGGACCGCGGCCTGCTGCTGGTCATGTCGATCAGCGACGGCTCGTGCCTGGCCGTGCTGGCCGCGCCCGAGTGCGACATGGGGCTGGTCGCGTACCAGATGACGGTCCTGGTCGAGCGCGCTGGGCAGGTGCTCACTCCCGCGGTGCGCGCGGAGCTCTCGACCTCGCGTTCCTGGTGAGGGGAGCGCGCCGGTCATGGGAGTGCCGGTGGTGAGGGAGATGCCCGTGGCGAGGGGAGTGACTGTTGGCATCGTGGCATGACGGCCGGGTGGAGCCCGAGCGCAGTTCGCTGGTCCGCATGTACGCCGTCACCGGCGGGCGCACCGCCCCGAGCGGCGGCCTGGCCATCGAGGCGCTCGTCTCCTCGGCCACGTCGATGCGGCTGGGCATGGCGTACACGCGGGAGTACCGCGCGATCAGCGAGCTGTGCCGGCAGGTGCGGTCCGTGGCGGAGGTGTCGGCTCTGCTGCGGGTCCCGCTCGGCGTGGCGAGGGTGCTGGTCGCCGACATGGAGGCGGAAGGGCTGGTCCGCGTCTACCAGCCGCAGCTGAAGGCGGGCCTGCCGGACATGAGCCTGCTCGAAAGGGTGCTCAGTGGACTTCGCAGGCTCTAGCACGGGACTCACCTCGACGAAGATCGTCGTCGCGGGCGGGTTCGGGGTGGGCAAGACGACCTTTGTCGGCGCGGTGTCGGAGATCGTGCCCCTGACCACCGAGGCCGTCATGACGGACGCCTCGGCGGGCATCGACGACCTCGCGCACACCCCGGGCAAGACGACCACGACCGTGGCCATGGACTTCGGCCGGGTCTCGCTCGACCGTGACCTGATCCTTTATCTGTTCGGCACGCCCGGGCAGCACCGGTTCTGGTTCATGTGGGACGACCTGATCCGGGGCGCCATCGGCGCGGTGGTGCTGGTGGACACGCGCCGCCTGGCCGACAGCTTCCCGGCCATCGACTACTTCGAGGAGGCGGGGCTGCCCTTCGTGATCGCGCTCAACGGCTGGGAAGGGGCCTTCCCGCACGTGGAGGGGGAGGCGCGGGAGGCGCTGACGCTGGCGCCGCACATCCCGATCGTGCGCACGGACGCCCGCTCCCGGGAGGCGGTCAAGGCCACGCTCATCACGCTCGTCGAGCACGCCCTGACCGCGCGGTCGGCTTACGGGACCCGCTGACGCGTACAGGACGCGTCAGCGCGTACGG
>NZ_JAHKRL010000295.1 GCF_019396405.1 Nonomuraea rhizosphaerae | reverse complement strand
CGGCCCGCTCGTCGTCGGCGGACGGGGCGCTGGGGGCGGGCGAGGCCGGGTCGGGGTGGTGCTCGGAGCCGCACACGGCGCACGGGGCGCCGTCGGTGAGGTCGCGGGCCAGCTCGGCGGCCATGCCGTCGATGCGCGCCTGCCGTACGTCGAGCCAGCGCTCGCGCAGCCCCTGGGCCCGGTCCACCAGCGCCTGGCAGGTCGCGGCGGCCGACTCCAGCTCGGCGGCCAGGGCCTCACCGCGCCGGGCGGCGTCCCGTACGGCCCTGGCGGTGTCGAGCGCCGCGGTGGCGGCCGGGACGGCGGCGGCCTCGGCGCGCACCTCGGCGAGGCGGGCGTTCGCGCCGGCCAGGCGGGCGGGCAGCTCGGCGTCCATGGCAGCTACCTCGGCCTCGCGCCGGGTCAGCCCGTCGAGCTCCGCGGCCAGCCGGGACAGCTCACGATCGACGTCGATCAGCTCGGCGGCCGCGTTCCGTACGTCCTGCGCCGCCGGGATCCTCGCGGCGTCCAGGCGGGCGGCGGCCAGCTCGCGCTCGGCCTCCTCGATGAGCGCGGGCAGGGCGGCCAGCCTGGACGCGGCGGTCTCGTCCTCGTCGGCCAGGCCGGTCAGCTCGGCCTCGACGCGCTGCAGGTCCCTGCGGACGACCAGCAGCCTGGCCTCCTCGGTGAGCAGCTCGGACAGGCGGGCGATCTCGGCCTGGCGGTCGCGTTCCATGGCCTGCAACCGCTCGGGCGTGGCCCACTCGGGGGCGGGGCCGGCCGCCGCCCCGGGACCGTCCCGCCCTTCGCGGCCGACCCGGTCGTGGGGACCGCCCCTCTCCCCGGGCCCGGCGGGGTCGTCACCGAAGGGGTGGGTGGCGGCGGTCGCGGTCGTCAGGAGGGGGCGGGCGCGGGTGAGAGCGTCGGCGGCCAGGGCGCGGGCCTTGGCGGCGGCCTCGGCGCGCTGGCGGGCGGTCGTGATGAGCGGCACGACGCGGTCCGCGCGGGCGGCGTCCTCCAGGACGGCCTGGAGCTCGGCGCGTTCCTCGGCCCGCTCGTCGAGGGTGCGGCGCAGCGTGAGCGCCTCGGTGTGGCGGCGCTGCCGCTCGGCCAGCGACGTCGCCCGCTCGAACCGGTCGCGCGCCGCCCGCAGCTCCTGCTCGGCCTCGGCGTGGTGTGCGGCGGTGCGCACGACGACGGCGCGCGCGGCGTCGAGCAGCGCCCCGGCCCATCCGATCGGGTCGTCCTCCGGCGAAGGCACCGTCCCGGCGGGGTCGTCCCCCGGCGTGGGTGTTTCGGACCTCGGCGCCTCAAGGGAGGTGGTCAGGTCGCCCGCCGCCTCCTCCAGCCGCTGTACGGCGAAGTCGACCCGCTGGCGCAGCTCCTGCGACTCCCGCCAGGCCGCCTTCCGGTGCTCGGCCAGCCAGGCCTCCGCCTGCGTGAACACCTTGACGGTGAACAGCCGCTCCAGCAGCTTCCGCCGATCATCCCCGTCCGCCCGCAGGAAGCGGGCGAAATCGCCCTGGGGCAGCATCGCGACCTGGCAGAACTGGTCGGCGTTCATGCCGAGCAGCCCGCCCACCAGGTCGCCGGCCTCGTCGGAGCGCGTGGTGAGCCCGCGCCAGGCCCCCTCGACCCGCTCCTCGACGATGACCTTGGCCTTCTCCTCGGTGAAGCCGGAGCCGCGCAGCTTGGGCCGCTGCCACACCGGCGAGCGGCGGATGCGCAGCGACCGGCCGCGCAGCGACACCTCCAGGGCGACCGACGGGCCCACGGCGGGCGGGGCGTGGTCGCAGCGCAGGGCGCGGGCGCTGTTGCGCTGGCCGGGGACCTGGCCGTAGAGGGCGAAGCAGAGGGCGTCGAGGATCGTGGTCTTGCCCGCCCCGGTCGGCCCGTGGACGAGGAAGAGCCCCGCTTCGGCGAGTGCGTCGAAGTCGACCGTCTCTGAGCCGGGGAAGGACCCGAAGGCCGTGAGCGAGAGCCGGTGCGGCCGCATCTACGCCATCGTCTCCTTCGCCCTGGACGCCTCGATCGCCTGTCTTAGCAGGTCTTCCTCCTCAGGTGCGGCAGGCTCGCCGCGTACTTCCCTGACGAAATCCAGCGCGACCTCCGCCTCGGGCCGGCCGCTGAGCCGTACGGGCTGGGCGGCGGCGACGGCGCCGGAGGGCTCGAAGGCGAGGGCGAGCGTGTGCGGGTAGCGGGCGCGCAGCCGGTCCATGGCCGACTTGGGGCGGACCGGGTCGGTGAGCACCACCTGCAGCCAGTGGTCCTCCATGTCGGTGTATGTCGGGGAAGTCAGCAGGTCGTCGAGCAGGCCGCGCAGCCGCCCGACGGGGCGCGGCACCGGAGCGGGCACGAAGGAGGTCTCCCCGGAGCCCAGCTCCACCAGCCAGGACCCCTTCCGCTGCCCGGCCTCGGAGAAGCTGTAGGCCAGCGGCGACCCCGAATAACGCACGGTCTCCGCCATGCGCTGACGGCCGTGCAGGTGGCCCAGCGCCACGTAGGAAACCCCGTCGAACACCGACAGCGGCACATGAGCCACCCCGCCCACACTGATGTCGCGCTCGCTGTCGCTGGCCTCTCCCCCGGTGACGAACGCGTGCGCCAGCACCACCGACCGGGCGTGCCGCGCGGCGTCGGCCCGCACCCGCTCCATCGCGTACGACATCGCCGCCGTGTGGCTGCGGCCGGGCAGCTCCCACGCCCCCTTGACCAGCTCGGGCTCCAGGTAGGGGATGCCGTAGAAGGCCACGTCGTCCACCATGACCGGCTCCCACGCCCGCGACGGGTCGGTGCGCACGTGCACCCCGGCGCCGTCCATCAGCCCGGAGCCGAACCCGAGCCGCGCCGCCGAGTCGTGGTTGCCGCTGATCAGCACCACGCGGGCGCCCGCCCCGGTCAGCCGGTGCAGCGCCTCGCCGCACAGCGCGACCGCGTCGACCGGCGGCAGCGCGCGGTCGTAGACGTCGCCCGACACCACGACCACGTCCACCCGCTCCGAGCGCACGGTCTCGACCAGGTGGTCGACGTACGCGGCCTGGCCCCGCAGCAGGCTCTCGCGGTGGAAGGAGCGCCCGAGGTGCCAGTCGGAGGTGTGCAGCATCCGCATTCGCAGGAAGCTAACAGGTCTCACTGACATATGCGGTCCCATGCGCCACATGCCCCGGGAGTAGGCTCACTGATCGGCGGGCAAATCTACGCACATGGGGAGGCCGATGCGCACTGGCCGTGGCACCTTGAGCGTGGCTGCAGGTTTGGTGCTCGTGGCTCTGGCTTTTGTCGGCTACGTTCTGCCACCCGCCTTCGACCCTCCGCCACTGACGGTCGACCAGACGTTCAAGGCCCTCCCCCCGCAGCCCGCCGGTGAGCTGCGCCCCGTGGTGGCGAACATCCCCGTGCGGCACGAGGAGATCTCGATCCCGGCCGAGGGCCAGACGCTCGTGGGAACGGTCCGCGTGCCCACGACGCCGGGCCGCCATCCGGCGATGGTGTTCGTGTCGGGATCCGGCAACGGGTCGCGGACGGAGTTCACGCCGCAGGCGGAGTTCCTGGCCAGAGCGGGCGTGGTGACGCTGGCCTTCGACAAGCGGACGGTCGGCTACAACTTCCGCGACCGCGACTTCGGCCTGCTCGCCGACGACGCGCTGCGCATGGTGGAGTACCTGCGCTCACGCCCTGACGTGGACCCCTCGCGCACCGGGCTGTGGGGGGTCAGCGAGGGCGGCTGGGTGGTGCCGATCGCGGCGGCCAAGAGCCTGGACGTCGGGTTCGCGGTGCTGGTCTCCTCGCCGAACGTCTCCCCGCTGCGCCAGGTCGCCTGGGCGCTGAACGAGCAGTTGCTGCGCCTGCGCGCGCCCATCGGCGCCCGTGACCTGCTGACCAGGGCGATGGGCGGGGTCGGCTTCAACTTCCTGCGCTACGACGCGATGCCCGCGCTGCGCCAGATCAAGCAGCCGGTGCTGGCCTTCTACGGCACCCAGGACCCGTCCATCCCGTTCGTGGAGTCCACCCAGGCGCTGACCACGGCGCTCAAGGAGGCGGGCAACGACCAGTACACGATCCGCTACATGGACAAGGGCGACCACGCCATGCGGATCCACGGCGGGCCGTTCACGCACGGCTATCTGGAGACGCTGGCGAACTGGATCCTCGGCCTGCCCGGCACCGCCAAGCCCGCGGTGCACCTGGCGGGCGCGACGCCGGTGCAGCGGTTCGAGGCGAGCGACGTCCCGGCCGCGCCCTGGTACGCGGGCGGCACGATGCTCGGCCTGACGATCTGCCTGGCCGCCGTCGGCTACGTGGCCGGGCCGGTGGCCGCGATGGTCGTCCGGCTGCGCGGCCGCCACCACACCCCGATCGAGACGAACGCCCGGCTGTGGCCGCCCATCAGGCGCCGCCTGGTCAAGATGGCGTGGACGGGGCTGGGGCTGCTGGCCTCGGTGCTGGCGTTCATCACGCTGCTGGTGCTGTTCTCGGTGAACCAGGCGGGGGCCTGGCCGGCCGTGCTGGCCGGCTGGGTGATCGTGCGGATCCTGGCGGTGCTGATGCTGGTGCAGGAGGTCACGGCCGTGGCGGCGGTCGTGGCGGGCCTGCGCGAGGGCCTGCGCCCGAGCCGCTGGCAGCACGTCGCGATCGCGGGCGTGCTGGGCGGCACGGGCCTGCTGCTGGTGGCCGCCGCCTACTACGGACTGTTCTCATTCCCCTGGTGAGTTCACATATGCCGCGTGCCAGCGGTCGATCTCGGCGAACACCTGCTTGCGCACCGGCTCCGCCGACAGCACCAGGTCGTGCATCCCGTCGGGCACGCGCACACAGGTGACGTGCGGCCCGACGGAGGTGGCCCAGCGCGAGATCTGCCGCGGGTCGAGCACGGTGTCGGCCGAGCGCGCCTCCGGCACGAAGTCGCGGATCCGCAGGCCGGTGGCGGAGGCCAGCACGAGCACCGGCGCGTCCACGGCCAGCCCGGCGTGCAGCCGCCGCTGCGCTCTGCGGATGGCGGCCAGCCACGTGGCGTGCACGGAGAAGCCGCCGAGGGGCTTCATCTCCAGGTCGTAGTCCCATTCGCCCTGCGCCGTGCGGTGCAGGCTCTCCCCGTACACGGTGCTGACGCCGAGCGGCAGGGCGCGGCGCGAGTACGACAGCGGCGTCCCGAGCAGGTCGGCGGCCAGCCGCAGCGGGGTGGGGACGTTCAGGTCGAAGAACGGGCTGTTCAGGACGAGCCCCTGGACGAGGCCGCGGCCGCGGACCCGGTCGGCCCACAGGGGCGCGATCAGGCCGCCGGTGGAGTGGGCGTTGAGGGTCAGCTCGTCGTGGTCGCGCCTGATGATCCGTACGGCCTCGTCGATCTCCGGGAAGTACTCGGTGACGCTCCTGACCAGTCCCCTGGTCTGGTGCGGCAGCAGCGACCGGCCGTACTTGCGCAGGTCGAGGGCGTAGAAGTCGATGCCGCGGCCGAGGTAGTGGTCGGCGAGGTGGTCCTGGAAGAAGTAGTCGGTGAACCCGTGGAGGTAGAGCACCGCCCTGCGGGAGCCGGCCTCGCCGGGGACCCGCCTGGAGATCAGCGTCGCCACGACCTCGCCCTCGAAGTCGGGCGGCATGGTCAGCACGGTGGTGTCGTACATGTCAGCCACCATAGGGATTGACCGGCCATTCCGGCACACCGGCCGGGAGGTCCTCGCTGACCGTCATCGGGAAGACGGCGGGCCGCTTCTCCAGGAACGAGGTCACCCCCTCCACCGTGTCGGGCGCGGAGCCCAGCTCGGCCATCAGCCGTGAGTCGGCGGCGTGCGCCTCCCATGGCGAGGAGGCCGACAGCCCGGACCACATCAGTCTGCGGATCGCGGCCACCGAGACGGCCGAGGTGTTGGCGGCGATCTCCGCGGCCAGCTCGTACGCGGCCGGCAGCAGCTCCTCCTGGGGCAGCACCCGTGAGACCAGCCGCCCGGCCAGCGCCTCGGCGGCCGGGAAGACACGGCCGGTGGCGGCCCACTCCATGGCCTGGGCGATGCCGACGAGCCTGGGCAGGAACCAGCTCGACGCGGCCTCGGCGACGATGCCGCGCCTGGCGAAGACGAACCCGAACTTGGCGGTGTCGGCGGCCAGCCTGACGTCCATCGGCAGCGTCATCGTGACGCCCACGCCGACGGCCGGGCCGTTGATGGCGCCGATGACCGGCTTGAGCGAGCGGGCGATGCGCAGCGCGACCGTGCCGCCGCCGTCGCGCGGCACGCCGTCGACCAGCTCGCCGCCGGCGGCGCGGTCGCGGTTGCCGAACGTCTCACCGCCGCCGCCCAGGTCGGCCCCGGCGCAGAAGGCGCGGCCGGCTCCGGTCACCACGACAACCCTGACGTCGTCGTCGGCGTCCGCCAGGTCGAACGCCTCCATCAACTCTCCGCGCATCGTAAAGGTGAAGGCGTTCATGCGGTCCGGACGCTTCAATGTCACGGTGGCGATCCGGTCCGCCACGGCGTAGTCGATCTGGGAGAAGGCCATGACCGAATCATATTCTGTTACTGATGTTCACTCTCCCATAAGGACATATTTCGCATTCGGTCCGTAGGCTGCCGCCTCGATTCGGCCTAGTGTGTACTGCGCGGGGAAACGGGGATGGCGTGAGGCAGGCAACAAAACCGGTGAGCGCCTTGGCGGTTCTCGGGTGGCTGGCGCTGACCGCGCTGGCTCCGGGGGCGGCGCATCTGAGGGCCGGATGGCGCAGAACCGGACTGGTGCTGCTCGGCTGCTACGCGGCCGGGCTTCTCGCGCTGCTCGCGTACGGGCTGGCCACCGACAACCTCGCCGGCGAGCTGGTCGACGACGGCGTGCTGAAGGGCGTCACCGCGGGCGCGGCCGTGCTGGGGCTGGCGTGGTTCGCGCTGATCGTCCACTCGTTCGTGGTGCTCAGGCCCGGCCGGCTGTCGCAGGGCGGCCAGATCGCGGCGGGCACGCTCGCGGGGCTGCTGGCCGTCGTGGTCGTGCTGCCGTTCGGGGTGGTGGCCGAGACCGTGTGGACCTCCCAGCAGACGCTCAACAGCATCTTCACCGGCAACGGCGCCGACGGGGCCGCCGCCCC
>NZ_JAHKRL010000294.1 GCF_019396405.1 Nonomuraea rhizosphaerae | reverse complement strand
CGAACCGCCGGGCCCACGCTGGCCCGGCGGATTTTTCGCGTTCCTCCGGCATACGGCAGGACCTGAGCTTCCTGGTCCGGTCCCGTAAGCGGCGTGACCACCACAAACTGGTGCCGTTCATCGTGGTCACGCTCGTCGCGGTGCTCACGGCCGACCTGCTGCTGCTCGCCCAGAGCGGCGAGCGGCCGGCGGCCTCCTTACGGCACCGGCCCTCGGCCAGCCTGGCGCCCACGCCGGAGCAGAGCCTGGTGGCCGACGACCACAGGACCGTCCAGCCGGTGCAGCCGCTGGGCAGGCTGCACAAGCCGAACCTGTTCGTGGTCACCCGCAAGCCGTTCACCAACTCGCTGCTGCGCAAGGTCGGCGGCATCCGCGGGGTGACGGCGCTGGAGCTGGCCGACGCGGCCTCGATCATGCTCGACGGCAAGCGGGTGCAGACGCTCGCGGTCAACCCCTCGACGTTCCGCGCCTACACCCCCAAGGTGACGGCCGCCTCCGACGCGCTGTGGAAGAACGTGGCCGACGGCGACGTGGCGGTCTCGTTCGTGCTCGGCAACGACGGCGGGCTCAGCCTGCACCGCCGGGTCAACGGGCCCAACGGCTCGCTGCGCATCGGGGCCTACGCCACGACCGGGTTCGGCGCGGTGGACGCCGTGGTGTCGCGGGAGGTCGGCCGCAGGCTCGGGCTGCCGCAGGACAACGCGCTGATCGTGAGCGCGCCCGCCACCCGCTCCGACAAGCTGCGCAGGGCGCTGCTCAAGGTGCTGCCCAAGGGCACGCAGGTCGCCATGGTCAACCCGGTGCTGCCGCCCGCGCAGACGCAGGTGCGCACCTGGGCGGCCGGTTCGTTCATGAGCGGTGAGCAGATCACGGTCGCGCTCAAGGCCGCCGCCTCCAAGCTCGGCAGGCCGTACGTGTGGGGCGCCGAGGGGCCGGACACCTTCGACTGCTCGGGCCTGGTCCAGTGGGCCTTCGCCCAGGCCGGGGTGCGGATGCCGCGGGTGACGCACCAGCAGTGGCTGACCGGGCCGCAGGTGCCGCTGGCGCAGATCCAGCCCGGCGACCTGCTGTTCTGGCGGTCCGACCCCACCAACCCGGCCTACATCTCCCATGTCGCCATCTACTGGGGCAAGGGGACGATGCTTCAGGCGCCCCGTACGGGGGACGTGGTGAAGTTCTCCCCGGTCAACACCCGCAACCTGGCCGGCATCGTCCGCGTCAGCCCGGTCGTCGCCGGCCGCGTTCGCTGACAGCTCACGCACCGCCCTCCTCCTCAGTGCGTGCTTTTTCGATGCAACTATGTAATTCT
This sequence comes from Nonomuraea rhizosphaerae, assembly GCF_019396405.1. Classification (GTDB taxonomy): domain Bacteria; phylum Actinomycetota; class Actinomycetes; order Streptosporangiales; family Streptosporangiaceae; genus Nonomuraea; species Nonomuraea rhizosphaerae. The sequence goes on along the minus strand of NZ_JAHKRL010000294.1, from coordinate 2,718 downwards.
GATTACATGGCAAACGATGAGACGACGGCGCAGATCAAGAGCTGGTTCACCGGACGCCTCCCCGAGGGCTGGTTCGCCGGGGCGCCGGAGATCGTCAGGGACCGCGAGGAGATCGCGATCCTCGGCACCATCCCCGAGCCGACCGTCGAGACCGACTCCGACGCCGAGAAGACGGCCCTGATCGAAGGACTGATCGGACGGTTCAGGGAGGAGACGCGCGAACGGCGCATCGAGATCGCCAAGGAGGCCGAGCGGCGCTTCCGGCAGAAGGTGTCCTGGGGCGTCGTCTGCGGCGAGACGACTGTGATGTTCACCACTCTTTCGGTGCCCGTCATGACACGCCTGCGACAGCAGGAACGGCAGGTGCTCGACACGCTCGTCGCGGCCGGCGTGGCCCGCAGCCGCAGCGACGCCCTGGCCTGGTGCGTACGCCTCGTCGGCAAGAACACCGACACCTGGCTGTCCGAACTTCGGGACGCGTTGCAACACGTCGACCGAGTTCGCTCCTCCGGGCCGGACGTCAATTCATGAGAGTGCGCAGGAGAAACTCTCCGGCGAATGGACTAAACCTCTGAAGAAATTGGTTTAGACCAACTCTTGTGGTCTGGACCACTGGCGGAAAGCTTTCTTTTGAAATCGTTCCGCCGGGGTAGGCTCCCTCAATCATCGAGGCCCCAGCCTGCGGCGACACCCGATTCCTGGCACAGGTCTACGCCAATTGGATTTTCGGCCGCGTCGTCGTCAATGATGTTTGGGCCCCTGTAGAGTTGGAGGAGCCGAAGTCGTGTCCGTTACCGTGGAAGTACCCGCACCGACGAGCAATGCCGAATTGGTCGCATGGGTGAACCAGATCGCAGCGCTGACCCAGCCCGACCGGATCGAGTGGTGCGACGGCTCGGAGGAGGAGTGGACGCGCCTGACCAATCTCCTGGTCGAGCAGGGCACGTTCACGCGTCTGGCCAAGCGCCCCAACAGCTTCTACGCCAAGTCCGACCCGAGTGACGTGGCACGCGTCGAGGACCGCACGTTCATCTGCTCCGAGCGCGAGCAGGACGCCGGGCCGACCAACAACTGGATCGCGCCCGCCGAGATGCGCGAGACGTTCGGCGAGCTGTTCGAGGGCTGCATGCGCGGGCGGACCATGTACGTGGTGCCGTTCTGCATGGGGCCGCTCGGCGGCGAGATCTCGCAGCTCGGCGTGGAGATCACCGACTCGCCGTACGTGGCCGTGTCGATGAAGGTCATGACCCGGATGGGGGATCGCGCGCTGCGGCTCATCGAGGAGCGCGGCGAGTTCGTCAAGTGCGTGCACTCCGTCGGCGCGCCGCTCGGCCCGGGCCAGGAGGACGTGCCCTGGCCGTGCAACTCCACCAAGTACATCAGCCACTTCCCCGAGACCCGCGAGATCTGGTCGTACGGCTCCGGCTACGGCGGCAACGCGCTGCTCGGCAAGAAGTGCTACGCCCTGCGCATCGCCAGCACCATGGCGCGCGACGAGGGCTGGCTGGCCGAGCACATGCTCATCCTCAAGCTCACCCCGCCCTCCGGCGAGACCCGCTACATCGCCGCCGCCTTCCCCAGCGCCTGCGGCAAGACGAACCTCGCCATGCTCCAGCCCACCATCCCCGGCTGGAAGGTCGAGACCGTCGGCGACGACATCGCGTGGATGCGGTTCGGCGACGACGGCCGCCTGTACGCCATCAACCCCGAGGCGGGCTTCTTCGGCGTCGCGCCCGGCACCGGTGAGGTCACCAACGCCAACGCGGTCAAGACGCTCTGGGGCAACAGCATCTTCACCAACGTCGCGCTGACCGACGACGGCGACGTGTGGTGGGAGGGGCTCACCGACGAGCCGCCCGCGCACCTGACGGACTGGAAGGGCCGCTCCTGGACGCCGGGATCCAGCGACCCCGCCGCCCACCCGAACGCGCGCTTCACCACACCCGCCTCACAGTGCCCGACCATCGCCCCCGAATGGCAGGACCCCAAGGGCGTGCCCATCTCCGCGATCCTCTTCGGCGGGCGCCGCGCCACCGCGGTGCCGCTCGTCACGGAGTCGCTGAGCTGGGAGCACGGCGTCTTCCTCGGAGCCAACGTCGCCTCCGAGAAGACCGCCGCCGCCGAGGGCAAGGTCGGCGAGCTGCGTCACGACCCGTTCGCGATGCTGCCGTTCTGCGGCTACAACATGGGCGACTACTTCGGCCACTGGCTGGACGTCGGCCGCCGCGAGGGCGCCGAGCTGCCGCGCATCTACTACGTGAACTGGTTCCGCAAGAACGCCGACGGCAAGTTCGTCTGGCCCGGCTTCGGCGAGAACAGCCGCGTGCTCAAGTGGATCGTCGACCGCCTCAACGGTGAGGCCAGGGCGGTGCCCACGCCGATCGGCCTGCTGCCGGACCGGCTCGACGTCGAGGGCCTCGACATCTCCGACGAGGACCTCCGTACGCTGCTGACTGTCGACCGCGAGGTGTGGCGGGAGGAGGCCGCGCTGATCCCCGGCCACTTCGACAAGTTCGGCCCGCAGCTGCCCAAGGAGCTGTGGGAGCAGTACAACGACCTGCTCGACCGGCTCGCCTGACCTTCACGGGGGACTGGCACCCCCTGCGCACGGGCACGAGCTTCGCAGGCCGTGATCCCGGAACGGCGCCGTCGTCCTCACGGACGCGTCCGGATATTTCGTTGACGAGAATCGGGCGTGTCTACGCAGTAACGTGCGGT
>NZ_JAHKRL010000293.1 GCF_019396405.1 Nonomuraea rhizosphaerae | reverse complement strand
GGGGCTGTCTCTGTGTTGAAGGTCGTGGCTGGTCATGGTCACTGCGCGTCGTACCCGTTCTCGCCCTGCTCATGTCAGTTAAGGAACTTAGTCCCCTTTTGTCTCACTTGAGCTTGACACAGAGGGCCTCGCCCGCCGCTGACTACCGCCGACCTCAGAGCAGCAATCGCCCAGATCGCTCCCGCCGACCTCAGCCAGTTTGTCGATCACCTCGACCAGGTGACAGAGCAGGCGGCCCGCCTGCGTGAATTGGAGGCAGAAGTCGCCAGCGCGAACCACAGAGTCAAGCTGAACCCGACCGTGGCTGTAACCAACGAGATCACGGCATCCATTCTGGTTCAGGGAACATGCTGAAGTCGCCGCCGATGAGCGCTGTGATGGCAGCTTCCATGCAGTCACGTGTGACGCGATCAATGACGACGAGGTTGGGCTCTCTGAAGATTCCCGCGCCACTTGCCAGCTCGTCATCGACAACTTGCCTGAGCCGTACCGGGTCGTAAAACACCGGCCGGTAGCGCCGCCCGTCCCATTCGATCAGAACATCTGCGAACCAGCCTTTGGACTCGATAAAAGGAGCCTGCTCGTCGAAGTAGTCCGGCCAACGCATGCTGAACACGGCGCGAGTGTATCGATGCCGCACCGCATGCAATCGAGCGCCAGTTGCATTCCCTGTGCAGTTCAAGCTCGTACCAGCCCGTTCAGAGCGAACCGTTCGTTCGAGCCGTGGTACCGCGTGGCACCACACAATCGGCCGCTATCGAGCAGTGGAGGCAGCATCCTCCGCAACACCCGCCCGCACACCAATCGCCGGGACGACGCGACGTCGTGGACACGCCAGCCCACGACGCCGCGCATGAGCGGCCCGTTGAGGATGTCCGGGCGTAAGCACCACGCTGATCAACCGGGCTCGCGAGGAGAAGCGCTCCTGGCACTGACGACGGCGCCTCAGCACTGGTTATGAGGACGTCATCGGGCGTGAGGCCCGCCTCTGGACTGTTTCCAACGCCCCCGGGCCCTGGTCAGGAAACCTTGGAGGAGGGCGCTGACCAGGTGTTGCACGAAGCCGGGGAATCGGACTGGAAACCCTTGTCGAGCCAGGCCGCGGCGTTGCGCCCCTTCCCGTGGTCGGGAACCTTGTTCTGCTCGTCACCGCTGGCGCGCACTATGTCCAGCACCCTCCACCAGTCCTCGTCCGAGCGGTCCAGAGATGGCCAGGAGCTGCCCACGAACACCCCCGCAAGGCACTCGGCCTGCAGTTCCATACGACGTGACTGCTCGTTCAACTCCTTGTCGCCCTTGTACGGGTGCCGACGGTAGGCCTTGTCTATCCCGGACAGGTACTGCACGTGGTGCCCGTACTCATGGGCGACCAACACGAAGAGGAACAGGTCGGAGGGCTCGTCGAGCACGTCCTTGTTCAAGAGAATGCGGAACTTGTGCTGCTTACCGCAGTACACTCCCTGAGCGCTCCCCCAGGACCAGCCACAGTACTTCCGAGGTTTCGTGGTGACGAAGTCCATGCCGGCTTCGGTGAACGGCAGTCCGGCCTGCTCGAAGTACGCGGCCCATGAGGCGTTGAGGCAGTCCAGCAGCGAGGTGAGGTACTTCTTGGTGGACGGCACGTTGTTGGGCTTGACGCTTTTCTCGCGGCATCCGGTGGCCTGAAGCTCTCCAGCGTCGTACAGCGCGTTCGCGGTGAGGGAACGATCCCGGATGGGATACGAGGCGGCTTGCGCCGCGTTGGTGAGAAAGAGAGAGGAGAGTAAGAAAACTGAAAGAAGAGAAGCTAATCGCAGGAGTCGCGATGTAGCGGGAGGGGTGCCGTTCCTCACGGTTACAGCACCGCCGGGCATAGCGCCGGTGAGTGACTTGCTGATGGTGTACACGTTTCCCCCGTATCGAATGGACGCCCTCGGGTGAGGGTATCCAGCAACCCGTTTGCGGACGACTCCTTTCTCGTGTTCCGGACGACGCCGACACTAAGCGGGGGGAGGGCGCTGTTCTGCGTACAACGACGCATAAGTACGGCAGCCGCCATTCGTTAGTTGAGCTGGATGCATGCGGTTGATAGGCGGGTTCGGTGGCGGAACCAGTGGGCTCGGGCTTGATGGAGGCGTCGCCAGGCGGACCAGTGGGCGGACTCGTCCAGCCCGAACAGGTCCTGGCGCCTACCTGATCGCTCTGGCGCGCCGGAGCCGTCCTCGTCAACGACAAGATCGTTGAACGGTCCGCCGAGTCACCTGTCCCACAACCGCCCAGGAACTCATGATCCACGGCTCTGTTTTCGCTCGAGCTTCGCGTCGACCAGCTCAAGCGTTCTTTCTGTCAGGCCGCGAGGGGAGAGGTCTCTGGAAGCCGCATCCAGAGAAGTATACCGTTAGCTATACTTCGGAGATGGCCGCCAGCGAGTGGGATGTCTATATCGTCAACGAGGTGCGGGAGTGGATCGAACAACTCGACGACGCGACGCACGCTCGTGTAGTCCAAGCCATTGACGCTCTCGCCGAAGGGGGGCCGGGCCTTGGGCGGCCGCTGGTCGATACGATCACAGCCTCGCGGCTCCAGAACTTGAAGGAACTCCGGCCGGGCACCGTGCGTATCCTGTTTGCCTTTGATCCGTGGCGGTCCAGCATCCTGCTGGTTGCCGGCGACAAGGCTGGGCAATGGAATGCCTGGTACAGGCAGGCGATCCCTCTTGCCGAACAGCGCTATGAGCTTTATCTGAAGGAACGACAAGGAGAGGAGGGCATGTCGTGACTGGATACGTGCGTTGGAAGGACGTTCGTGCCGAGCACGTTGAGCGTGCGGGCGGCGAGGAGGCCGTGGAAGCAGGCAAGCAGGAACTCCTCGCCAAGGTGCAAGGACACCGCCTTGCCGAGATCCGCCGTAGTCGCGGTTTGACTCAGCAGGACATCGCCCAGCGGATGGGGGTTACCAAGGGACGCGTCTCTCAGATCGAGCAGGGCAAAATCTCTGGGCAGGATGTTCTCGCGCGGTACGCCACTGCCCTCGGAGGCAGGCTCCATCAGTCGATCTATTTCGACGACGGTGACATCGCCGCCATCGCCTGAGGTGCGAACGACACCCAAGTTGGGTCGCAGTTCGCTGTCGAGCTGCCCGGTCGTGAGCTACGGCAGGGGCAGAACGTAGCGCCCAAGACGCATACTTGAGGCCGCGAAGGGCGTGATTGCGCGAGGGCCGGTTCGTACCGGGTGACGCGCTATGGGAGCGATGGCAGTACGTGCGTAAGCGCGAGTCCTCTTACGTCGTAAGTCTTCTTACTTACTGTTCTGTCGGCGCACGATCTCGTTGATCCAGATGGGGGCGAACGGAGACGTGCAGCCCGGAGACGTCGGGTAGTCCTTGAGCACCTCCAGGCGCTCACCGATGTCAATGGCACGGCCGCGGTGCTCGGCGTGCTCGATCCCGATCTGCGCGAGGCAATGGTTCATCGCCCACTGCAGGCGCTCCGGGGCGTTTTTCATCTGCGCCTCGATGACGTCCAGCAGTGCGGGGAGGTCGAGGGTCTCGGGTTTTTTCGCCACGCGTTCGGTGGTCAGCGCCCAGCCGGCACTGGCGATGGCCGGATCCGGATCGGTGAACCAGGCCAGGCGCAATTCCTCAGCGTGCGGGTTCTTCTTGACCACGTAGTTCACGAGCCAGTCGTGCACCTTGGGGGCGCGTGCCTCGCGCAACATGATGTCCAGCTCGTCACGCTCGAACGCCTTCGGGCGGCAGATCAGGAGCGCCAGCAGTCTCGCCGCGGTGTCATCGGTTTGCCAAAGTCGGCGCGCGAGTTCCTGCTGCGTCTTCAGCCGTTTCGCGACCGCGCGCAGCTTGGTGAGGTTCACCCCGTGATCGTCGCCGTGCTTCTCGTTCGCCTCGCGCATCTTCGGGTCCTCGAGCGCGGCCAGCTCGGCCATCAGCTCGGCCACCGTCGTGTCGGTCAACGTGGTCTCGGCCACCTCAGCCTCCCGTTTCTCACGTGCGAGATTCAACCTACGACGAAAGACGGCCTTCTGTCGTACGCGCCGGCTCGGTGCTCAGGTGACATCCGGTGCGTTCGGCTGCCTGTGGCAGAGTTTTCACTGTGCCGTTCGACGATCTGCCGGGCTGGCTGCCGGCTTGGTGTCTGGAGCAGCTTGGGAGTCGGCCCGTCGACGTGCTGTTCCGGCACCAATCGATGTCGGCGGTGTTCGGGCTCCGGTTGGCCGGCGGTACGGACGTCGTGGTCAAGGTTCGCGACGACAACGACGGCGGCCGGGTGGGATCGTGTGTCTCGGCGCAGGCTCGGTTGGCAGAGAGCGGATTCCCCTGCGCCCGCCCGCTCACGCCGGTCGTCGGTGTCGGCTCGCTGGCCGTGCACGCGGAGGAGTTCCGCCCGGGGGGAGAGGTGTTGCGCGGGGACGCGCCGGGCGTCGCCGTGCGCTACGCGGAGGTCTTCGCCCGGCTGATGATCGCACTGGCCGAGCTGACCGTACTGGCCGAGTCGACCGTACTGACCGAGCCGACCGCACAGAGCAGGTCAACCGTACCCACCCAGCCGACCGCGCCAACGGCCCTGATCGTCACGCCGCCGCTGCCGAATCCGCGCTGGGTGCGGTGGGACCACACGGACCCCGGACTGTGGCCGTCGATCGAGTCGCTCGACAACAAGGATCAGAGCCTCGTCCCCGCCTACGTCAGCGACACAGCCGACAGAGCCCGTCGGCGCATACTGGCCGCCGACCTGCCCTCCGTACTGGGCCACGCCGACTTCGAGGCGCACAACCTCCGCTGGCACGACCACCAGGTACAGACGGTGCACGACTGGGACAGCCTGGCATGGCAACCGGAAGCCGCCCTGGTGGGAGCCGCGAGCGCGGTGTTCCCCAAGCTGGGACCGGCCACCCTGCCGCCGGTCGAGAGCACCGAGGCGTTCCTGGCCGCCTACCAGGACGCTCGGGGCCGGCCGTTCACCGCCGAGGAGCAGCAGGTCGCGTGGGCGGCCGGCCTGTGGTCGGCGGCTCACGACGTCCGGTGGGAAGCGCTTCACGGCTACATCGCGGTGTCCGGCAAGGCACTCTGGACACAAGCCGCCGAACGCCTCCGCCGCGCGAACGCCTGAAAAGGGCGCTCCGCCAGCACCGATAACATCCGCTGGCACCGATAGCATCAGCCAGCACCAATAGCATCAAAAACACCGATAAAATCCGAAATGTGGCGGATTGGGAGCTTCGGCCTGCTTCGGCGGCGGATGTCGAGACCGTGGCCGAGTTGCGGGCCGTGGTGCTCAGGCCGGACCTTGAGCGGCTCGGCCGGTACGACAACCTGTACGTACGCCAGCGCCTACGCAACGGCTTCACCCCGGCCCACACCTGGTTGATCGAGGTGGACGGCGCCTTCGCCGGCTGCGTGGCGCTGCGACCGGAGAAGGACATCCTCTGGCTGGAACACTTCTACCTGGACCCCGGTCTGCAGGGCAGGGGGATCGGCACCGCCGTACTGACCCGGCTGCTGGAGCGGTGTGACAGCGACGGCACCACGGTCCGGCTGAACGTGTTGCGGGGCAGTTCGGCCCGCCGGCTGTACGAGCGGCACGGGTTCACGGTGGAGACCGAGGACGAGGTGGACGTGTTCATGGTGCGTGGCCCAGCCCCGACCTGACGATCAAAGCCCCAGAAAGCCCCAGAAAGCCACCGTAAGCCCCACAAGGTCACCGATGAGTTCCGGTCATGGCAGCGGTCTGGTCATACAGCAACACGCCAACAGGAACGGCACGAACATGACCCTCCACGACCTCCTCCAGCCCCACATAGACAACGGCTCCCTCCCCGGAGCAGTAGCCCTGGTGGCTCACGACGACCAGATCGACCTGGCCGCCGTCGGCTCAACAGCCATCAACGCCGCCACCCCCATGACCCCCGACTCCATCTTCCGCCTCGCCTCGATCACCAAGCCCATCACCGCCGCCGCAGTGATGATCCTGATCGAAGACGGCCACCTGACCCTCGACGCCCCCATCCACAAATGGCTCCCCGAACTGGCCACCCCCATGGTCGTCCGCACCCCCACCAGCGAGATCGACGACGTGATCCCGGCCGCCCGCCCGATCACCGTCCGTGACCTGCTCACCTCCACCGCAGGCTACGGTTTCGCCTCGGACTTCTCGCTCCCGGCGGTCCAGCGCCTGTTCCCGGTGCAGCGGGACGGCCGTGAGGTGCGGAGCTTCCCGCACGCGGACGCGTGGCTGGCGGAACTGGCCGAGGTTCCCCTGCTGTACCAGCCGGGCGAGGCGTACCTGTACGACACCTGCTCCACCATCCAGGGCGTCCTGATCTCCCGGGCCTCCGGCCAGTCGCTGCCCGACTTCCTGGCGGAGCGGGTGTTCGAGCCGCTGGGCATGGTGGACACGGCGTTCGAGGTCCCGGCGGCCAAGCGCGACCGGTTCACCAGCTACTACCGAACCGGCGCGGACGGCGGGCTGGAGCTGGGCGACGGACCTGACGGGCAGTGGAGCAGCCTGCCGGCCTTCCCGCTGGGCAACGGCGGGCTGGCCGGCACCGCGTACGACTGGCTGGCCTTCGCCCGCATGCTGCTGGCCGGAGGCGTCATGAAGGACGGGCGGCGGCTTCTGTCGGCCGAGTCGGTGCGGCTGATGACCAGCGACCACACCACTCCTGCCCAGCGCGGGATCGGCGAGCTGTTCCTGGAGGGACAGGGCTGGGGCTTCGGCGGTTCGGTGGACATCGCGCCCCTTGAGCCGTGGAATGTGCCCGGCCGGTACGGCTGGGTCGGCGGCACGGGCACCTCGGCGCACATCATCCCGTCCACCGGAAGCACCAAAAACACCAGAAGCACCAAAAACACCAACAACTCCGGGAAGGTGACCATTTTCCTCGCACAGGTAGGTACGGACAGCCCCGTCCCGAGCACGTGGATGCAGGACTTCTGGCGCTACGCGGCCACGGCGGAGTGACGCCGCTCCCGATATCGAGCAGTGACCGCTCCCAATACCGAGCAGTGTTCGGTCAGTGGATCCGCTCTGTGGCGCCCGTCACAGAAATTTACCTGCGGCGCCGCACACCCCGTACGAAGCCCTCAGAACCTTCTTCTGCCCAAAACAGGAGAGGACAAAGAGCGGGAATCAGCGCCACGAACCCGCAGGTCAAAGCCCGTCAAACACCATAAGTACGGCCGCCCTAACGTAGCGCCACTCCCTCACCCCCACACAGCCGCACCAAGACCACATAAGGTGCAAAAGCGCATCACGGTCAGACCGGCAAAGCGGGTCTTTCGACTCAACCGCCGCATAGCTACTATCAGGCACCAATCGCCTTCTTGGGTGGTTGTCGTCATGGGCGCACCGATCGCGGAGGAGAGTGTCCCGCACGTGGCTGGATTGGGCAGGGTCGGGCGACGGCGGAAGCAGACCGCAGGCGACGCGAACGCGACAACAGGTTCCACCACCGACGCCAACGAGTCGCCGCGCTTCGACGCGCCGTCGGCATTCACTCCACCGCCGCGCGGCAACCACTTACCGGGCGCGAACCCAGCGCCCCACGCCAACCATCCGCTCGGCGCCGATCAGGCACCCGACGCCAACCCAGCCCCTTGGGCCAACCGGATACCGCGAGGCAGCCACGCGTTACGCGCCGGCCAGACAGCCGCCTCCGACCAGCCGCCGGATCCCACCCAGCCGCCCGATACACCCGGCGACGCCACCACAAATCCCCCCAAGAAGGCCGCCCCCCGCCCGCGGCGCCTGAGAGGCGCCCGCCGCCTCCCCCTGCGTACCGTCCTGCTCATCGTCGTCTTCGTCCCCAGCCTGACCTTCACCCCGATCCTCGCCTCAGGCATGTACCAGCTCTCCAGCCAGTGGCGGGCGGAGAAGGTCCAGATGGACCTGGCCACCAACACCGTCGCCATCCCCGCCGGCGGCTTGTTCTTCAACCTCGTCCAGGAGCGACGCCTGACCGCGGAGTTCCAGGCCACGCGGAACGAGGACGCCCGCGAAAGGCTGGCCAAGCAACGCGCCCTGACCGACCAGATCATCCGTAACTTCCGCCCCCTGGCGAGCCTGAACAACGCCAAGGCGCAGGCGGGCGTCACCGACAGCATCGCCGGGACCGTACGCGAGCTCAACCTCCTGGACCAGCAGCGCGGCGCGGTGGACGCCGGTTGGTCCAGCGCGCAGAACGCGTTCGAGTACTACAGCGGCGTCCTCAACTCGGCCGTCGCCGTGCTGACCGACCTCAGCCACGCCGATCACGGCGAGGTGAACACCGAGTCGCAGACCATGGTCGACCTCTTCTGGGTGCTCGACGCGCTCGGCCGCGAGGACGCCATCCTGGCCCGCGGCTGGCAGACAAAACGCCTGACGAGGGAGGAGTACGGCCTCGTCACCGACGCCATCGGCACCAGGAAGTACCTCCTGCACTCCCGCGTGATCCCCGACCTCGCCGGTGACGAGACGCGGTACGCGACGATGACGACGAGCAAGGCGTGGCAGGCCATGACCGCTCTGGAAGAGCGGATGACCGTCTCCGGGAGCGACAAGGTCACCCTGCGCGGGGACAGCGCCGAGTGGCGCGCCTCGGTGGACGCGGTCACCCAGCAGGTGCGGCAGCTCCTGCGCCTGCGCTTCGCGAACGTCAACAAGGTCGGCACCGACCACGCCAACATGCTGTTCACGGTGTTCATCAGCGTCACGACCGTGGGCCTGCTCGCCCTGGGCCTGGTGATCTTCACGAGCTGGCGGCTGACCGCGATCCTGCGCCGGCGCATCTCCGCGCTGCGGGAGGAAGCACAGGAGCTCCAGGAGCGGCTGCCCAAGGTGGTCACCCGCCTGGAGCGCGGGGAGGAGGTCGACGTGGACACGGAAGTGCGCATGGTCGAGCCCACCCCCGACGAGCTGGGTGAGCTGGGCCAGGCCCTCAACCTGGCCAGGCGCAGCGCCGTCTCCACGGCCGTGCGGCAGGCCGAACAGCACCGCGGCTTCCAGCGCATGCTCCAGCGCATCGCCCGCCGTACGCAGATCCTCATCGGCCTTCAGCTGAAGAAGCTGGACGAGCTGGAGCGCAGGCACGAGGACCCCGAGGTGCTGGAGGGCCTGTTCGACCTGGACCACCTCACCGCCCGGCTGCGCCGCTACGAGGAGAACCTGGTGATCCTCGGCGGCGGGCAGCCGCAGCGCCGCTGGCGCAAGCCGGTCAACCTGCTCGACGTTCTGCGTGCCGCGCAGAGCGAGGTCCAGGACTACCGGCGGATCTCGATCGACGTCGAGGGCGAGCCGTGGATAGCCGAGCGCGCGGTCGGGCCGCTGGTCCACGTCCTGGCCGAGCTGATGGAGAACGCCACCACCTTCTCCAAGCCGCTGACCCCCGTCGAGGTGCGGGCGGCGCCGGTCAGCAGGGGCGTCGCCGTGGAGATCGAGGACCGCGGCCTGGGCATGGACCCCGAGCAGTACGCCGCCGCGAACGCCCTGATGCACGCGCCGCCGCAGCTCGACGTGATGACCCACGCCGACGACGTGCGGCTCGGCCTGTACGTGGTCGCCCGGCTCTCGACCAGCCTGGGGCTGAACGTGGAGCTGCGTTCGTCGGCGTACGGCGGCACCCGCGTCATCGTGCTGCTGCCGGAGCCGCTGGTGGTGGAGCGCCCCCTCGACGTGTCCGATTCGGCCGAGATTCCTGAGGAGGCACTCTCGGACGCCACCGACCCACTGCCCCGTCCGCGGGAGGGGCAGTTGCCGACCCGTTCCAGAGGACATGCCTTGGCGAACGTGACAGCATCTGGTGCGGACGATCCACCGCCACCGCCCGACCGCCGGCCGCTGCCCCAGCGGGTGCGCCAGGCCAGCCTGGCCGACGAGCTCAAGGTCACGGCGGACCAGGACGAGGAGAGCGAACAGGAGGCCTGGGCCGTACGCGAGCAGCCCAGCAGATCCGGCGCCGTGATCGGCGCGTTCCAGAGACAGTCCCGCAGGCGACGGGCCGGTGACGACGCCCTGCAACCCCGGCCGAACGGAGCTCCCGAGCCCGACGCCCCTACGACGGAAGATCCAAGATGACGCAGCGAACGACCGCCACCAACATCGACCTGGACTGGCTCCTGGACCGCCTGGTCGATCGGGTCGCGGGCACCCGGCACGCCATCCTGCTGTCCGACGACGGCCTGGTGATCAGCCGTTCCCGGAGCATCAAGCGCGCGGACGCCGAACGTCTCGCCGCCATCGCCACCGGCCAGCAGAGCCTGGCGCACGGTGCCGGCCAGCTCTTCGGTGGCGGGCCGATCCACCAGGTCATCATCGAGATGGCCGAGTTGTGGTTGTTCATCACGGCCGCGGGCCGTGGCACGCATCTGGCGGTGGTCGCGTCCCAAGAGGTGGACGCCGAGCTGATGACCGTCGCGATGCACACCCTGATCCAACAGGTCGGCCAGAAGCTGGGAGCCGACGCCCGCACCCCCCCGACCGATGACGTGGGGAGACACAGATGAAGCATTGGACGGAAAGGTTCGACGACGATGACGGCGAAGAGCCACTTGTCCGTCCTTATACGATTACCGGCGGACGAACCATCTCTGAGCGGGACGATCTCGCGCTGATCACCCTGGTGACGGCGATCTCCAGGGTCTCTCCCGAGACCGCGCGGCGCTTACGGAAGATGCAGCCGGAGCACCGCGCCATCGTGGGGCTGTGCAAGCGACCTCTGGCGGTGGCCGAGGTCGCTTCCGCGCTGAAGCTCCCGGTCTCGGTGACCAAGATCCTCATCGGCGACCTGATCGACACCGGTCAGCTGCGGGCCCGGGCGCCGCTGGCGTTCGCCAAGGCGGGCGGGCTTCCCGATATGACAATCCTTGAGGCGGTGAGGGATGGATTGCGCAACCTCTGACAACGGGGAGGCCGCTCCCCTTGCAGTGAAGATCCTCGTCGCCGGTGGGTTCGGCGTCGGGAAGACGACCCTGGTCGGCGCGGTGAGCGAGGTCGCTCCACTGCGTACGGAGGAGTACCTGACCCATGCCAGCGTCGGCGTCGACGACCTGGAAGGGGTGAGCGGCAAGTCCACCACCACCGTCGCGCTGGACTTCGGGCGCATCACCATCAACAGCGAGATCGTGCTCTACCTGTTCGGCACCCCCGGCCAGGAACGCTTCTGGTTCATGTGGAACGACCTGGTCAACGGGGCGATGGGCGCCGTCGTCCTGGTCGACACGCGGCGGCTGGACGTGAGCTTCGCCTCGATCGACTTCTTCGAGAGCCGCGGCGTCCCCTTTGTCGTCGGCGTCAACTGCTTCCACGGGATCAAGGACCGGACGGAGGAGGAGATCCGCAAGGCGCTCGATCTTGACCCGCAGGTGCCGCTGGTGCTCTGTGACGCCCGTGACCGGACGGCGGGCCGCGACGTGCTGCTGGCGCTCATCGACCACCTGATGGCCGCCCGCTCCCGCACCGCGCCGGACCCCGTGTCCTGACCGGATCGGACGGGTTGTCCTGACTATGTGAGTCGTACTCACTTCGCGCAACCTGTGGCACTGTCTAGGTATATGCACTTCAGAACCGGAACCCAGGACGATGCCGCCTCCATCGCCGCCCTGCAGACCGAGAGCTGGCAGACCGCGTACGCCGGACTCATGCCCGACGACTACCTCAACGGCTCACTCCTGCAGGACCGCAGGATCCTGTGGACGACCCGGCTGACCACGCCTGAGAGCCCGTCTCTGTTGCTGCTCGCCGAGGAGGAGGCCACCCTCCAAGGCTTCGTCTACCTCCTCCGGCGGCCCGGCCGCCGGCT
>NZ_JAHKRL010000292.1 GCF_019396405.1 Nonomuraea rhizosphaerae | reverse complement strand
GTCAGGCCCCGCCCCCCGTCCGGGGCGCCCGCCCGCGCCGCCGCCGTGGCCCGCAGTGGCGGCCGTGGCTGGCGGTCGTGACCGCCGCCGCCTGCCTGGCGGCCGCCACGGTGTTCGGGGTGACCGCGCTGAACGCCCGCAGTGAGCTGAGCCGCGTACGGCAGACGGAGCGGGAGGTCGCCGCGGTGCTGACGGCGCCGGACTCGCGCATCGCCACCGCCTCGGCCCCGCAGGGCGGTCGCGGCACGGTCGTCGTGTCGCGGTCGCGGGGCAGCATGGTGTTCCTGGCGGCCGACCTGGCCGCGCTGCCGGAGGGGCGCGTGTACCAGCTCTGGCAGGTGGCGCCGGGCGGGATCCAGTCGGCCGGGCTGCTCGCCTCGGACACCGGGGGACGCACCGCGCCGGTGATCGCCGCGCCCGCGTCCGGGGTGGACCAGCTCGGGGTGACGGTCGAGCCGGAGGGCGGCTCGGAGCAGCCGACGACCAAGCCGTTGTTCCTGGTGAAGGTGCCTGCCGCCTGATTTTCCCGGACGGACCAATCCGCTTTCCGATCGGCTCCGAACACCTGCCGCGGCAGCATCGCCGAACGCGTCACCCTAGGCCATCACGTGGGTGACGCTTCGGTGTGCCGTATTTGAACTGTTATCCGATTTTTTGCGTATCTCCCCGTGACCCATCCCCCAGTGGACCAAGGGGAAGCATGCGTTGGAACACGATCGCCGGGGCGCTGCTGTGCGTGGCGCTGGCCGGCGGATGCGCCGCACAGGCCTCCGAAGGGCAGGCGGGACAGCCCGCCGAGGCCATGGCCGCCTACGACAAGGCGGACGTCACCTTCAGCAAGGAGATGATCGTCCATCACCGTCAGACCCTCCAGCTCGCCGCGTTGGTCCCCCAGCGGACGAACACCCAGTACGTACGCGACCTGAGCCAGAAGCTGGAGGCCAGTGAGAAGGCCGACATCGCGCAGATGTCGGAATGGCTGAAGTCCTGGCAGGTGGGCGTGCCCGCGCAGGAGAAGGAGGGCGTCGCCAAGCAGGTCGCCCAGCTCAGCTCCAAGACCGGCGCCGCCTTCGACAAGCTGTGGCTGGCGACGATCTCGGCGCACCTCGACCACGGCATCATGATGGCCACGGCCGCCCAGAGCGGCGGCAAGCACGGGCCCACGATCCAGATGGCGAGCCGCCTGGTCACCGAACAGACCGACCAGATCGCGGAGATCCGGGAGAAGCTGGCCTGACCTTGATGATCACCCAGGACTCGCCAACTGCCGGGCTGCCGTTGCGGCTCGCGCGGTCGGCCTCGTTCGCCGTCGTCTGCGTGGCGCTGGCCGCCACCGGGCACTGGATGGCGGGCGGCAGGGCTCCGGGCCCCGCCGAGCTGGCGGGCGCGGGCGGTGCCGTGATGGCCGCCGCCGCCGTGGTGGCGGGCAGGGAACGGTCCAGGGTATTGATCATCGGGCTGCTCGGCGCGGCGCAGGTCTGCCTGCACGTGCTGTTCGGCCTCGTGGAGCACAGCGGCACGACGATCACCGGCACGACGATCACCGGCACGACGATCACCGGTACGGCGGTCGCGCGGGTCGCGGCTCCCGACCTCCCCGTCGTGCACGGGGAGAGCACGTGGCCCGGGATGTTCCTGTGCCACGCCGTCGCCACGCTGCTGACCGCGTGGTGGCTGGCCGGCGGTGAGAGCGCCCTCTGGTCGCTGCTGCGCCGCCTCGCCGCACGGGCCGTGCCGATCCTCACGCCGGTCCCCTTCACGCCGCCGCCCGTGCCGGCCGCGGCTCCTGAACCGGGTCCCGACCGGCCGCGCGGGCGGGCGCTGCGGCATTCGGTCGTGCGTCGCGGTCCTCCACTTCCTGCCGCCTGACCTGCGAAGACGTGAGCACTTGGTGCCACGTCATGTCCGGCGTCCCCTGAAACGAAGTGGAGAATCCATGCTTTTGCGCCGAATCTGGACGACCGCCGTGGCGGCCCTGGCCGTTCTTGCCGGCCTCGCCCTGCCCGCGCTCGCGCACGTCACGATCAACCCCGGCAGCGCCGAGAAGGGCGGCTGGGCCAAGCTCGCCTTCCGGGTGCCGAACGAACGCGACGACGCCTCGACCACCAAACTCGTGGTCACCTTCCCCAAGGACCACCCGCTGCCGTTCGTCTCGGTCAAGCCCGTGCCCGGGTGGAAGGCCGAGCTGACCGAGGGCAAGCTGCCCCAGCCGATCGTCTCCGACGACGGGGACAAGGTCACCGAGTCCGTCCTCAAGGTCACCTGGTCCGGCGGCAAGATCGAACCCGGGCAGTTCCAGGAGTTCGAGGTGTCGGTCGGGCCGCTGCCCAAGGACGTCGACTCGATCGCCTTCCCGGCCGAGCAGACGTACTCGGGCGGCGAGGTCGTCAACTGGGCCGACGCGCCCAAGACCGACGGCACCGAGGCCGAGCACCCGGTGCCCACCCTGAAGCTGGTGGCGGCCGGCGGTGAGGGGCACGGCTCGATGTCCATGCCCGCCGCCCAGCCGAGTGCGGCGGTGGCGAAGCAGGTCAGCGTGGCGGTCGCTCCCTCTTCCTCTTCCTCCTCCTCCGACGGCACCGCGCGGATCATGGGCGTGGCGGGCATCGTGGTGGGGCTGGTGGGGGCGGCGATCGGGCTGCTGGGGTGGCGGCGGCGCCGTCCGGCGAGCTGACCCGGAGCCGGTCGGCTTTTGTCGCGGAGCCGGCCCGGCTCATTGCCGGGCCGGAC
>NZ_JAHKRL010000291.1 GCF_019396405.1 Nonomuraea rhizosphaerae | reverse complement strand
CCCCCGGCGCCGGCCCCTGGCGAACGTGGCGGCGGCGGCCGAGCCCGCGCAGCGCGCCCCGGCGATGACGACGTCGGCCTGCTCGGCCATCGGACCTCCTGACGGACAGCCCCCGCTAACCGACTCACTTGTCGGTTGTAAGGACGGTAAACGGCCGGAGGTCCGGAGTCAACGGGCGGTAGTGTGCACGACATGGCGAGCAGGGAGCTGAAGAAGCGCATGCCGGGCTCTGCCCGCCGGGCCCGCATCGTCGCGGCGGCCCTGGAGGTCTTCGCGGCGCGGGGCTACCACGCGACGGCGATGGAGGAGATCGCGATCGCGGCGGGCGTGACGCGGTCGGTCCTGTACGACCACTTCCCGTCCAAGCGGGTGCTCATGATCACCGTCCTTCAGGAGCAGAACGCCCTGCTGGTGGAGCACGTCGGCGCCCGGATCACCGGCTCGGGGTCGCCCGGCCGGCGGCTGCGCGCGACCCTGGACGCCTACTTCAGCTTCGCCGAGGGCAGGCCGTCCGCCCGCCGCCTGCTGTTCGACCACACCGACGAGGACGATCCCGAGATCAAGGCCGTGCGCTGGGGCATCAGGGAGACCCGCACCCGCTCGGTGGCCGTGATGCTCGGCCGCGACCTGCGCCGGCTCGGCCTCGACCCGGAGACGGAGATCGCCCAGGCGGTGGTCGAGCTGCTGATCTCGGGCACGGACGGCCTGGCCCAGTGGTGGGCCCGGCATCCGTCGGTGCCGCGCGAGGAGCTGGTCGAGGCCGCCATGCTCGTGCTGTGGAACGGGCTGTCCCAGCTTCCCGGCGCCGACGCCCACTGACCCGGCCCCTTCAGGCCCCCTTCACGATCGTGTATTGACAGACGTGATCCATGCGTTCATCGTTCCGGCTAACCGAACCAACAGAAGTGTCGGTTAGACGGGAGATCGGCCGTGGACCAGCACGAGACCCGGGACGAGACCACCCGGGACGACGGAATCGGACGGCGGCACTTCGTCAAAGGTGCGATGGCCGCGGCGGCGGGCGCGACGGCGGGACCGCTGTGGGGCGCGGCGGAGGCACGGGCGGCGGCGCCGTCGCTGGTGCGCGCCGCCGGCAGGAACGTGGTGATCCTGGGCGCCGGCATGGGCGGGCTGAGCGCGGCCCAGGAGCTGGCCGAGCGCGGTTTCCAGGTCACCGTGTACGAGCGCAAGGAGCTGGGCGGCAAGTCCAGGAGCATCCCCCTGCCGGGGACCGGCACCGGCGGCCGGAAGGACCTGCCCGGCGAGCACGGCTTCCGCTTCTTCCCGGGCTTCTACCAGAACCTGCCCGACACCATGAGCCGCATCCCGTTCGGCTCCGGCACCGTGCGCGACAACCTCGTGGCGGCGAGCCTGGAGGTGATCGCGTACAAGGGCAAGGAGCTGCGCGTCCCCATCCCGGGTGACATCAGCGACGTGCTCGACCCCAACGCGATCAAGGACTACTTACGCACCGCTCTCACGGCCGTCTCCACGGTGCCCTTGCTGGAGATCGAGTTCTTCGTCTCCAAGCTCGTGGCGTTCGTCACCAGCGGCCCGCGCCGGCGGCTCGGCCAGTGGGAGAACATGGGCTTCGCCGACTTCATCAAGGCGAGCAACATGTCGCAGCAGTACCGCGACCTGCTGGTCAGGCTGTTCACCGCCTCGCTGGTGGCGGCCCAGCCGGACAAGGCCAACACCCGCACCATGGGCCTGATGTTCGAGGCGCTCATCTTCAGCGCCGTCGGCCTCGGCCCGTACGGACCGCCCGACCAGGTGCTCAACGGCCCCTCCAGCGACGTCTGGATCACTCCCTGGATCAACCACCTGACCAGCCTCGGCGTGCAGTTCAAGGTCGGCTGGACCGCCACCGGGTTCGACTACTCCGGCGGCCGGGTCACCGGCGTGCGGGTGAGCGACCCCAGCGGCGCCACCGGCACCGTGACCGCCGACCACTACGTGGCCGCGCTGCCGGTCGAGCGGCTGACGCCGCTGCTGACGCCGGCGATGAAGACCGCCGCCCCCGCCCTGGCCAGGCTCAGCCTGCTGGAGACCGACTGGATGAACGGGGTCCTGATCTTCCTCAAGGAGCCCCGCCCGATCGCCAACGGCCACCTCATCTACGCGGCCACGCCCTGGGCGCTCACCTCGATCAGCCAGGCGCAGTTCTGGACCGGCAGCTTCCCGGCGAAGTACGGCGACGGCACGGTCAAGGACGTCCTGTCCCTCGACCTGTCGGACTGGAACACCCCGGGCATCCTGTACGGCAAGACCGCCAAGCAGTGCACCCGGGCGGAGATCGGCCGCGAGGTCCTGGCGCAGGTGCGCTCGGCCCTGCCCGGCGGGGCGGCCCTGCTGCCCGACTCGATCGTGGCCACGACCTGGGTGGACCCGGCGATCACCGGTGAGGGCACCCCCGCCGTGGCCAACGACGAGCCGCTGCTCATCAACACGCCCTCCTCCTGGAGCAACCGGCCCACCGCCACGACCGCGATCCCCAACTTCTTCCTGGCCGCCGACTTCGTCCGCAACAGCATCAACCTGGCCACGATGGAGGGCGGCAACGAGGCCGGGCGCATGGCGGCCAACGGCATCCTGGACGCCGCCGGCTCCTCGGCGAGCCGGGCCCGGCTCTTCACCCTCTACCTGCCGCCCGAGTTCAGGGGCCTCTACGACACCGACGACGTGCGTTACCTGCTGGGCCTGCCGAACCAGTTCGACCTGCTGAGCCCGTACTGGCCCTGACCTGGTAATTAGGTTAGGCTCACCTAATCGGGCTTAGCCACAGGAGGCGCGCATGCGGGTTGCGATGTTCGGCTACCAGACCTGGGGACACCGCACGTTGCAGGCACTTCTGGAATCCGGCCACGAGGTGGTGCTCGTGGTGACGCATCCCAAGAGCGAGCACGCCTACGAGAAGATCTGGGACGACTCGGTGGCCGACCTGGCCGCCGAGCACGGCGTACCGACGCTGCTGCGCAACAGGCCGGACGACGAGCTCGTCACCTCGCTCAAGGAGGCCGACCCGGACATCATCGTCGCCAACAACTGGCGGACGTGGATCCCGCCGGAGATCTTCACCCTGCCCCGCCACGGCACGCTCAACGTGCACGACTCGCTGCTGCCCGCCTACGCCGGCTTCTCCCCGCTGATCTGGGCGCTGATCAACGGGGAGGAGAAGGTGGGCGTCACCGCGCACCTGATGGACGAGGAGCTGGACGCGGGCGACATCATCCTGCAGCGCGCCGTCCCCGTCGGCCCCGCCGACACGGCCACGGACCTGTTCCACCGGACCGTGGACCTGATCGGCCCGATCGTGCGCGACGCGCTTATGCTCATCGACACCGGCCGGGCGACCCCGATCACGCAGGACCGGTCGAAGGCGAGCTTCTTCCACAAGCGCTCCGTCGAGGACAGCCGCATCGACTGGACCTGGCCGGCGCAGGACATCGAGCGGCTGGTGCGGGCGCAGTCCGACCCGTACCCGAACGCCTACACCTTCTACCGCGGCGAGCGCCTGCGGGTCCTGAAGGCGTCGGTGTCGAAGGGCGTCTACGGCGGGACGCCCGGCCGGGTCTTCATCCGCGAGGGCGACGGCGTGGTCATCGTCGCCGGCGCGGAGGCCCGGCGCGGGCGCAGCCACGGGCTGGTGATCGAGCGGGTCCGCACCGAGTCGGGCGCGGACCTGCCCGCCACGGAGGTCCTGCGGACGATGGGCGGCTACCTCAGCGACCGCTGACCTGCGCGGCCGCCTCGGGTACCGGGGCGGCCAGGTCGGCCCCGAGGTCCACGACCCGGTTGTCCCCGTCGACGTGCACCACGGACGGGACGTACGCCTTCAGCTCGTCCTCCTCCACCTGCCGGTAGGACATGATGATGACAAGATCACCGGGGGAGACCAGGTGAGCGGCCGCCCCGTTGATGCCGATGACGCCGGAGCGCGGCTCTCCCTCGATGACATAGGTCACCAGTCGCGCCCCGTTGGTGATGTCCACGACGTGGACCTGCTCGCCCTCGACGAGCCCGGCCTCGTCCATGAGGACCTTGTCGACCGTGATCGAGCCGACGTAGTGCAGGTCGGCCTGGGTCACGGTGGCCCGATGGATCTTGCCGCCGAGCAGGGTGCGCTGCATGTCCAGCCTCCGATGATCAAAGTTAGGTAATGCTATCCTAAGTGGGTCGCCCTCCTCCGGCCATAAGGAACGCAGATGATCAGTTCCAATCCCGTCCGGCGCGCCGTCGCCATCACCGCATCGTGCGTCCTTTTGGTGGTCTCGCTCGTCTCGTGCGGCAACACGGGGACCGCGGCTCCGCAGGCCTCCACGGCCGCGTCCGCGTCCGCTTCTGCCTCCGCTCCGGCCGCCGCGTTCCCGGTCACCATCGAGCACAAGTTCGGCAGCACCACGATCAAGGAGCAGCCGGCCCGCGTCCTCACCGTCGGCTGGAACGACCAGGACTTCGCGCTCGCCCTGGGCGTGGTGCCGATCAGCACGCGCGAGTGGTTCGAGGAGTACGCGACCTACCCGTGGGTCAAGCCGGCGCTGGGCGGCAAGCCGCTGCCCACGTTCTCGGCCGAGCTCAACTTCGAGGCCATCATCAAGCAGCAGCCGGACCTGATCATCGCGATCTACGAGACGGTCAACAAGGAGACCTACGACAAACTCTCCCAGATCGCCCCGACGGTGATCCAGTCGGGCTCGTACGCCGACGAGCAGACCCCCTGGGACGTCCAGACGCTCACCACGGGCAAGGCCCTGGGCAAGTCCGCCGAGGCGCAGGCCCTGGTCGACAAGGTGAACGCCAAGATCGACGAGGCCAAGAAGGCGCACCCCGAGTTCGCCGGCAAGGTCCTGGTCGCCGACTTCGGCCCGGAGAACGGGCAGCACTGGCTGCTGCCGGCCAAGGACCCGCGGCGGGCGCTGTTCGACGCGCTCGGCTTCGGCGCGCAGAAGGAGGCCAACGAGATCAGCGAGGAGCGGCTGGACATCCTGGACAAGGACGTGCTGTTCGTCAACGGCGCGACGAAGGCCAAGATGCTGGAGTCACCGGTGTTCGCGCGCCTGAAGGTGGTCAAGACCGACCGCACGCTCTACACCGACTTCTCCACCCCGCTCGGCGGCGCGCTGTCCTACAGCGGGCCGAACGCGCTGCTGTACGCGCTCGACGTGCTCGTGCCGCAGCTCGCGAACGCGGCCGACAACGACCCCTCGACCCAGGTCAAGGACCTGTCAGCCGCTACCTGAGCCGCACGGACTGACACGGCGGCGGGCCCCCGGTTGCCGGGCCCGCCGCCGTGTCGTTTCTCGTCATCGCGTCAGTTCGGCCAGCAGCGGGCCCAGGACCTCCAGGGTGGCGGGGTCGAGCAGCTCGGAGTGCCGGCATACGACCTCGACCACCCGCAGCTCCCCCGCCACGTGCGGACGCCACCCGTCCGAGGCCACGGCGGCGAACCCCTGCTCGGGCACGGTCGCGTCCACGAAGACGACGTCCCCGGCGTACACGCCGTATTTCGCCCGCGCCATCATCCGGTCGTGGGCCAGGTAGCTCTCCACCACCCGGACGATCTGCTCGTCCTCCAGGGCCGCGACGCCGTCGTCCAGGCCGCGCAGGAAGGCGACGGCGTCGGTGACGGTCATCTGCGCGTCCGGCGGCTGGAAGCCCATCTCGGCCAGCAGCCCGGCGACGTCCCCCGTCCCCTCCGGCACCTCGACCGGCGTGTCGAGCATGCCGAGGAAGGTGACGCGGCCGCCCAGCAGCACCGCGACCTTGTGCGCCACCGCGCCGCCGAACGACCAGCCGAGCAGGCCGACCGGCCCCTCGGGGACGGTGCGCGCGATGAGGGCGGCGTACTCGGCGGCCAGCTCGTCCATGGTCGCCGGCAGGCCGTCGTCCCGGCTGAGGCGCGGTGACTGCAGCCCGTACAGCGGCACGTCCGGCAGGTAGCGCTTGAGCGGGGCGAACTGCCAGCTCAGTCCGCTGGCGGGCGGGAAGCAGAACAGCGGCGGCCGGGCGCCGTCCGGCCGCAGGGGAAGCAGCTCGGCCATCGCGTCGCCGGTGGGGGCGCCGCCGGCGATCCGCCGGGCCAGGGCGGCGGCGGTCGGGGCCGCGAACAGCTCCGCGACCGGGATCTCGGCCCCCAGCTCCGCGCGCAGGGCCGCGGCCAGCCGTACCAGCAGCAGCGAGTGGCCGCCCAGGGCGAAGAAGTCGTCGTCCACGCCGACCGCGCCGACGCCCAGCACCCGCGCCAGGACGGCGCAGACGGCCGCCTCGGTGCGGGTGCGCGGCGCGACCCGGCCGCTCAGCCGGTCGAAGTCCACCTCCGGCAGGGCCGCGCGGTCCACCTTGCCGTTCGGGGTGAGCGGCAGCTCGCCGAGGACGACGACGGCGGCCGGGACCATCCAGGAGGGCAGCCGCTCGGCCAGATGGTCGCGCAGCGCGGGGGCCGGGGCGGTGACGTAGGCGACGAGCTGGTCCTGCCGGGCGGCGACCGCGACCCGCGCCACACCGGGGCACGTCGCCGCGACCGCCTCGATCTCGCCCAGCTCGATGCGGAAGCCCCGCACCTTGACCTGCTGGTCGGTGCGCCCGAGGTACTCCAGCTCGCCGTCCGCGCTCCAGCGGGCCAGGTCCCCCGTACGGTACATGCGCCCGCCCGTGAAGGGGTCGGCCACGAACCGGGACGCGGTCAGGCCGGGGCGGCGCAGGTAACCGCGGGTGACCTGGGCCCCGCCGAGATACAGCTCACCGGCCACCCCCGGCGGCGCCGGGGCGAGGGCCGCGTCCAGGACGTAGGCGGTCGTTCCGGGCAGTGGGCGGCCGAGCGTGGGCCGCTCGTCCCGGCGGACGGCCGCGGCGCTGGCCCATACGGTGACCTCGGTGGGGCCGTACAGGTTCGTCGCCCCGGCGGTCCGCTCGCTCAGGCTCCGGGCGAGGGCGGGCGGCAGCGCCTCGCCGCCGACCAGCGCGCGCACGCCGCCGAGGTCGGCGTCCGGGGGCAGCGCCGACCACAGCGACGGCGTGGCCTGCATGATCGTGATCCGCTCGGCCCGCATCAGCTCGGTGAGCAGGAACGGGTCGCGCACCTGCTCGTCGGAGGCCATGACCACGCAGCCGCCCGTGCGCAGCGGCGCCATCAGCTCCAGCACCGAGATGTCGAAGGAGAGCGTCGTCACGGCGAGCAGCCGGTCGGCGGAGGTGACGACGGGCAGCGCGGCCAGGAAGGACTCCAGGTCGCGCTGGGTCACCACCACGCCCTTCGGCCGGCCGGTGGAGCCCGAGGTGTAGATGACGTACGCGGCCGAGCGCGGGTCGCGCGGCGGCGCGTCGCCGGGCGCGATGCCGTACGGGAGGTCGCCGAGCGTGATGCCGTCCGGGAAGAGGTGGCGGGTGCGGTCGTTCACGACGATCGTGGCCGGTCGCGCGTCCGCCACCATGAAGCGCAGCCGCTCGGCCGGGAAGGCGGGGTCGAGGGGAAGGTAGGCGGCGCCCGCCCTGGCCACCCCGAGCACGGCCACCAGCAGCTCGGCCGAGCGCGGCAGGGCGATCCCGACCAGGTCCTCCGCGCCCAGGTGGGAGAGCCGGGCGGCGAAGGCGGCGGAGGCGGCGTCGAGGTCGGCGTAGCTCATCGTCCTGCCCTCGAACACGCAGGCGTCGGCGTCGGGGGTGCGCCGGGCCAGCTCCGAGAAGCGGGCGTACCACGTCGGCCCGCCATCCTCCGCAGGGCCGCCGTCCTGCCAGGCGGCCAGGTCGGAGCGGTCGCCCGCCGAGAGCACCTCGACGGTCCCGACCGGCTGGTCCGGCCGGGCGGCCACCTCGCCGAGCAGCACGAGGAGGCGGTCGACCAGCCGCCGCGCCGTCGCGGGGCGGAACCGGCCGGCGTCGTACTCAAGGATCAGCTCGAACGGCTCGCCGTCCACGAACGTCACGTTCAGGTCGACCTTCGGCTCGGCGGCCACCGAGGGCGCCTCCCCGACCGGCAGGCCGAGCACGGTGTCACGGCCGGCGGGCTGGTGCAGGTATCCCAGCATCACCTGGAACAGCGGGTTGCGCCCCTGCGACCGCGCCGGGTTGACCGCCTCCACCACCTGCTGGAAGGGCAGGCTCGCGTGCTCGAACGCGGCCAGGTCCGTCTCTCGGACCCGTCGCAGCAGCTCGGCGAAGGTGGGCGAACCGGACAGGTCCGTACGCAGGACGACGGTGTCGACGAAGAACCCGACCAGGTCGTGCAGGGCCGGATCGTCGCGGCCGGAGGTGGGGCTGCCGATTGGGATGTCGGTCCCGGCGCCGAGCCGGGAGAGCAGGGTGGCCAGCGCCGCGTGCAGCACCATGAACAGGCTCGCCGACTCCTTCCGGCCCAGCTCGCGCAGCGACTCGACCAGCTCGGGCGGCAGCGAGGCGGTGGCCTGGCCGGCCGGCCGGCCGGCGCGGGCCGGGCGTCCCCTGTCGGCGGGCAGGGTGATCTCGTCGGGCAGCCCGCGCAGTTGCTCCCGCCAGTAGGCGCGGTCGTCCTCGCTCCGGTCGTCCAGCCGCAGCCAGAGGGCGTAGTCGGCGTACTGGACGGGCAGCGGCTCCCAGCCGGGGGCGCGCCCGTCGAGGCGGGCGGCGTAGGCGGCGCCGAGGTCGCGCAGCAGCGGGCCGTCGGACCACTCGTCCATCACGACGTGGTGCAGCACCAGCGCCAGGACGGTGTCACCGGTGTCCTGCTCCTCGATGAGGGTGGCCCGCAGCGGCGGCTCGGCGGCCAGGTCGAAGGGGCGGGCCAGCGCGTCGGCGAGGGCGGGCCCGGCCGCGGGGCAGCGGACGACGGTCACCTCGATCCGGGGCTCGGCGAGCACCCGCTGGGCGGGCCGCTCGTCGATGACCGTGCGCAGGATCTCGTGCCTGGACACGACGTCGCCGAGGGCGGCGCGCAGGGCGGCGGCGTCCACGGCTCCGCGCAGGCGGACGAGCAGCGGGTAGGTGTAGGCGGTCGAGGCCGGGTCGAGCTGCTGGAGCAGCCACAGCCGTTCCTGCGCGGGCGACAGCGGCACGTGGTCCGGGCGCGGCATGCGGGTGAGCGGGGGGCGGGCGGGCCCGGCCGCGCTCCCGAGGCGGGCCGCCAGGCGGGCCGGGGTGCGGGCGTCGAACAGGTCGCGCAGCGACAGGTCGGCGCCCGTGGCGGCGCGCGCCAGGCCGAGCAGCCGGATCGCCAGCAGCGAGTGGCCGCCCAGGTCGAAGAAGTCGTCCTCCGCCCCGACCGGCTCGCCGGCGCCGAGGGCCTGGGCGAACAGCGCGCACAGCACCCGTTCGCGCTCGTTCGCCGCCGGCTGCGAGGTGGAGGCCAGGGCGCGGGGCTGGGGCAGGGCGGCGGTGTCCAGTTTGCCGTTGATGGTCAGCGGCAGCGTGTCCACCACCGCGTACGCCGCCGGCACCATGTACCCGGGCACCACCGTCTTCAGGTCCCGCTGGACGGCGGCGATCAGCTCGTCGGCGTCCCCGGGGGCGTCGGGCACCAGGTAGGCCACCAGCCGCTTGGCCCCCGACCCGTCGGGGACGGCCAGGACCGCGCTCTGATGGACGCCCGCCCGAGCGGTGACGGCGGTCTCGACCTCGCCCAGCTCCACCCGGTACCCGCGGATCTTGACCTGGTCGTCGGTGCGGCCGAGGAAGTCGAGGTGGCCGTCGGCGCGCACGCGCACCAGGTCACCGGTACGGTACATGCGCCCGCCCGGCGCGAACGGGTCGGCCACGAACCGCTCGGCGGTCAGCCCGGGACGGTTGAGGTAGCCGCGGGCCAGACCGGCGCCGGTGATGTACAGCTCGCCGACGGGGGCCGGGCGCAGGAAGGCGTCGAGGACGTAGCAACTGGTGTTCCAGATCGGCCGTCCGACCGTGGTGGTGGGGCTCTCGGCGGTGCCCGCGCCGAGGGTGTTGATCGTGTACTCGGTCGGGCCGTACAGGTTGTAGCCGCTCACGCCCTCCGTCTCGCGCAGCGCCGACCACAGCGACTGGGGCACCGCCTCGCCGCCGAGCAGCACGAGGGGCGGCCGGTGGTCGAGCAGGCCCTCGTCCAGCAGGTGCTGGGCGTAGGTGGGGGTGACGTTGACGACGTCGATCCCGTTGCCGCGGCAGTACGCGACGAGCGCGGTGGCGTCCCTGCGCAGCTCCTCGTCGCAGATGTGCACGTGGTGGCCCTCGATCAGCCACAGCAGTTCCTCCCACGACATGTCGAAGGAGAAGGAGACGGTGTGCGCGATGGTGAGCGTCCGGCCGCCGGCCGCCGCGACGGTCGGCGCGAAGATCGCCTCGCGGTGGTTGAGCCGCATGTTGGTCAGGCCCCGGTACGGCGTGACGACGCCCTTGGGGCGGCCGGTGGAGCCGGAGGTGTAGATCACGTACGCGGGGTGGTCCAGCCGTCCCGGCCGTACGGGCAGGCCGATCGGGGCGGTCGGCCCCGACACCTCCTCCAGGCGCAGCACGGGGACGGGGTGGGCGGCGAACCTGTCCTTCACCGCGTCCGTGGTCACCAGCAGGACCGGGTCGGCGTCGGCCAGCATCGCCAGCAGCCGGTCGCCGGGATTGTCCAGTTCGAGCGGGAGGTAGGCCGCCCCCGCCCGCAGCACGGCGAACAGCGCCGCGACCATGTCGATCGAGCGCGGCACGGCCAGCGCGACGATCCGCTCCGGTCCCGCTCCGGCGGCCAGCAGTGAGCGCGCGATCTGGTTCACCCGGGCGTCCAGCTCGGCGTACGTCAGCGTCCGCGCGCCGAAGGTGAGCGCGGCCCGGTCCGGGGTCCGGGCGGCCTGGGCCGCCAGCAGCTCGGCGATCGTCTCCTCGCCCATAGGCCGGGCCGCACCGTCCATGGAGGCGCCCTCGCCCGGCAGCAGCAGCGGCACGTCGGCCACAGTCGCGGCCGGGTCGTCGGCGACGCGGAGCAGGACGCGCTCCAGCCGGGCCAGCAGCGCTTGCGCCTGCTCGCGCGCCACCACGTCCGCCCGGTGCTCCAGCCGTACGGTGAGCCGCGCCCCCGGGGTGGCCACCCAGGTCAGCGGGTAGTGCGTGGCGTCCACGGCCGACACGCCGACGATGCCGTGCTCCCGCTCCAGGTCGGTGAAGGTGTCGTCGCCGAGGAAGTTCTGCAGCACGTACAGGCTGTCGAAGAGCTGGTCGCGGCCGGCCGCGCGCTGGATGTCGCCGAGGCCCAGGTACTCGTGCGGCATCAGCGCGACCCGGTCGGCCTGCACCCGCCGCATGACCTCCAGCACGCTCTCGTCCGGCGCGAGCCGGACCACGGCCGGGACGGTGTTGAGGAACACCCCGATCACCGACTCGATGCCCTCCAGCTCGGTCGGCCGCCCCGCGACCGTCGTGCCGAACACGGCGTCGCGGCGGCCCGACGCGTGGGCCAGCACCATGCCGAGCGCGGGGGT
>NZ_JAHKRL010000290.1 GCF_019396405.1 Nonomuraea rhizosphaerae | reverse complement strand
CGCTCGCCCGCTCGCCCGCTCGCCCGCTCGCCCGCTCGCCCGCTCGCCCGCTCGCCCGCTCGCCCGCTCGCCCGCTCGCCCGCTCGCCCGCTCGCCCGCCACTTCTACCCTCCGCCCCCTGCTGCCCACCCACTCCCTCCCGTCTGCCGCCCTCCACCTGGTCGCACACTGCCTGCCGCTTGCCACTCGCCTCTACTGCCGCCTGCTGTATGCCGCCATTGTCCGCTCGCCGTCCGAACAAGGCGCGCATCACTCGCCGTTCGGCCGTGCTACACGTTGCCCGTCGACTGCTAGCCCCTCCATGCTGGCCAGCACTCATCGGTGTCGAGCCGACGATCCCTTCTCCCGACCCATGTCGTGGCAGCGGACCTGCGTTATGTCGATCCGTCTCCGCGTGCGCCGCCCGTACGGCCGTACGGCTATCCGGAGGACAGGTGAGCGCAGCCGAGCCGGCGATGGGCGGATCATTGTCGGAAGATTGCTTCGCGTGGCTGCCAATCGATCCTCTTGGCCCCTTCGCCCATGGAGAACGGCATCTCGCAGCTTGGCGCTGAGCCCGCGACCTGGGCGAATCATGCACTGCACTCGAGATGCGTCGTGTTCGGCTGGCCACGTTTGCGCCCTCACTGGGCGGGCGAACGACCGAGGAGGCTCCATAAGGCATGGAGTTCGTCGTGACGCAGTCCGCTGGAAGGCAGAAATCCCAAGAGCGTCGCAGCATGCAAGATCACGTCCAGGACCGGCGGAGACATCCGGTAATCCCGGCTGAGGAGGCAACAAATAGGGGCTGCGGGCAGGCAAAGCGGGGTGGCGGCGTCCACCGGTTTTGCGAATCCAGGTAGCGTTCGCACTATGGCATCGCCAACTGGAACCACCGACGCGCCCTTCGGCCGCATGCTGACCGCGATGGTCACGCCGTTCACTCCAGACGGTGCGGTCGATTACGACGCCGTACGGCGCCTCGCCATGTATCTGGTGGACGAGCAGCGCAACGACGGCTTGATCGTCAGCGGGACGACCGGCGAGTCGCCCACCACCTCCGACGAGGAGAAAGAGCGCATTCTGCGCACGGTGCTCGAGGCGGTTGGTGACCGGGCGACTGTGGTGGCCGGAGCGGGCACCAACGACACTCACCACAGCATCTTGCTCGCCAGGACCGCCGCCCGCGCGGGCGCTCACGGGCTGCTCGTTGTGACGCCGTACTACAACAAGCCGCCGCAGGAGGGCCTGTACCAGCACTTCACCGCGGTGGCCGATGCGACGGACCTTCCGGTGATGCTGTACGACATTCCCGGACGTAGCGGCGTACCCATCAAGATCGAGACCTTGATCAGGCTCGCTCAGCATGAGCGCATCGTTGCTGTGAAGGACGCCAAGGGCGACCTGTTCGAGGGCAGCAAGGTGATGACGGTGACCGATCTCGCCTTCTACTCGGGCGATGACCTGCTCAACCTGCCCTGGCTGTCCGTGGGGGCGGCCGGGTTCGTCAGCGTTGTCGGGCATGTGGTCGGCGCCGATCTGGCCCGCATGATCGGTCTGTACCGGAACGGTGACGTCGCCCAGGCGCTCGCCGTGCACCGTCAGGTGGCGCCCGTGATCGAAGGCATCATGTTGAGCGCGGGCGGCGCGATCATGGCCAAGGCGGCCCTGGGCATGGTAGGAGTGCCGGTCGGACCGGTACGGCTGCCACTGGTGGCCGCAACAGAGAAGCAGATCGCCGAGCTGCGCGCTTGCCTGGTAGCCGGCGGGGTGAAGTTGACAGACGCATAGACACGGGGAGGAACCGGGAGTTTTGAGAACACGATTTGACCAAGGGGCCAGGCATGAGCCATCCGCATCCTGAGCTCGGCCCTCCACCGGCGCTGCCTGAGGGCGGCCTGCGCATTGTCGCGCTGGGCGGGCTGGGTGAGATCGGCAGAAACATGGCTGTCTTCGAGTACGACGGCCGATTGCTGATCGTCGACTGCGGGGTTCTGTTCCCCGAGCCGGACCAGCCGGGCGTCGACCTGATCCTGCCCGACTTCGAGTACATCAGGGACCGGCTCGACGATGTCGAGGCCGTGGTCCTGACACACGCACACGAAGATCACATCGGTGCGGTGCCGTACCTTCTGCGCGAACGACGCGATATTCCGCTCATCGGATCCAGGCTGACGCTGGCTCTCATCGAGGCCAAACTCACCGAACATCGGATCCAGCCGACCAAGCTTGAAGTGGTCGAGGGCGAACGACACAGGTTCGGCCCGTTCGACTGCGAGTTTCTCGCGGTCAACCATTCGATCCCGGACGCGTTGGCCGTGGCCATCAGGACGCCGGCCGGCATTGTGCTGCACACCGGCGACTTCCGGATGGACCAGTTGCCGAGTGACGGTCGCCTCACCGATCTCGGAGGCTTCGCGCGGCTCGGCACCGAGGGCGTCGACCTGCTGATGTCCGACTCGACCAACGCTGAAGTGCCCGGGTTCGTCACCAGCGAGAGGGAGATCGGCCCGGTCATCGACGAGGTGATCCGTACCTCGGAGCAGCGCGTCATCGTAGCCAGCTTCGCCTCGCACGTACACCGCATCCAGCAGGTCATGGACGCGGCGGCCAGACATAACCGCAAGGTGGCACTCGTCGGCCGGTCGATGGTGCGCAACATGGGTGTGGCCCGCGATCTCGGCTACCTCAAGGTGCCGCCGGAGCTGATCGTCGACTCCCGCGACATCGAGGAGTGGCCGCCGGAGGACGTGGTGCTCGTCTGCACCGGTTCGCAGGGCGAGCCGATGGCCGCGCTGTCGAGGATGGCCAATCGGGATCACCCGATCCGCATCGCCGAGGGCGACACCGTGCTGCTGGCATCGTCGCTGGTGCCGGGCAACGAGACCGCCGTCAACAAGGTGATCAACGGCCTCACTCGCTGGGGTGCCCGCGTCGTGCACAAGGGCAATGCCAAGGTGCACGTCTCCGGACACGCGGCCGCCGGAGAGCTCCTCTACGTGCTGAACCTCACCCGTCCGTCCAACTTCATGCCGGTCCACGGTGAATGGCGGCACCTGCGGGCACACGCCAAGCTCGCCGCGCTGACCGGTGTGCCCGACGACCACATCGTGATCGCTGAGGACGGTGTCGTGGTCGACCTGGTCGACGGCCGGGCGAAGATCGTCGGTGCGGTCCATGCCGGATATGTCTACGTTGATGGCTCGTCCGTCGGCGAGATTACCGACACCTCGCTGAAGGACCGCAGGATCCTGGGCGACGAGGGCTTCATCTCGGTCGTCGTCGTGGTGGACTCCAGCACCGGCAAACTCACCGGAGGACCGGAGATCCACGCGCGCGGCTCCGGCATCGATCCGGCGCAGTTCGAGGAGTTCATTCCACAGATCGAGAAAGCCCTTGAGGAGAAGGCGGCCGACGGCGTGATCGACACGCAGGAGATCCGCCGGGTGGTGCGCCGCACGGTCGGGCGCTGGGTGAGCGACACCTACCGCCGTCGCCCGATGATCATCCCTGTGGTGCTTGAGGTCTGACCTTCGTACGGGTACGGCAGGCATGCGCGCCTGCCGTACCTCTGGCGGCGGTCGGACGGAGCACTCGCTTCGGGGATCGGCCGCGTAGCCACTTCGATGTTCGCTATGACCCTCGTCTCTGCTGAGGCGCAGGGTCTCGGTTTCTTGCATGGAGCTCCTTCAAGCTGAGGTGAACGAGCGGCCTCCAGCGCCGCTTCGACGGCGTGCTGGACCGGGCAGCTCGGGCCGGCGACGAAACGATCAGCTCGGGCGCGACAACTGAGGGCGCCACAAGCTCAGACATCCCTACGGCGTTATCAGCCATACGCCCATGGCCACCGGCAGCACCGCGTAGGCGGCCAGCACGACGGGCGCCACTGCGGGCGGCAGCAGCGAGGCGTACACCGACTGTGTGGAGGGGGTGGCGGTGGTCTCACGTGGGGGCGC
>NZ_JAHKRL010000289.1 GCF_019396405.1 Nonomuraea rhizosphaerae | reverse complement strand
GGACAGCCCCGCCAGCAGGAGGGTGGCGCGGGCGGGGACCGCGGCCAGCACCGCGCCCGCCGTCGCGTCGGCCTGCCGCAGCGCGGCCCGCCGCCGCTGCGCGGTCAGCTCGTCGGGCACGCGCGGGAGCTGGCCGGTGGCCGCCAGGTAGGGGCGGATCAGGTCGTCGACCTCCACCGCCGCCATCCGGCACTGCCCCAGGTCAGCGGCGGTGACCTGGCTCGCCGACGGCCGGTAGTGGGACACGGCGCCCTGGCTGTCGGCCATCGCCATGGCCGCGCCGGGACCGGCCGCGAACGCGCACTGGCCGGCCGCCTTCAGCGCCTCGCCGAGCGTGCCCGCCTCGCGCTGGCCCGCCACGTCGATCAGGTAGCGGTAGTCGGGGATGACCGCGCCCGCGCCCTGGGCCCGCGGGGCGGGCGGCAGGCCGCAGTTGTAGCCGGCCGCCGACCTGGTGCCCGCCGACACGGTCAGCCACCCGTCGTACGGGCAGGTCACGCTGCCGACGGTGCGCACGGACAGCGACCCGATCGCGCTCTGCCCGGCCAGCCGCCACAGGTGGGGCGTGTCTGCCGGGGTCAGGTCGTTCCAGTGCAGGCCGGGCACCCCGATGAGCGTCACCCGCCCGCCGCCGGTCTCGGCCTGCCCCGGCTGGGCGAGCCCCCCGGCGAACAGGAGGATCGCCAACACGACCAGCACGCGCCTCACGGGAACGCTCCCTACGCTCGCGGTTACCGTCCGCGAACATCGTTTCACGGCGCGGGGAGTGCCCGTGACCCACGCCTCACCCGGGGATCACGGGGATCGCGGCGATCACAGGATCATGGCGATCACGGGATCGCGAGGATCACGGGATTGCGAGGATCGGGGAGATCACGTCACACGGGCGGCACCGTGACCGTCACCGGCTTGCTCTCGTTCTGCAGGCGGTCGAGGGAGGTGACCAGGTAGGTGCCTGCCGCCTTGGCGGTGAACGTCGGCGAGGTCACCACGGCCACCAGGCTGCGCGAGTCGGTGCCCTGGCAGTCCTGGCCCGACTTCGGCACCTGGTAGACGGCGTACGCGCGGGCGTCCGGGCTCGCCGTCCACGACACGACGGTGCCCGCGGCCTTGGCCCCGGCGGGCTTGGCGGGGGCGTCGCCGCCGCGGCCCTTGATGAGCGGCAGCAGCGCCGGGCGGCTGTAGTGGTCCTTGGCGACCCGGTCGATGGCGCCCAGCGGGTTGGTGAGCAGTTGCTTGGCGCTGAAGTAGACGTCGCCGTCCACCTGCGGGTGCTCGCGGTTGATCGTCAGGTGGGCCGACAGCTCGCCGGCCTTGTTCCAAGCCTTGTCGGAGTCGGCGCCGACCCGGTAGAGGGCCTGGCCGATGTACAGGTCCACGCCGGTGCCTTTGACCTCGTTCGCCCACCAGGGCACCAGGGCCTTGTAGTCGGCCGCCTTGAAGCCGCGCGACCAGTAGAGCTGCGGCATCACGTAGTCGACGGTGCCCGACTTGATCCAGTGCCGCGCATCCCCATAAATCTCGTCATAGCCGGACATGCCGGAAGTGTTGGACCCGGTCGGGTCGTTCGACTTGTTGCGCCAGATCCCGAACGGGCTGATGCCGAACTTGACGTGGCTCTTCGCCGCGTGGACCGCCTCGTCGACCTCGGCGACGAGCTTGTTGACGTTGTCGCGCCGCCAGTCGGCGAGCTTCATGCCCTTGCCGTACTTCGTGAAGGCGGCATCGTCATTGAACTTCCCGCCCTCGCCCGGGTACGGGTAGAAGTAGTCGTCGAAGTGCACCCCGTCGATGTCGTAGCGCTTGACCACGTCGGTCACGACCTTGGTCACGTGCTCGCGCACCTGCGGCAGGCCCGGGTTGTAGTAGAGGCGGCCGCCGTGCTTGACGGTCCAGTCGGGGTGCAGGCGGGCGGGGTGGCCGGCGGGCAGCTTGGCCGCGCTCGCGTCGTAGGCGGCCCGGTACGGGTTGAACCAGGCGTGGAACTCCAGGCCGCGCTTGTGCGCCTCGTCCACGAGGAACGGCAGCGGGTCCCAGCCGGGGTCCTTGCCCGCGGTGCCGGTCAGGTACTGCGACCACGGCTCGATCGAGGACTTGTAGAGGGCGTCGGAAGCGGGCCGCACCTGCACGAACACCGCGTTGAAGCGCCGCTTGACGGCCGCGTCGAGGATCTTGACGTACTCGGCCTGCTGCTTGGCCGCGGTCAGGCCGGTGCGCGAGGGCCAGTCGATGTTCCTGACCGTGGCGATCCAGACGCCGCGCAACTGGCGCTTGGGGTAGCGGGCGTCGGCCGTGCAGGCGTTCTTCGCGCTGGTCGTCTTCTTACCTGTGGTCGTCTTCTTCTCGGCCGTCGTCGAGGCGGTCGCCGCCGGAGTGTTCTCGGCGCCCGGGCCGAAGACGTAGGCGGGGGCGGTC
>NZ_JAHKRL010000288.1 GCF_019396405.1 Nonomuraea rhizosphaerae | reverse complement strand
CCGCTCCGTGCGGAGCGGGGGCGTCGGCCGGACGTCCTGTGGGCGCGCGGGCGCCCGCGAACGGCTTCGTCAGCCCTTGGCGACCGCGGCGCTCTTCGAGCCCTTGGCCCCCTTGGCGCCCTTGCCGCTGGTGGCGGCCAGGCGGCGGGCGATGGCCTGGTACTTCGGCTCGCGCTCCTTCAGCGTCACCAGCAGCGGCGTGGCCACGCACAGCGACGAGTAGGTGCCGACGATCATGCCGACGAACAGCGCCAGCGACAGGTCCTTCAGCGTCCCGGCGCCGAGCAGCGTGGTGCCGATGAACAGGATCGCCGCCACCGGCAGGATGGCCACCAGCGACGTGTTCAGCGACCGGATCAGCGTGTGGTTGAGCGCGTTGTTGGCAGCCATCGAGTAGGTCTGCTTCGCCGTCGTGCCCAGCTTGGCCGTGACCTCCTTGATCATGTCGAAGACGACGACCGCGTCGTACAGCGAATAACCGAGGATGGTCAGGAAGCCGAGCAGCGTCGCGGGCGTGACCTCGAAGCCCGACCAGGCGTAGACGCCCGCCGTGATGATGAGGTCGTGCAGGAGCGCGACGATGGCGGCCAGCGCCATCTTCGGCTCGAACGCCATCGACAGGTACAGGATGATCGCCAGCATGAAGACGCCCAGGCCGATCCATGCCTTGTTGGACACCTCACCGCCCCAGGACGCGCCGATCGACTGGACGTCGACCTGGGCGACGGGGACGCTGTACTCCTTGGAGACGGCGTTCTGGATCTTGGTGAGGTCGCTCTCCTGCAGCGTCTCGGTCGTGACGCGCCAGCGCTCGCCGGCCGTCTGGACGATCGGCTGGTGCACGCCCTGGTCGAGGAACGTCTCGCGGACCTCCTCGACGCTGGACTGCTGGGCGGCCTTGAAGGAGAAGACCGATCCGCCCTTGAACTCGACACCCAGGTTGAGGCCATTGATGAGCAGCCCGGCGAGGGAGATGATCAGCAGGAAGCCGGACAGGCTGTACCAGAGCTTCCAGCGGCCGACGAAGTCAACGTCGATCTCGCCGCGGTAGAGGCGACGCCCCAGTCCCATGTCAGGCCTCCTGCGGGGTGGTCGTGCGGCCGGCGGAGCCCGCCGTCTCGGCGCTCATGCGTTCGGAGTCGAGGCCGGACAGCGGATGCCCCTTGGCGAAGAACTTGAGCCTGGCCAGCATCGCGATGAACGGCTTCGTGAACAGGAACACCACCACGATGTCGATCAGTGTGGTCAGGCCCATCGCGAAGGCGAACCCGGCCACACCGCCCACGGCCAGCAGATAGAGCACGACCGCGGCGATGAACATGACGGCGTCGGCGATCAGGATCGTGCGGCGGGCGCGGACCCAGGCCACCTCGACGGCCGCGCGCAGCGACCGCCGTCCTTCCTTCATCTCATCACGGATGCGTTCGAAGTACACGATGAAGGAGTCGGCGGTGATGCCGATGGAGACCACCAGGCCGATGATGTGCGGCAGCGACAGCCGGAAGCCGGCGTTGTGGCCGAGCACGACCACGGCCGTGTAGGTGAGGATCGTGGCCACCACGAGGCTGAGCACGGCCACGATGCCGAGGCCGCGGTAGTACAGCAGGCAGTACAGGACCACCAGGGCCAGGCCGATGGTGCCGGCGATGAGGCCGCCCATGAGCTGGTCCTCGCCGAGCGTCGAGGACACGGTCTGGACCTCGCCCTTGTCGAACTTCAGCGGCAGCGCGCCGTACTTGAGCTGGTCGGCCAGCTCGGTGGCGCTCTGCTGGGTGAACTGACCGGTGATCTCGGCACGGCCGCCGGGGATCGGGCCGATGATGTTCGGGGCGGTGATCACGACGCCGTCGAGGACGACGGCGACCTTGTTGCGCGGCTCCTGGGAGTTGTACGCGGCCGAGGTGAGCTTGCTCCACTCGGTGGCGCCCGAGCTCTTGAAGTCGAGCTGGACCAGCCACTGCGTGCTGCCCTGCTGAACGCCGGCGGTGGCGGTGCTGATGTCGGTGCCGACGACCTTGGCCACGTCGAGGACGTACTTGAAGCTGCCGTCGGACTCACAGGCGACCATCTGCTTGGCCGGGTCGTCCTGGACGCCCTGGCCGCGGGTCTTGGCGTCGCTGCAGTCGAGCTTGCCGAACTGGGTCAGGACGTCCTTGTCGATGCCCTGGGTGTTGATCCCGGCGGTGGGATCGTCGGTGACCGGAGCCGACGGGGAGGGCGTCGGGGTCGCCTTGGCGTCCTTCTGCCCCTTCTTGGTCTCCTGCGCCTTGGGGGTCTCCTGCGCCTTCGGCGTCTCCCGCGTCTGCGCGGTGGCCGAGGCCGTCGGGGCGGCCGACGGCGCCGTCAGCGCCGACGACAG
>NZ_JAHKRL010000287.1 GCF_019396405.1 Nonomuraea rhizosphaerae | reverse complement strand
CCCGCGGGCAGCCCGCCCGCGCCGGCGCCGCCGCTCCCGGTGCCGATGCCGGTGCCCGGCCCGCCGCCGGCGTTCGGGCCCGTGCCGATCCTGGTGCCGGTGGCGTCCGGCGAC
Organism: Nonomuraea rhizosphaerae; assembly: GCF_019396405.1. Lineage (GTDB taxonomy): Bacteria > Actinomycetota > Actinomycetes > Streptosporangiales > Streptosporangiaceae > Nonomuraea > Nonomuraea rhizosphaerae. The sequence goes on along the minus strand of NZ_JAHKRL010000287.1, from coordinate 13,397 downwards.
AGGGAGCCGAGGTCCGGGTTTCTGAGCTGGGGGTTGGTCAGCGAGTTCGGGTCGTACTGGGCCAGGTTCGTCCCGTCGGGGAGCTTGCCGTTCAGATCCGGATTTTTCATGCCGTTGAGCGCCGAGTCGATGTCCGGCACCTTCATGTCGGGCTGCTGGACCTGGCTCGGGTCGGGGTACTTCGGCAGGTCCACCTTGGACGGGTCCGTCGAGGGGAGGCCGACCTTCGAGGGGTCCGTCGAGGGAAGGTTCGTGCCGTCCAGGTCGGAGCCGGGCAGCTTCGTGTCCAGACCCGGCGTACCGCCCAGGCCGGAGGTGTCGGGCATCGACGGGCCGGCCGGCATGTTGCCGAGATTGCCCAGGTCGGCGCCGGGACCCAGTTTGCTGGGGTCGAGGTTCAGGTCCTTGAACGGGTCGCCGCTGGCGTCCTCCGCCTGGCGGTAGTTCTTGGAGGCGCTCTTGAGTGCGTCCTTCCAGCTCTGCAGCGCCTTCTTGCCCTTGGCCAGCGCGTCCGCCTGGCGTTCTATCGCCTTGTCGTGGACGCTGCTGACGCCCATGCCGACCACGCCGAAATGGGGCCACTGCACGGGGAGGTGGCCCTGCCTGCCCTCCAGCGAGGTGATGTGCTCGGCCTGCGTGTCGATGGAGTTGCCGTTGGCCTCGAGCGCCTCCGTCTTGAAGGAGACGCCCGAGGTCATCGACGGCAACTGGGCGAACTGGGCCGCCTGGCTTGAGTTCTGGTTCGACCCGCCCATGCCACTCCCCGTCGGCCGGTCAGCAGATGACCGGGTTGGTCACGTCGTGCGCGGAGTCCCAGTCGTCCTTGTCCGCGGGCAGGAAGGTCGTCCGCTCGAAGTCTCCGCTCTCCCCCGCGCCGCCCATGCCGCCCATCGGCATGAACGGCATGCCGCCCACGCCGATCGCCGTCCCGCGCGCGCCCGCCATCAGCCCGCCTTCCCTCGCGGCGAAGGCTCCGTTCGGCGAGCCCAGGACCGACGGGACGCCGGGCGGGCCGCCCGTGGGGCTCAGCACGCCCACCGGGTTGGGCGCGATCGTGCTCACCGGGTTGCCCGTCGGGCTGATGACCGGCGTGGTCGTCGCGGTGGTCGGGGTGTACGCCGACACCTCGGTCGCGTTCGGGTCGGCGCCCTTCGGGACGTCGGTGCTGGTCTTGTCGTCGGCGCCGAGCACCGGCGGGACCGTCCCGTCCTTGTTGTCCTGAGCGCCGTTCTGAGACTGGTCCTGGGTGCCGTCGCCGTTCGAGCCGCCGGGGTCGGTGGTGCCGTCACCAGGCTGACCGCCGCCGGGCTGGTCGTCCGTGCCGGAGCCCGGCCCGTCGCCCGTGTCGGAGCCCGGTCCTCCCTCGGAGCCGTTCGGGTCACCGGTGCCGGTACCGGTGCCAGTGCCGGTGCCCGAGCTGGAGGAGCCGGTGCCGGTGCCGTTGCTGGAGTTGTAGCCACCGCTGTAGTCGCCGCCGGACGCCCCGGAGTTGTAGCTGACGTTCACGGGATCGCGGTAGTCGGGGTCCTCGTACGAGCCGGTGCCGCCCGGCAGCGAGACCGGCGGCAGTTCGTAGGACACGTCGTGCGGGAGCTGGATGTTGTACAGCTGAACGATCTTCTCGTTCAGCTTCTTCATGGCGTCGCGGGCCTTGATCTCCTCGTCGGCCTTGCGCAGGGCCTCCTGATCGCCGTCCGAGCTGACCATGTTGGACTTGTAGCCGTTGACCTCGGCGATCGTCTCGGGCAGAAAGCCGGCGTACTGGCGCAGGGCCGAGCTCATCATCTCCAGCTTGGTGGCCAGCTCGCCGCCCGAGGCGTGCAGCATCTGCAGGGCGTGGCGGGCCTTGGTGGCGTCCGGCCCCGTCCACGCCGTCGCGATCTTGGGGGCGTGCTCCTCCAGGGCGTTGACGGCCAGCTCGATCGCGCCGGCCGCCTTGTCGTAGGCGAACCCGGCGTCCTGGATCCGGGTGAGCTGCGCGTCGTTCAGCATCTTGAGGATCTCGTCCTTGGACGCGTAGACCGTCTCGCCCTGCGGCATCTTGGAGAAGTCGAGGATGACGACGACGTTCCTGCCGCCCTTGGTCTCCGCCATCAGTCCTTGCCCTCGCTGGCCTCGTCGCCGTCCTTGTGGTTCTTCGCGCTCTCCTCGACGGCGGCGATCACCAGCTTGTAGGCGTTGATGAACTCGCCGTACACCTGCGCGAACTTCTTGCCGCCGCTGTTGGAGCCCGCGCTCCTGCCGAAGGCGCTGGCGTCGTCCCACGTGCCGAACTGGGTCTCGGAGAGCTGGCAGTGGTCGAGGATGCCGTTGACCGAACCACTGGTGAAGCCCTCGTCGGCGCCGGGCCCCGTCAACGCGCCCAGGTAGGACTTGAGCTCGTCGGCGATCGACCGCATGGTCGACGGGGAGTGCTCACGCCCTGGTCCCTCGTTGAACAGATCAGGATCGACCTGCAGAGGGTCCGGCTCGCCCTCCATGGCGTCCTTACGGGTCATCCCCACCCCCAAACGACTGTAGGAATCCGGTCGGCTGGTCGCGGCGGACCGCTAGTCGGACCAGATGTTGATGTTGCGCCGCTCGGCCGTCTCGTAGTTGCCCTTGGCGATGCTCACCGCGGTCGCCGCGTTGAACAGCTGCTCGCCCATCTGCTTCTCCAGGGCGTTCCACTCGGCCTTCTTGCCCTCGAAGTACTCGCGGGCGGCGCCTTCCCAGTGCACGCCGAGGACGGCCTTGATGTCGTTGTAGAGGTCGTCCGTCGCCGTGTCGAGCTCGGTGACGATCTTCTTCAGGTCCTCGTACGCCTTCTCCATGCTGGGGAAGTTGGCGTAGGTGTAGTCGTCGGGGGTGGCGGTGTTGCCGTTGTTCGGCGAGTAACCCATGGAAGTCTCCCTTACCGCTGCGAGGACGAGTTGATGAGGTCGTCGATGCGACCCGCGCTGCCGGCGCCGGCCTGGCCGCCCGTGATGTTCATGTTCTCGGTCTCGGCCGCGGCCTGGGAGTAGACCCCCGCGCCGACGTTGAGCTTGTCGTAGATGCCCTCGAGGATCTTGATGACGGCCTTGAAGTCGAGGTCCCACTGATCCATCGCCTTGGCGAAGTTCAGGTAGGCGCCGCCCTTCCACTGAAGGTCACCCTTGATCACCTGTACGCGCTGGCGCATGCCCTCGATGTACTGAGCGGTGTTCTCGCAGTACCCCGCAGCCTTTGTCAGATCGGATGGTGCTGCTCCGAAGAGTGACATGGGACCTCCAGGTCAAAGTCTGGTCTGAACGGCGGTGCCGTAGGTCCGGTCAACCTGCGTACCCCCGCAAACGACATCAAAAGGCATGCTAGCCCTCATGCGCCTCAGAAATAACAGAGTCTTAACATAACGGCTGGGTCACTCCTGAATGGATTTTCGGTAAACGCGCAGGTGGGTGGGCTGTGGATTTCTGACTCCGGCGGCTGGCCGGAGGTCGCGGCGTGGGGTAAAGCTCACAACCTGTACGCCTCACGGGTCTCACGGCTACGCTTTGGCCGCTTGGGCGTACGAGCAGGGGGAAAGGCGGCAAGGTGGCCGAAACAGGGAGTGCGGGCCGGCCGAGCATCGACAGCCTGGTCAACTGGAGCTCATCACCGGGGCAGGACGGGCCGGGCGAGAAGCAGGTCGGGACCAACCTGCTGGGCTCCGGCGACGGAACCACCGTGCTGCCGGCCGGAGGCGCGGCGACCCCCGCCGACACGGCCGGCACGACCGAGGTGACCGACACCGCCGATGTCAGCCGGCTCGGCATCGGTGAGCACATGGTGTCGGAGATCCAGGTGGACGACCTGGCGGACGGCCCGCCCGGCTCGGTCGACCCGCAGGCGGCCGTGGGGGATCCCGCTTGGGAGCCCTCCGACGGCGAGGACCCGGCCGACGACGACCCCGCCGACCCGGACGACGCGGCGACGGACCCGAACGACGCCACCGAGGACCACGATCCCCCACAGGACCAGAACCCGGCCGACGACCAGGACGACGACCAGGACGACGACGATCAGGACGACACGGACGGCGACCAGAACGGCGACCAGGACGGCACGGACGGGTCGGACGATCCCACCGACCAGGACGGCGACCAGCCGGGCGACCAGACCGGCGACCAGGGTGACCAGGGCGACCCGTCAGATCCCGGCGACGGCACGGACGCGCCGAACGACCAGACCGACCCCTCGACCGACCCTTCGACCGACCCCGGCGACCAGACCGACCCCAACCTCCCGGACAACTCCATCCCGGATCCCCCCTCCACCGACACTCCCGGCGGGCCCGGCACCGACAACCCGGGCGACCCGGGCTCCACGGACCCCGGCGGGCCCGGCACCGACATCCCCGGCACGGGCAACGGCGACACACCGGGAGGCGGCGGCGCCGACACCCCCGGCGGCGGCGCGGACATCCCGGGCGCGGGTGGCGGGGGCGACGGAAAGGGCGGCGACGGAAAAGACGGAGACGGGAAGGACGGCAGCGGGACGGACGGCGCCGGCAACGGCGACAGGAACCCGCAGGAGACCTCCAACCCGTACGGCCAGGTCGGCGACGGCTGGCGCAAGGCCCGCCCCGAGCTGATGGAGAAGCTCGGCAAGTCCCTGGCCCCCACCGCGGACGGCAACGGCGACACCCCCGGCGACTGGTTCGGCCACGCCGAGACCACCGCCAGGAACAGCCATGTCGGCTTCCCCGGGTTCGGCCTGATCGGCGCGATGACCTTCAAACCGGCCTACGACTCGGCCAGGTCCAGCGCGGCCGAGTACCTGAAGGGCGCGAAGAACCAGCTCGGCGTCTGGGACGTCCAGCTCCGCGAGGGAGCCGAGGTCGTCCGCGAGGCCAACGACAAGAGCACCGCGAAGTAACGACGATCGAGGGACGACATGGACGCCTACGCGAACGGTACCCATCTCTTCACCTTTGCGCTGACCGAGTGCCTGTACGCCATGGTTCTGCCGAGCAACCCGGCGCTCAAGATGGCCACCGGTGTCACCGCGACGCTCATCGGCACGATCTACAGCAGCCCGCACGACATCCGCGCCGCCGCCCGGAACAGTCATGAGATGAGCAGGACGGTCGGCGACTCGGGGCAGATCATCGACAAGGCGATAGCCGGCATCTCCGACGACGACTGGACGAAGATGGGCAGGGAGGAGGTCGACGAGGCCAAGAAGCTCTTCCTCAGGGAGTCGGGCGACGGCGAGCGCATCTTCGGCGCGCTCGGCGACTCCTTGGATCAGCTCGCCAAGCACTCGTTCCAGCTGGCGGTGGCGAGCGTGGCCGTGTCGTCGGTCCTGCTGGCCCTCTCGATGGCCAGCTCCGCCGGCAAGCTGTTCCCGCCCGCGGCCCCCGCCGTGGAGGCCGCCACCATCCCCGCGGGGAACGCCGCCATGGCCGCGCTGAGGGGCGTGGTCACGAAAGGCTCGACGGTGTACCTCATGTCGGCGGGCCTGGCCACGACGGTGGCCATGCAGCTGGCCACCATGTCCAGCAGGTCGCTCACCAACTCGGTCAACCCCACCGGCAAGGGGGACCTGCCGGAGTTCGAGCAGGTCTACCTGCCCAACCTGCCCACGCTCACCAAGGACGGCAAGCCGCTGACGGAGAAGAAGGACGGGGAGTAGACGGCCGGGGCGCGGGAAGCGCGCCGGTCAGAGGTCCAGCCGCCGCCGGATGCGGTCGAGCTCGCCCATGACGTCCTCGAACGTCCGGTTGTACGCCGACTCCGCCTCCTTGATCTTGCTCATGGCGGCCTCGGGGTTGTCGACGTACTTCATCGGGTTCTCGTCCTCGCCGAACGTGTCCCCCATGGCCTGAGCGACCTGCTGCTGCAGGTCGGTGGCGGCCTTCTGGAGCTGCTCCTTGATGAGGTCGGCCAGTTCGCCCGAGCTGAGCCGCATCGCCTTGGGGTGCAGCTGGAGCTCGCGCAGGCCCTCGCTCGCGTACTCGACCGTCACCAGGCCGTCGTCGTCCTGGGACCGGCCGACGAGCTCAGCCATGTTCTTCTGCAGCTCCTCGATACGGGCGAACTGCTCGTCAGCCCCCTTGAGCAGCTTTTCGATGTCGATGTTCGCGAAATCCCCGAACTCCTGCATCTTCCCCTCCACCCTTCACGAAGAGTTAAAACGCCCAGCAACCTATCAGCCCGACAAACCGCGCACCCAGGAGTAGACCTCCAGGACGCCCAGCGCGAGCGGGAACAGCTCGACGATCAGGATGACGTCCACGATGTCGGCCGCGCGTCCCCAGAACGGCGACGGCTTGCCCGACGGCAGCCACAGGCCGATGCCGACGGCGGTGAGCGCCAGCCACAGCATGACGATGGCCACGGCCACGGCCCCGATGACGCCGGCGTTCGGGCCGAGGGTCAGCGCGAGCAGCCCGAACGCGACCAGGCCGGTGGTGATCAGCCACAGCCGCTGGCGCACGCCGCGGAACACCCGCGCCCGCATGATCAGCGTCAGCCCGAGCGTCCCGGTCATCAGCGAGGCGACCCAGTCGCCGTGCGTGGCCAGCAGGACCTCCGCGACCAGCGCCACCAGGGCGACGGCGACGATCATGCCGGTGGCGTAGCGCTGGGCGACGACGGTCCGCTCCTGGATGGCGGCGCTGTCCAGGCGCTGGTTGTCGGCCCGCAGCTCCTCGGCGGTGGTGGGCATGGCCGGGAGCGGCACCTTGGCCAGCTTGAACGACAGCGTCGGGACCAGCGGGCTGAACGCCAGCAGGACGGACACGGTCACGGCGGCCACCCCGGCGGGCGACGCGCCCCAGACCATGATCACCGCCGCGCCGATCGCGCCGCACGTCGCGGCGATGGCCGTACCGAGGAAGCCGGGCACGCCGTCGGAGATGAGCGCGCCCGCGACGCTCGCCACGAGCGCGGTGCAGGCCAGCGCGGCCAGCAGGTGCGGGGCGCCGATCCCGGCGAGCTGGCCGCCGCTCGCGGGCGCGAACAGGCCCGCGATGAAGCCGAACGGCAGCGCCGCGTGCCCGATCAGGGCGCCGGCCAGCGAGTCGCCCACGGCTCGCGACAGGGCCGCGCCCGTGGCCACGGAGATGAGCGCGAGCAGCGCCGCCACCACGGTGACGACGAGCGCGGGCGCGCTGGACAGCGCCAGGCCGACCGCGCCGACGACCAGCAGCCCGAGCGCGCCGCTGGCGCCCATCAGCCGGGTGTGCCTGGGCTCCCAGGTGCCGGAGGCGTTCTTCACCCCCGTCGCGACCACGTCGGCGACGTCGTCGTACAGGGCGGGCGGCAGGATCGCCTCTCGGGGGCGCAGGTAGAGCACCTCGCCGTCGAGGATGCCGAGCGCGCCGAGGCTCTGGCCGAGGTCGAGCGGGGCCCCGCCGAGCCGCTGGAGCGTCCAGCCCGGCGCGGCGGCGGCGTCGCCGCCCAGCTCGTCCAGCGCGCGCAGCAGCCCCGGCAGGACGTGCGGCAGCGGGATGTCGGCGGGCAGCGCGAGATCGGCCTTGCGCCGCGGGCCGACGATCGTGACGTGGCACAGCGGCGGCAGCGGCACGTGCACCTGCGCGAGCGCGCTCTGCTGCAACGGCCCCTGCGGGTGCGGCGATCCCGGCGGAAGCTGTGATCCCGGCGGTCCCGGCGGGCCCTGCATGTACGGGGGCCTCGGCGGAATCGGACCCTGTACGGCCGACCCGCGAACCATCGGTCCCATGTGACTTGGACTCCGTCCCACGAGCATCACGGACAAGAGAGAACATATCTGGTTACTTCTGGTAAGAAGGGCTGCAACCTATTCGAAGGACCACCACGGTGAGCATCGTCGTTGTCCGACGGCCCGAACGTCGACCCAGCCCCAAGCCTCCCCGCGGGGAGATCCTGCTCGAATCGCCGCCCGAGATCCCCGAGGTCCAGGGCCAGGGATTCATGATGGTGCTGACGTACCTGCCGATGGTGGCGGGCGCCGCCGCGATGGGACTGATGTTCACGGCCGGCGGCAACTCCAACCCGATCATGTACGTCGCGAGCGGCATGTTCGCGGTCTCCATGGTCGGCATGTCGATCGGGCAGATGGGCCGCCAGTCGGGCGAGCGCAAGCACCGGCTCAACGGCGCCCGGCGCGACTACTTCCGCTACCTGTCACAGGTGCGCAAGAAGGTCAGGCGCGCGGCCAAGCAGCAGCGCGAGGCCCTGGAGTGGAGCGGCCCCGAGCCGGACGCGCTGTGGTGGATCGCCATGGGCCCGCGCCTGTGGGAGCGCCGGCCGCGCGACGAGGACTTCAGCACGGTACGGCTCGGCACCGGCGTGCAGAAGCTGGCCATCCAGCTCATCCCGCCGGACTCCAAGCCGGTGGAGGACCTCGACGCGCTGTCGGCCGGCGCGCTGCGCAGGTTCGTCAGGGCGCACGCGACGGTGTCGCAGCTCCCCGTGGCCGTGGCGCTGGGCTCGTTCGCGCGAATCAAGCTGCGCGGCGACCCCATGGCGGTGCGCGAGCTGGTACGGGCGATGGTCGGGCAGATGGCGGTGTTCCACTCGCCGGACGACCTGCGGATCATGGTCTGCGCCGGCCAGGAGTGGATGGGCCACTGGGACTGGGTCAAGTGGCTGCCGCACGCGCTGCATCCCGAGGAGGTGGACGCCGCCGGGGCGGTGCGGCTCATGGCCGAGAACATGAGCGAGCTGGACCGCCTGGTGGGCAACGAGCTGAAGGAGCGGGCCAGGTTCCGGCCCGGCTCGCCGGCGGACGCGCTGCCGTACCACGTGCTCATCGTGGACGGCGGGCACGTGCCGCACGACTCGCAGCTCGGCACCGACGCCATCCAGGGCGTCACCGTGATCGACCTGTCGGACTCCACGGGCCCGGTGGAGGAGAAGAGCACGCTGCGGCTGGAGATCCAGCCCGACGGCTTCCACATGATCAAGCTGGACCACGCGGGCAAGGAGAACATGACCCGCCTGGGCGAGCCCGACAAGCTCGACTACCTGCGGGCGGACGGCCTGGCCAGGCAGCTCGCGCCGCTGCGCGCCTCGGCCGCGAGCGGCGGCGAGGTCGAGGACGTCCTGGCCGCCAACACCACGCTCACCGAGCTGCTCGGCATCGGCGACCCCACCCGCCTGGACCCGGCCATGACCTGGCGGCCGCGCGCGGGACGCAACCGGCTGCGGGTGCCGATCGGCCTCGGCGCCGACGGCCGGATGGTCGAGCTGGACATCAAGGAGTCGGCGCAGGGCGGCATGGGCCCGCACGGCCTGGTCATCGGCGCGACCGGCTCCGGCAAGAGCGAGCTGCTGCGCACGCTGGTGCTCGGCATGGCCATCACCCACTCCTCCGAGATCCTGAACTTCGTCCTGGTCGACTTCAAGGGCGGCGCCACCTTCCTCGGGCTGGAGTCGCTGGCCCACGTCTCCGCGGTCATCACCAACCTGGAGGACGAGCTTCCGCTGGTCGACCGCATGCACGACGCGCTGCACGGCGAGATGGTGCGCCGCCAGGAGCTGCTGCGGGCGGCCGGCAACTACGCCTCGCTGCGCGACTACGAGCGGGCCCGCGAGCAGGGCGCCGAGCTGGCGCCGCTGCCGACGCTGTTCGTCGTGCTGGACGAGTTCAGCGAGCTGCTGTCGGCCAAGCCGGAGTTCATCGAGCTGTTCGTGATGATCGGCCGCCTCGGGCGGTCGCTGGGCGTGCACCTGCTGCTGGCCTCGCAGCGGCTGGAGGAGGGCCGGCTGCGCGGCCTGGACACGCACCTTTCGTACCGGATCGGCCTGCGCACGTTCTCGGCCATGGAGAGCCGGGTCGTGCTGGGCGTGGCCGACGCGTACGAGCTGCCGTCCGCGCCGGGCAACGCCTTCCTCAAGTTCGACACCAGCGGCATGACCCGGTTCAAGGCCGCGTACGTGTCGGGCCCGTACATCGGCGACCCCCGCCACGCGGCCGCGGACGACGGCGACCCGACGATCCGCCAGGTCGTCGAGTACGGCCCCGCCTTCTCGCCGCTCCCGGTCGTGGAGCAGCCGAGCAAGGCGGTCGCCAAGGCGGAGGAGGACAAGGGGCCGCGCAGCAGCCTGCTCGACATCGTCGTGGGCCGGCTGGCCGGCAAGGGGCCCGCCGCGCACCGCATCTGGCTGCCGCCGCTCGGCGAGCCGCCGACGCTCGCGCACCTGCTGCCGCAGCTCTCGGTGACGCCCGAACTCGGCCTGTCCACGCCCGGCTGGGAGGGCAGGGGCCGCCTGGCCGGGGTCGTGGGCATCATCGACAAGCCGTTCGAGCAGCGCCGCGACCCGTACTGGCTGGACCTGTCCGGGGCGGCGGGCCACGTCGGCGTCGCCGGCGGCACGCAGAGCGGCAAGAGCAACGTGCTGCGCACGCTCGTCACCAGTATGGCGCTCACGCACACGCCGCGTGAGGTGCAGTTCTACTGCCTCGACTTCGGCGGCGGCGCGCTCGCCGCCCTGGACGGCCTGCCGCACGTCGGCGGCGTGGCCACCCGCCTGGACGCCGACCGCGTACGCAGGACCGTCGCCGAGATGGCCACCATCCTCCAGCAGCGCGAACGCGAGTTCACCGAACGCGGCCTCGACTCCATGGCCACCTACCGCAAGCAGGTCGCCGACGGCACGATCCAGGGCGACGGCTGGGGCGACATCTTCCTGGTGATCGACGGTTGGCTGACCATCCGCCAGGAGTTCGAGGCGCTGGAGGGCGTCATCACCGACCTGGCCGCCAGAGGGCTCGGGTACGGCATCCACATCGTCGCCGCGACCAACAAGTGGTCGGAGTTCCGGGCCGGGATCAGGGACCTGTTCGGCACCAGGCTGGAGTTCAAGCTCGGCGACGCCTACGAGTCGGAGGTCAGCCGCAAGGCGTCCCTGGCCGTGCCTGAGGGTGTGCCGGGACGCGGTCTGACCAAGGAGGGCATGCACTTCCTGTCGGCGGTGCCGCGGATCGACGGGGTGCGCGGGGCGGACGACCTCGCGGCCGGGGTGCGCTCGCTGGTGGAGGTCGTACGGGCCTCGTGGCAGGGGCCGGGCGCCAAGCCGGTGCGGCTGCTGCCGTCGCTGCTGCCCGCCGCGTCGCTGCCCGGCCCCGAGCAGACCGGCGGCGGCCGGATCGCCATCGGCATCGACGAGGCCGGTCTCTCGCCGGTCATGCTGGACTTCGACGTGGACCCGCACTTCGTCGTGTTCGGCGACACCGAGTGCGGCAAGTCGAACGTGCTCAAGCTCGTCATGGAGGGCCTGGTCGCCAGGAAGACGCCCAAGGAATGCATGATGATCGTGCTCGACTACCGGCGGGCCCTGCTCGACACGGCGGTCACCGACCACCGCATCGGGTACGCGGCCTCCAGCGCGGCGGCCACCGACCTCATCCAGGACGCCAGGAAGGCGCTGCTCAAGCGGCTGCCCCCGGCGGACCTGACGCCGGAGCAGCTCAGGGAGCGCAGCTGGTGGCAGGGCTCGGACCTGTACATCATCGTCGACGACTACGACCTGGTCGCCACCTCGAACAACCCGCTGCTCCCGCTGGCCGAGCTGCTGCCGCAGGCCCGTGACATCGGCCTGCACCTGGTGCTGGCCCGGCAGATGGGCGGCGCGAGCCGGTCGATGTTCGACGGCGCCGTGCAGCGGCTCAAGGAGATGGCCACGCCCGCGCTGGTCATGTCCGGCAACAAGGACGAAGGCGTGCTGTTCGGCAACGTGCGGCCGCAGCCGCTGCCGCAGGGCCGCGGCTTCTACACGGACAGGAGATTCGGCGCGCGGCTGATCCAGACCGCCCTGCTGGACGCGCCCTAGCCGTTTCTCCTTCCAGGGGCATCTCAGATATCTGTCCACTATGGTGATGTTTCGTGCACTTAGCAGGAAAAAGTCTGGAGGTCCGGTGAGCGACTGGGTCGACGTGCACTACCGAGCGCTTGAGGAATGCGGGAACCGGGCCCACAAAGTCGCGAACATGCTCGACCTCGACGACGCGTTCGAGGGCACGAACTCCAAGGCGCCGACGACCACCAGCACGCCGAAGACGTTCGGCGACCTGAAGGACTCCGCCGCGCTGGCCACCGGCGTCGACAAGGCCTGGCAGGCGCTCAGGGACGAGCTGCACATGGGCAAGAGCAGGCTGAACGCCGTCGAGGCCGCCCTCGACCAGGTCGAGACGAACCTGCGCAAGGCGTCGAAGGCCTCCGGCGGATGAGCGTCGCCGACCTGCCCGGCGGCGGCCGGCTCGCCGACCTGCTGGCCAAGGTGAGCGGCAGCCCGGAGACGATCAGGGGCACCGCGACCGCGTGGCGCGCGGCGGCGGCCCACGTCACCAAGTCGATCAACATGATGACCGGCGCGGTCACCGAGGTGGACAAGGCGTGGCAGGGCGGCTCGGCCGACGCCTTCGTGACGCACATGAGCGCCTACCCGCGCGCCGCCACGGACCTCAACGGGGCGCTGACGTCCTGCGCCGACGCGCTCGACAAGGCGGCCAAGGCCCTGGAGGACGCCCACGGCAAGGTGGAGGCGCTCTGCACGGACTCGGTGAACCGCGCGACCGAGTTCAAGCGCCAGTTCGCCGAGCACAACCCCGACGCCGCCCCGGGCGACGCCGACAAGGCGCTGGCCGCCACGACCATCGTCAGCGGCAACGTCACCAAGGCCGAGGGCCTGGTCAAGACGGCGGAGACCGAGCTGGAGGAGGCGCGGAAGGCGCTGTCCAAGCACCTCGGCGAGGGCACGGACAAGGGCTTCGGCTGCTTCACCAAGATCCCCGAGCCGGGCGGCCCCGACTTCCAGCCGGGCGAGAAGAAGGTGGAGTGGGAGCGGACGGCGTACGTGAACCAGCCCACCTCGCTGCAGTCCACCGACAACGGCGGCGGAGGCGGGGGCGGAGGGGGCGGCGGCGGGTACGCCTACTCCGGCGGCGTCAGCTCGGCGGGCAACGCCCCCGCGCCCAAGGCCGAGGTCGTGGAGTGGATCAAGAAGGCCCTCACGATCATCAAGTCGCCGGAGATGGCCGACGCGCTGCGCAGGATGGGGCTGCTGGAGAAGGTCCAGGACCTCGACCCGAACGACCCCCAGGACATCCAGCGCATCTGGACCGTCATCTACCACGAGTCCGGCGGCAACCCGAGCGCCATCAACAACTGGGACATCAACGCCAAGAACGGCATCCCGTCGCAGGGGCTGATGCAGACCATCCCGCCCACGTTCCAGAACAACAGCCTGCCCGGCTACGGCAAGATCCTGGAGCCGGTGGACAACATCATCGCCGGAGTGCTGTACACGTACAGAAGGTACGGCTCACTCGCCGAGCACCCCGGCATCGCCTCACTGGAGCACGGCGGCGGCTACAAGCCTTACTGAGCCGTCGACCTGAGACGTCGACGGCCGGTGAGGACTTGAGAGTCCTCACCGGCCGCGCCCGTTCCTGGTGTCCGCCGC
>NZ_JAHKRL010000286.1 GCF_019396405.1 Nonomuraea rhizosphaerae | reverse complement strand
GGAGGGGGGCCCGCCCCCCCCCCCCCCGCCCGCCGAGATCGAGCGCGGGGCCGGCGGCGCGGCCGTGCTGTCGGGGCGGGCCCGCGTGCTGGCCACCGACGGGTCCGACGTCACGGCGCAGTTCCTGGCGGGCGCGCGGGCCGCGCTCGACGCCGCCAGGGCCGCCGGCGCGCGGCTGGCGGTGCTCAAGGAGGGCAGCCCGTCCTGCGGCGCGCTCGCCATTTACGACGGCACGTTCCAGGGGCGGCGGCTGCCCGGCCAAGGCGTCACCACGGCGCTGCTGGAGCGCGACGGCATCCGCGTCTTCACCGAGGACCAGGTCGCCGAGGCCGCCGGCTACCTGCGTACCCTCGACACGTAGAGGGCCGCGGCCAGGCCCGACAGGAGCAGCACCACCATCGTCTGGTGGTACCAGAGGTTCAGCGCGGTCTCCTCGCCCGGCCCCAGCGCCTGCGCCAGCACCCCCATCAGCACCCCGGCCAGCGCTCCCGCGTGCGTGTAGACGACCGCGTCCCACGCCCACGGCGTGGGTCTCAGCGCGCCGTACGCGCCCACGGCCAGCGCCGCGCCGCACAGCGTCTCCACGACCGTCGCCGGGACGATCACCGGCTCGCGCAGCGGCCCGAGCGCCAGCCCGGCGTGCAGCAGCGCCCCGCAGAAGAACACCAGCGCGTACGCCGCCGACAGCGCCCCGAGCGCCTTCCTGAGTGCGTCCATACGTCCACGGTCGCACCCGGCGAGCCCCGGCGAATCACCCCCAGGGCGGCGGTCCGGCTACGCCGTGGGGAGCAGTCGCCCGACCAGCCGGACGACCTCGTCGATCGTCGCCTTCGCCTCCTGCTCGGACTCGCAGGCGGTCACCTCGCGCCCGGCCTCGCCCATCATCGTGGTCAGCAGCACGACCAGCACCTGGCTCTCGCGCGAGTCATCGAGCTCCAGCAGGCGCTTGTTCCCGCCGATCCAGTCCCAGCCCCGCTGCCTGCGCAGCGTGGTGAACTCGGCCGGGCCGTCGTTCTCCAGGAACAGCCTGGCCACCTCCCGCAGCTCCCACGAGCCCTCCAGGTAGGCGCGGGCCCCGGCCAGGAACCGCTCGGCGCTGCCCTGGGTGGCCTTGGCCGCCCGCGAGGTGCGCTCCTCCTGGGCGCGCATGAACTGCTCCCAGAGCGCCAGGAACAGCCCCGGCTTGCCGCCGAAATGGTGGTACAGGCTCCCCACACTCATCCCCGACGCCTCCACGATGTCGGCGACCGTCGCCTCGGCGTACCCCTTGGCCTGGAAGACCTCGCGCGCCGAGCGCAGCAGCGTCTCCCGCGTCGCGCTGGAGCGGCTCCATCTCCGGCTCGTGCTCATCGGCACTCCTCAGTACTCCCAGGTGTCGGTGCGCCGCTCGCCGCTGATGCAGAACGCGCTCGAACCGTGCTCGCCCTTGGCCAGGTCCACCCGGATCCAGCCGGTGTTGCTGGAGACGTTGGTGGAGTAACCGCTGTTCGGGATGGCGGAGATCAGGCGGCAGCCGTCGGGGCCCAGCTCGAACGTCACCTCGCCGCCCTTCACCGTCACCACCCGCAGGTTCTCCGACGCCTGCGCCGGCGTTGGCCTCGCGCTGGTGGCGGCCGGCTCGGAGGTTCTGGCGGGTGTGCTCGCGGGGGTTCTCACAGGTGTTCTGACGGGCTTCTTCGTCGGGGTCCGCACCGGCGTCGAGGCGGGCGTCCTCGTGGGCTTCTTCGCGGAGGTGGAGACGGGTGCCGGAGTGAGAGTAGGTGTCGGGGCGGGCGTCCTGACAGGCGCGGCGGAGGGTGTGCCGCGCTCCCCGTCCGCGACGGCCCGCGCCCTGTACGGCTCCACCTGAACGTCGTCCACGAACTCGGTACGCAGGACGCCGCGCACGCCGAACCACGACACTGAGACGGCGATCAGCGTGGCACCACACCAGATCACCACGTAACGAAGGGCTCGACGCATGAGACGCATTATGTACGGTAGGGCCCCATGGCGACGGTCCTCGTAGTCGAAGACGACGAATTCGTCAGGTCGGCGATCATCCGCGAGCTGGCCGGCAGACGGCACGTGGTGCGCAGCGCGGGCTGCGCCCTGGACGCGCTGCGCGAGATCTCGCAGCACCCGCCGGACGCCGTCGTCCTCGACCTGGGCCTGCCCGACCTCGACGGGTCGGAGGCGCTGAAGATGGTGCGCGGCATCTCCGACGTGCCGGTCATCGTGGCCACGGCCCGCGACGACGAGGCCGAGATCGTCCGGCTGCTGCAGGCGGGCGCCGACGACTACCTGGTCAAGCCGTTCTCCGGCGACCATCTGGGCGCCCGGCTGGAGGCGGTGCTGCGCCGGGCCCGCTCCGCCCCGCCGCCGCAGGTGCTGCGGGTGGGCGGGCTGCTGGTGGACGTCAACCGGCGCGAGGCCGCGCTGGACGGCGGGCCGCTCACGCTGACCAGGCGCGAGTTCGACCTGCTCGCCTACCTCGCCGTGCGGGCCGACCGGGTCGTCACCCGCAAGGAGTTACGGACCGAGGTCTGGCACCAGTCGTACGGGGACGACCAGACGATCGACGTGCACCTGTCGTGGCTGCGCCGCAAGCTCGGCGAGAGCGCCTCCAACCCCCGCTACCTGCACACCGTCCGCGGCGTCGGCGTCATGCTGTCAGCCCCCCGATGAGGCGGACCCTCGCGGCGCTCGTGGTGGCCGTCACCTCGATGGTGGCGCTGGCCTTCCTGGTGCCGCTCGCGCTGACCGTCAAGGAGACCGCCGAGTCCAGGGCCGTGGCCGACGCCGAGCGGCAGGCGTCCGCGCTGGTGCCCGTACTGGCGCTGACCACCAGGACCGAGGACCTCGCGCACGCGATGGCCCGGACCGAGGCCGGGCGGCGCGGGCTGCTGGCCGTCCACGTCAAGAACGGCCCGACGGCCGGCACCTCCCGCGCCCCCGCCGCCGACGTGGCGCGGGCGGCGGCGCAGACCAGGGCCGGGACCGTCGAGCTGCCCGGCGGCCAGGCGCTGCTGCGCCCCGTCGCGCTGGACGAGGGCAGAGGCGCGGTGATCGAGGTGTTCGTGCCCGCCGCCGACCTGCGGCGGGGCGTCGGGACGTCATGGGCGGTGCTGACCGGACTGGCCGTCGTGCTGGTGCTCGGATCGGTGCTGGTCGGCGACCGGCTGGGCGCCCGCGTGGTGCGCTCGGCGCGCCGGCTCGGCTCGGCGGCCACCGCGCTGGGCGCGGGCGACCTGCGTGAGCGCATCCATCCCGAGGGGCCGCCCGAGCTGGTGGCGGCGGCCACGGCGTTCAACGCGATGGCCAACCAGGTGACGCACCTGCTGGCCGCCGAACGGGAGCTGGCCGCCGACCTGTCGCACCGGCTCCGCACGCCGCTCACCGCGCTCAGGCTCAGCCTCGACCAGCTCGGCGAGCAGGCCGAGCCGAGCAGGCAGGCCCTGGCCAGACTGGAGGGCGAGGTGGACACGATCATCTCCGCCGCCCGGCGGCCCTCGCGCGCCGAGCGGGCCTGCGACGCGGCCGAGGTGCTGCGCGAGCGGCTGGTGTTCTGGTCGGCGCTGGCCGAGGACCAGCAGCGGCCGTGGCAGCTCGCCGGCGCGACGCTGCCGGTACGGGTCCCGGTGCCGGCGGCCGAGCTGACGGCGGCGGTGGGCGGGCTGCTGGGGAA
>NZ_JAHKRL010000285.1 GCF_019396405.1 Nonomuraea rhizosphaerae | reverse complement strand
CGCCCGGGGCGGCCCGCCCGACGGCACCGGCGCCTCCGCCGGCCCGGCCGCCGAGGTGGTCGAGCTCATCACCAAGAACGGCGGCCAGGCCATCGCCAACGCCGACAACGTCGCCACCCCCGAGGGCGCGCGGGCGATCGTGCAGGCCGCGGTGGACGCGTACGGGAAGGTCGACATCCTCGTCAACAACGCCGGCATCCTGCGCGACCGGTCGTTCGGCAAGATGTCGGTCGAGGAGTTCGACGGGGTGCTGGCGGTGCACGTGCGCGGCTCGTACCTGGTCGCCCAGGCCGCCTACCCGCACATGAAGGAGGGCGGGTACGGCCGGATCGTCAACACCTCCAGCCCGGCGGGCCTGTTCGGCAACTTCGGCCAGGCCAACTACTCCACGGCCAAGATGGGCCTGGTCGGCCTGACCAAGACGCTCGGCATCGAGGGCGCGCGCAACGGCATCAAGGCCAACGCCATCGCGCCGGTCGCCTGGACGCGGATGACCGAGTCGCTGCTGCCGGCCGAGTTCGAGGCCAAGTTCACCCCCGAGCGGGTCAGCGCGCTGGTGGCCTATCTGGTCCACGAGTCGTGCGAGCCCAGCGGCGAGGTCTTCACCGTCGGCGGCGGCCGGGTGGCGCGGGTGTTCGTGGCGGAGGGGCCGGGCTGGAAGAGCGACGACGTCACGCCGGAGGCGATCGCCGACAACCTGTCCGAGGTGATGGCCGAGCAGCCGTACGTCCTGTCGGCCGCCGACTCGATGAAGGCGATGCTCTGACCTCTGCGGAACCCTTGCCGCCGCGCTTCCGAGGCGGCGGCAAGGGTAGCCCTTCTGTTGTGGAACGTTCCAAGAGAGGCGTTTGCCGAGCTTCTTGACGAACATCCCGTACCGCCCGTGGTGGCCTTTGTTCGATGTTCGGCGAAAGTTCGGTGAGTTTGGTCGATTTTCACTCTTGATTTGCCGGATCGGTGAATCTTATTGTCTCGGCATGACCTCCGCTCCGGGCTCGCCCGGTGATGTTCTGACGCTCATCAGCGCCGGCTCCGCGACCACCCGGTCCGACCTGGCGAAAATCACCGGCCTCGCCCGCTCCACGATCAGCCAGCGCGTCGACGCGCTGATCGAGAGCGGCCTGGTGGAGGAGACCGAGAGCGGCGAGTCCACCGGCGGGCGTCCGCCCAGGCAGCTGCGGCTGCACACCGAGGACCACGCCTTCGCCGGCATCGACCTCGGCGCCACCCACTGCAGGATCGCGCTGATGGACATGTCGAGCGACGTGCTGGCCGAGTGCGAGGACCCGCTGCTCATCGCCGAAGGCCCCGAGACCGTCCTGGCCCACGTGGACCGGCGGCTGGACGAGCTCCTGGAGCGGGCCGGCCGCCCCCGCGCGGCGCTGCGGGCCGTGGGGATGGGGGTGCCGGGGCCGGTCGAGTTCGCGACCGGCCGGCCGAACAACCCGCCGATCATGCCGGGCTGGAACGACTACCCGATCCCGGAGCACTTCGAGGGCTGCGCCGTGTTCGTCGACAACGACGTGAACGTGATGGCCCTGGGCGAGCACCGCAACGCCTACCCCGGCACCCGCCACCTGCTGTTCGTCAAGATCGGCACCGGCATCGGCTGCGGCATCGTCGCCGAGGGCACGCTGCACCGCGGCGCACAGGGCTCGGCCGGGGACATCGGCCACATCAGGGTCTCCGGGCACGAGGACGCCGGCTGCCGCTGCGGCAACAGCGCCTGCCTGGAAGCCGTGGCCGGCGGCGCGGCCGTCGCCAGGCGGCTGACCGAGCTGGGCATCCCCGCCGAGTCGGGGGCCGACGTCGTGGCGCTCGTACAGGGAGGCAACACGCAGGCGTTACGCCTGGTCAGGGAGGCGGGCCGGCTCATCGGCGAGGTGCTGGCCAGCCTCGTCAACTTCTTCAACCCCGAGGTGATCGTCATCGGCGGCGCCCTGTCCAGGGTCCACGAGCACCTGCTCGCCGGGATCAAGGAGACGGTCTACCGCAGGTCGCTGCCGCTGGCCACGCACCACCTCTCGATCGTGCCGAGCCGTACGGGGATCAACGCCGCCGCCCTCGGCGCCGGGATCCTCGCGATCGAGCACTACCTGTCCCCGGACAACATCAATCGGATCGTGAACGCCTGAAGGGACCCGCGATGCTGGTCATGAGGGGGATCGTCAAACAGTTCCCCGGAGTGCGCGCCCTCGACGGCGTCGATCTCGACGTCGAGGCGGGCGAGGTTCACTGCCTGCTGGGCCAGAACGGCGCCGGCAAGTCGACGCTGATCAAGGTCCTGGCCGGGGTGCACCAGCCCGACGAGGGCACGATCGAGTTCAACGGCGCGCAGATCAGGGCGAGCAGCCCGATCGACGCGATCAGGCTCGGCTTCGCCACCATCTACCAGGAGCTCGACCTGGTCGAGGGGCTCAGCGTGGCCGAGAACATCTTCCTCGGCCACGAGCACGCCCGCGCCGGCTGGATGAACAGGGGCGCGGCCAACCGGGCCGCCGCCGAGGTGCTGACCAGGCTCGGCCACCCGGAGATCCGGCCGAAGGCCGAGGTCGGACGGCTGTCACCGGCCGCCAAGCAGGTCGTCTCGATGGCCCGCGCGCTCTCCCACGACGCCCGGCTGATCATCATGGACGAGCCGTCGGCCGCGCTGGCGCACGACGAGGTGGCCAACCTGTTCCGGATCATCCGCGAGCTGACCGCCCAGGGCGTCGCCGTCGTCTACATCTCCCACCGCCTGGAGGAGATCCGCGAGATCGGCGACCGGGTCACCGTGCTCAAGGACGGCCGCACCGTCGCCGTCGGGCTGCCCGCCCGGGACACGCCGACGTCCGAGATCGTCTCGCTGATGACCGGCCGTACCGTCGAGTACGTCTTCCCGCCCCGCGCCACCGGGTCGCCCGGCGACGAGGTGCTGCGGGTGGAGCACCTGACCTCGCCGGGCGCGTTCGCCGACGTGTCGTTCGAGGTGCGCGCGGGCGAGATCGTCGGACTGGCCGGGCTGGTCGGCTCCGGCCGCTCGGAGATCATGGAGGCGGTCTACGGCGCCCGGCGCGCCACCGGCCGGGTCGTGCTCGACGGCGAGACCCTGCGCAGGGGCGACGTCGTGAAGACCGTGCGCAAGGGCATGGGCCTGGCTCCCGAGGAGCGCAAGGCGCAGGCCCTGCTGCTCGACCAGAGCGTCACCGCCAACATCACGCTGGGCAGCCTGCCCGGCTTCGCCACGTTCGGCTGGATCGACCGGGCCCGCGAGCGCGCCGAGGCGCGGCGCCTGGTCGAGATGCTCGACATCCGCCCGCCCGACCCCGAACGCCCGATCAAGACGCTGTCCGGCGGCAACCAGCAGAAGGCCGTCCTGGCCCGCTGGCTGCTCGGCGGGCGCAAACTGCTGCTGCTCGACGAGCCGACCCGGGGCGTGGACGTCGGCGCCAGGGCCGAGCTGTACGCGGTCATCCGCGGGCTGGCCGAGCAGGGCATCGGCGTCCTGCTGGTCTCCAGCGAGGTGCCCGAGGTGCTGGGCCTGTCCGACCGCGTGCTCGTGCTGCGCGAGGGGACGGTCATCCACCAGGGCGACGCCCGTGAACTCGACGAGCACGACGTGCTCGACATGATCATGAATGGGAGAGCCGCCTGATGAGCAAACCCGCGGCGATCAGTCCGCGCAACCGCCTGGCCGGCCTCGGCGAGGCGCGACACCTGGGCCTGGTGGTCGCGCTCGTGCTGCTCGCCGTCGTCGGCCTGGTCACCAAGTTCGACAACTTCGCCACCACCTCGAACATCGTCAGCATCCTGACGCTGGCCGCCACCATCGGGGTCATCACGGTCGGCGCGACGTTCGTCATCATCGGCGGCGGCATCGACTTATCCGTCGGGGCCGTCATGGCCCTGGCCTCCGTCTGGGCGACCACGCTGGCCACCCAGTCGTACGGGCCGTGGGTGATGATGATCTGCGCCGTCCTCGTCGGCACCGGCGCGGGGCTGGTGAACGGGCTGCTCATCGCGTACGGGCGGCTGGTGCCGTTCATCGCCACCCTGGCGATGCTGGTCGCCGCGCGCGGCCTGGCACAGCGCATGTCCGACCGCAAGACGCAGCTCATCCAGACCGACAACAGCGCGATCGTGGACCTGTCCACGACCCGGCTGCTCGGCATCCCGCTGCTCGTCTACATCTTCGCGCTGGTCGTGGTGCTCGGCTGGGTCGTGCTCAACCGCACGACGTTCGGGCGCCGCACGTACGCGGTCGGCGGCAACCCCGAGGCGGCGCGGCTGGCCGGCATCAACATCCGCAGGCACACGATGCTGCTGTACGCGCTGTCCGGCTTCTGCTGCGGCATCGCCGCCATCCTCATCATGGCCCGCACCACCACCGGGTCGTCCACCCACGGCGACCTGTACGAGCTGGACGCCATCGCCGCCGTCATCATCGGCGGCACCCTGCTCACGGGCGGCCGAGGCACGATCATCGGCTCGATCCTGGGCCTGCTGATCTTCACCCTCATCACCAACCTGTTCATCCTCAACGGGCTCAACACCAGCGACCAGCTGATCGCCAAGGGCCTGATCATCGTCGTCGCCGTCCTTCTCCAGCGACGGAACCTGAAGGAGAGAGCACCATGAGCAACAACGTCGCGCGCAGGGGTTTCCTCATCGGCGGCGCCGCGCTGTTAGCGGCAGGCTGCACCAGCAACGAGCCCGCCGCCGCGCCCTCCAGCGCCGCGGCGTCCAACCCGGCCCCGGCTCCCAGCGGCAACGACCAGCCGGGCACCAAGGTGGTGATCGGCTTCTCCGCCCCCGCCGCCGACCACGGCTGGATCGCGGCCATCGCCAAGAACGCCGAGGCCGCCGCCAAGCAGTTCTCGGACGTCGAGTTCAAGCCCGTCGAGCCGACCAACGACATCAACCAGCAGATCTCCGCGGTCGAGTCGCTGATCTCGGCCAAGGTGAACGCGCTGGTCATCCTGCCGAACGACGGGCAGCAGCTCAACCAGGTCGCCCTGGAGGCCACCGCCGCCGGGATCCCGGTCATCAACCTGGACCGGATCTTCCCCGACAAGCTGGCCTACCGGACCTGGATCGGCGGCGACAACTACGGCATGGGCGTCGCCGCCGGCCACTACATCGGCAAGCAGCTCAAGGACAAGGGCGTCGCCAACCCGGTGATCGTCGAGATCCAGGGCATCGCCACGCTGCCACTCACCCAGGACCGCAGCAAGGGCTTCGCCGACGCGCTCAAGTCGTACGGGTTCAGCGTCACCGCCAAGCAGGACGCCAAGTTCACCGTCGAGACCGGCAACTCGGTGGCCGCCAGCCTCCTCCAGGCGCACAAGAAGATCGACGCGCTGTGGAACCACGACGACGACCAGGGCGTCGGCGTACTGGCCGCGATCAAGGAGGCCGGGCGCAGCGAGTTCCTCATGGTCGGCGGCGCGGGGTCGCTGAACGCCATGAAGGAGATCCAGTCCGGCACGTCCGTGCTGAAGGCGACCGTCACCTACAGCCCCACGATGGCCTCCTCGGCCATCAAGCTGGCCCGGTTGATCGCCCAGGGCAAGGGCATGAGCGACCTGGTGGAGAACCAGGTTCCGCAGTCGATCACACTGGCATCGGAGACCATTACCAAGGAGAACGTCGAGAAATACTTGCCGCTCGGCTTCGAATCCTGATCGGGGGTCGCATGTCAGACCAAACCACCGTCGGCGTGGGCATGATCGGTTACGCGTTCATGGGCCGCGTCCACTCCCAGGCTTGGCGGACCGTGGGAGCATTCTTCGACCTGCCGCTGGCGCCGCGCATGGCGGTGCTGGCGGGCAGGTCGAAGGACAGTACCGCCGCCGCGGCCGCCAAGCTCGGCTGGGCCGACGTCGAGACCGACTGGAGGGAAGTGGTCAGGCGCGACGACGTGCAGATCATCGACATCTGCACGCCGGGCGACTCGCACGCCGAGATCGCCATCGCGGCGCTGGAGGCGGGCAAGCACGTCATCTGCGAGAAACCCCTGGCCAACTCCGTCGCCGAGGCCGAGGCCATGGTGCGGGCCGCCGCCGCGTCCACCGGCAGGAACATGGTGGCCTTCAACTACCGCCGGGTGCCGGCCGTCGCGCTGGCCCATCGGCTGGTGGCGGAGGGGCGGCTCGGCGAGATCCGGCACGTGCGAGCCCAGTACCTGCAGGACTGGATCGCCGACGCCTCGGCCCCGCTGGTCTGGCGGCTGCAGAAGGAGAAGGCGGGATCGGGTGCGCTCGGCGACATCGGGGCGCACATCATCGACACCACCGAGTTCATCACCGGCCTCGACGTGGTCGGCGTGTCCGCGCTGACGGAGACGTTCGTCAAGGAACGTCCCGTCGCCGCGGGCTCGGCCTCCATGGGGCCGGTCACCGTGGACGACGCCGCCCTGTTCATCGCCCGGCTCGACGGCGGGGCGGTGGCCTCCTTCGAGGCCACCCGCTTCGCCACCGGCCGCAAGAACGCACTGCGCATCGAGGTCAACGGCTCCGGCGGGAGCCTCGCCTTCGACTTCGAGGCCATGAACGAGCTGTGGGTCAGCGAGGGTGACCGCGGCTTCAAGCGCATCCTCGTCACCGATCCCGACGACCCGTACGTGGGGGCGTGGTGGCCGCCCGGCCACGGGCTCGGCTACGAGCACACGTTCACGCACGAGATCAAGGACTTCCTGGAGGCGATCGCCGAGGGCAGCGATCCGTCGCCGTCGTTCGCCGACGGTCTGCGGGTGCAGCGGGTGCTCGCGGCGGTCGAGCGCAGCGCGGCTGACTCCAGCCGCTTCACAGCAGTGGAGGACGTCACATCATGAGACCGGTCACCCTGTTCACCGGCCAGTGGGCCGACCTGCCCTTCGAGGAGGTGTGCCGCCTCGCCGCCGACTGGGGCTACGACGGCCTGGAGATCGCCTGCTCGGGCGACCACTTCGACGTCGCCCAGGCCGTCGAGGACCCGTCGTACGTGCCCGCGAAACGGGCCCAGCTCGACAAGCACGGCCTGAAGGTGTGGACGATCTCCAACCACCTCGTGGGCCAGGCCGTCTGCGACCACCCGATCGACGAACGGCACAAGGCCATCCTCCCCGCCCGTGTCTGGGGCAACGGCGACCCCGAGTCGGTGCGCCAGGCGGCGGCGGAGGACCTGAAGAACACCGCGCGGGCCGCCGCGCTGCTCGGCGTCGACACGGTGGTGGGCTTCACCGGGTCGTCCATCTGGCACACGGTCGCCATGTTCCCGCCGGTCCCGGCGTCGATGGTGGAGGCCGGCTACCAGGACTTCGCCGACCGGTGGAACCCCATCCTCGACGTCTTCGACGAGGTCGGCGTACGGTTCGCGCACGAGATCCACCCGAGTGAGATCGCCTACGACTACGTGACCACCCAGCGGACCCTGGAGGCGATCGGGCACCGGCCCGCCTTCGGCCTCAACTGGGACCCGTCCCACATGGTGTGGCAGGACCTGGACCCGGTGGCGTTCATCCTGGACTTCGCCGACCGGATCTACCACGTGGACTGCAAGGACACCCGGGTCCGGGTCGGCGACGGGCGCCGCGGACGCCTGTCGTCCCACCTGCCCTGGGCGGACATGCGGCGCGGCTGGGACTTCGTCTCCACCGGCCGAGGGGACGTGCCCTGGGAGGACTGCTTCCGGGCGCTCAACTCGATCGGATACACGGGGCCCATCTCGATCGAGTGGGAGGACGCCGGCATGGACCGGCTGGACGGGGCCAAGGAGGCGCTGGGCTACATCCGCAAGCTCAACTCCATCACCCCGCCGACCACCTCCTTCGACGCGGCCTTCTCCACCACCTGAGACCGGAGCGCGCCCCACGGACTGGGTGGGGCGCGCTTCGCGCGTCCAGGCGTGTTATCGCTACCACCGAACGATAGGCACACGCGCATGACAGTCGACCGAGCCCGCAGAGCCCTCGTGGTGCGGGGCGGCTGGGAGGGCCACGCCCCCGTCGAGGCCACCGAACTCTTCATCCCGTTCCTCGAAGAACACGGCTTCGAGGTGCACCGGGCCGACTCCCCCGCCCCCTACGCCGACCCCGATCTCATGTCCGCCGTGGACCTGATCGTCCAGTGCTACACCATGGGCACGATCGAGCGGGCCGAGCTGGACGGCCTGGAGGCCGCGATCCGGGCCGGCACCGGCATGGCGGGATGGCACGGCGGCATCGCCGACTCCTACCGCAACTCCTCCGACTACCTGCACCTCATCGGCGGCCAGTTCGCCTGCCACCCGGGCAAGGACCCGGCCGAGCGGGAGGGCACGCAGGCCGACAACTACGTCCCGTACACCGTCAACATGCTGCCCGAGGCGGCCGGGCACCCCATCACGGCGGGCATCTCCGACTTCGACCTGGTCACCGAGCAGTACTGGGTGCTGACCGACGACTACGCCGACGTGCTGGCCACCACCACGCAGAAGGTCCGGCCGTGGGACCCCTGGCACCGGGAGGTCACCTCACCGGCGATCTGGACCCGGAAGTGGGGCAGCGGGCGGATCTTCGTCGCGACCCCCGGGCACAGCCTCGACGTCCTGCGGGACGACAGCGTGCGCACCGTCATCGAGAGGGGGATGCTGTGGGCCGCCCGGTGAACGTCGGCGTCGTCGGCTGCGGCGTGATCTTCACCCAGTACGGCAGCACCATCGAACGGCTGCCGGAGCTGGCCCTGGTCGCCGTGGCCGACCTGGACCCCGACCGGGCCAGGCAGGCGGTGCGGCCGTACGCGGGCGTGGACGTGCTGAGCGTGGCCGAGCTGATGGCCGACCCGCGGATCGACGTCGTGCTCAACCTGACGGTCCCCGCCGCGCACGCCGAGGTCGCGCTGCGGGCCGTCGCGGCCGGCAAGGACGTCTACTGCGAGAAGCCGCTCGCCGCGACCCTGGCCGACGCCGCGCGCGTCATGCGGGCGGCGGCCGGCGCGGGCGTGCGCGTGGGGTGCGCGCCGGACACCGTGTTAGGCACGGGTACGCAGACCGCGCGCAAGGCGATCGACGACGGCCTGATCGGCAGGCCGGTGGCGGCGACCGCGACGATGATGACCCCCGGTCACGAGCGCTGGCACCCCAACCCCGACTTCTACTACGCCCCCGGCGGCGGCCCGCTCCTGGACATGGGCCCGTATTACGTCAGCAGCCTGGTGACGCTGCTCGGCCCGGTGGCCTCCGTCATCGGCGCCGCCAACCGGACCCGCGACAAAAGGATCATCGGCTCGGGCCCGCGCGAGGGTGAGGAGGTCCCCGTCCTGGTCGACACCCACGTCACCGGCGTGCTCACGCACGACTCGGGGGCGCTGTCCACGCTGGTGATGAGCTTCGACGCGGCGGCGACCAGCGCGCCGCGCATCGAGGTGCACGGCGAGGCGGGCTCCCTCCTCGTCCCGGACCCCAACCACTTCGACGGCGAGGTCCTGCTGGCGGGCGTGGGCGACCGGGAGTGGCGCGCGCTGCCGGCGTCGGCCGGGTACGCGGCGGCCGGGCGGGGGGTCGGCCTGCTCGACCTCGCGACGGCCGGGGAGCCCAGAGCGAGTGGGACGATGGGCTTCCACGTGCTCGACGTCATGGAGTCGCTGCTGGCGTCGGCGCGCTCCGGCTCGGCGGTCACCGTCGCCTCCACCTGCGAACGCCCCGCGCCCGTGCCGCTGCGGTGAGCCGGGCGAGGCTATCGGCGGCGCGTGCGTACGAGGTGGCCGAGGCGCTGGGCGGGCAGCTCGATCCAGCGGTAGGCCAGCCAGGCGGCCAGCAGGACCGCCGCGGTGAGCGCGATCGCGGCCGGCACCTGCACGAGCGGGGAGGCGAAGCGCAGGTCCCAGGCGTAGGTGTTGACGACGTTCAGCAGGGGCACGTGCACCAGGTAGATCGAGTAGCTGACCAGCCCGAGCCAGGCCAGTGCCCGCGGGACCCGCCGCCGCCTGAGCGCCATCCCGGCGGCGAACGTGGCCGCCGCCAGCGCCAGCGTGGTGATCCACACGCCGGGCTGGACCCACCACCAGCCCGCCTGGACGGCCCACGCTGGCGCCAGCGCCACCAGCGTGGCGGTGACGCCGACAGGCCACAGGGCGCCCGTCCCCGACTCCCAGCGCTGCAGCGCGGTGCCGGTGAACATCACCGCCAGCAGGGCCAGCCCCAGCCAGGGCGCGCGGCTGCCCAGTACCAGCAGCAGCAGCGCGCCGACGCCCAGCACGCGGGAGGCCGGGACGGCCAGCCGGTTCAGCACCACGCACGCCAGGCCCACGGCGAGCACGACGCACGACACCCAGGCGAGCGCGCCGCCGCCCAGCGGAGCGCCCGACAGGAACAGCCCGGCCAGGACGGCGGCCACGGCGAACGCCACGGCCATCTCGTTGCTGCGGCGGTGCGCCCGCACCGTGAACAGCGCCGCCGCCACCAGGTAGAACACCATCTCGTACGACAGCGTCCACATGGTGTCCACCACGGCGGCCACGCCCACCACGTCGATCAGCATCGTGGCGTGCGCGGCGACCGCGGACGGGTCGGCCGGCACGGCCTCGCGCACCGGGATCCACCACGACGTCGCCAGGACCAGGCCGATGATGGCGAGGTAGAGCGGGTACAGGCGGAAGATCCGGGAGATCCAGAAGTCCGGCAGCTCTCCCCGGCGCTCCAGGGACGCCGGGATGATGTACCCGCTGACCAGGAAGAACACCAGGACGCCGTAGATGCCCATGTTGAACCAGTACGGGCGCAACGCGGGCAGGACCGCCTGGAGGAGGTGCTCGGCGAGCACGGCGACCACCGCGACGCCTCTCAGGGCGTCCAGCCAGGCCAGGCGTGCGGTCCCGCGCGTGGCCGACGTCGCTGTGAGGGTGGTCGTGGTCATCACCAAGGGAACTTACCGGAGATAGGCCGCCATACCCTCGACCCGTGGATTTACCCGGCAGTTGGTGTGGAGATACCGCGCGGCCCCGTCCGCGAAGTCGTAGATGGCGACGGTCTGGGTGTCCTCCAGGGGGTCGTCGGAGGGCATCAGGAAGTGCGTGTCGCTGATCGGGAGCAGCTCGTACGTGATGCGGTCGGGCTTGCCGAGGTACTGCGCCTCGAACGGGTTGAGCGCCAGCGTGAGGCGGAGCCCGCCGTCCTCCGCCGTCACCTCGTAGCGGGTGCCGAGCCGTTCGTAGACGCCCTCGTAGGCGGGCAGGTCGAGCTTCAGCGTCAGGTCAGGCTCGGGCAGGTCCGGGATCGTGGCCGCGCCCAGGCCGGCCAGGATCTCGTTGAACACCTTCCGGTAGAAGCCGTCCCTCGGGCCGCCGTTGGCCAGCATCGCGACGGCGAGGTTCGAGTCCGGCAGGACCCGCAGGCGGGCGTGCTGGCCGACGGTGCTGCCGTCGTGCGCGTAGACGGTCCGGCCGTTCCAGTCGCACACGATGAGCCCCAGCGCCCATTCGGGTCCGAACATGTACGGGTCGGGCACGGGGACGCGGGACCCCGTCATCTCGCGGACGGCCTCGGCCGAGAGGACGCGCGTGCCGTTCGCGGTCCTTCCCTGGTCGAGGAGGAGGTGCGCCATCAGGACCACCTCCCGGGCCGTGGAGGTGATGTTGCCTCCCGGGCCGTAGGAGCGCGGCAGGTGGCCGAGCGGGGAGACGATGGGACCCTCGCCGAGGGAGCGGATCAGGTGCCCGGTCGCGGCCCGGTCCTGGTCGACCAGGTCGTGGCGGCTGGTGGTGCTGGTCAGCCCCAGCGGATCGAAGAGACGATTTTTCATGATCTCGTCCCAGTTCTTGCCGTCGATCACCTCCATGACGCGGGCCAGGACGGCGTAGCCCAGGGCGGCGCTGTACCCGTGGGTGTGGCCGAGGGGGTGGACCTGCCGGGCGCCGGCGATGGCGGCGACCATCCGCTCGTACACGTCGTCGCCCTCGCCGGGGTCGCCGAAGTCCTCCTCGATGCCGTTGGTGTGGTTGAGCAGGTGGCGGGGCGTGACCTTGGCGCTCACCCCGGGGTCGGCGACCGCGAAGCCGGGCAGGTAGGTCCGCACCGGCTCGTCCAGGCCGGCCTTCCCCTCGTCGACGAACCGCATGAAGGCCAGAGCGGTCCAGGTCTTGGACAGCGAGCCGCACTGGTAGATGGTGTCGGTCGTCGCGGGCTCGCGGGTGGTCAGGTCCTTGACGCCGACGGCGAGCTCGGTGATCTCACCGTCGGCCAGAACGGCGATCGCGGCGCTCGGCACGTGATACTCGGCAAGAAGCTCGGCGGTCCTGGCCTTGATCCGGGCCATGTCCAGCTCTTCGGCCACGGCGGCCTACTTCTGCAGGCCGACCGCGTTGGCGGCGTCGGCCTCGCAGAACTCCGTCGTGGCGAACGGCCCGGCGAACCCCTCGAAGAAGTCCCTGACGCCGTCGACCGAGTCGTGGACGATGATGTTCACCGCCTTGCCGCCGCCGGTGCTCGACACCGCCAGGACCCACCTCGCCCCTTTGGGAAGTTTGCCGTGGGCCTTTTTCAACGAGCCCCAGAAGCCGTTCTCGTCGGAGATCGCGGAAATCGCCATCACATGCATGTCGCTCCCACCTTCAATTGATTTTCCAGGCGAGAAAAGGCTACGTTGCGTTCAATCAACCGTCAACGAACTAATTTCGACTTAGCGGCCTTTAGCTGCGACAATATACTGGAATCGTTGCAACAGCCTTGCCGATAAAAGCAATTCACCGTTGCAACATGCTGTGAATGAACGCACACTTGTCCGCGGACCCCGTTCCACGGAAGAAGGCGAGCCGATGCCCGGAGGCAGGCTGACCCACCAGGACCGCCGCCGGATCGCCGGCTGGCTCGCCGAAGGGCTCGGGTACGCCGAGATCGCCAGGCGGCTGGGCCGGCCGACGTCCACGGTCAGCCGAGAGGTGGCGCGCAACGGCACGTCCGGCGACTACCTGCCCGACCGCGCCCAGCAGAGCGCCGCGCGGCGGGCCCGCCGTGGCAGGCCCGCCCAGGCCGCGCAGCCCCCGGACGACGGGCGGCCGGGATCGAGCGAGGTGGCGCGCGACTTCACCGAGCACTTCGCGGCCCTGCTGGCGGTCAACGGCCTGCCGCGGATGGTCGCCCGGGTGTTCGTCCGCCTGCTCACCACCGACTCCGGCAGCCTGACGGCGGCCGACCTCGTCCGCCGGCTGCGGGTCAGCCCGGCGTCGGTGTCCAAGGCCATCCGCTACCTGGAGGCGATGGACCTGGTCGGGCGCGAGCCGGACCCCGGCGGGCGCCGCCAGCGGTACGTCATCGACGACGGCACCTGGATGCGGGCCTGGCAGACGGACACCGGCGCACACGCCACGGTCGCCGAGGCCGCGCGGAGGGGAGTCGAGATCTTCGGCGCCGGCACGCCCGCCGGGGAGCGGCTGGACCAGATGGGCCAGTTCTTCACCTGGCTCAGCGACGAGATGCGCGGCAGCGACCTCACCGACCACCTGGTGCGGGACGCGCTGACCGTGCTCGCCGCCCTGGTCCACGCCGCCCGCCCGCTCACGGCCGCCGACCTGGCCGGCGCGCTGGACCTGCCCCCGCGGCGGACCACCGACGCCCTGGACCTGCTCGAACAGCGCCCGAACATCGCCGACCCGCTCGTCCTGCGGCGCGCGGGGTCCGGCGCGTACACCGTCACCACCAGGCCGGACCGCCTGAGCCCGGCGCAACGCGAGGCACTCCACGTCCGCGATCCCTGACCGGCTCAGATCGCGATGACGATCTTGCCGGTCGCGTGCCCCTCCTCCGAGTACGCGACCGCCTCCGGGATCTCCTTGAACGTGAAGGTCCGGCCGATGATCGGCGTGACCTCGCCCCCCTCGATGAGCCCGGTCAGCAGCATCAGGTTGCGCTTGTTGTCCTTGCAGGCGACCACGTCGGCGAGCCGCAGCGTCTGCGGGATGAACGGCGCCATCGCCATGGCCCGCATCATCCGGCCGGCCGGGGAGAACCATCGCCCCGCGGGGCCGCCGACGGGCACGATGATGCCCCGGCGGGTCATCACCCGGCGGTAGGCCGACCACGGCCGGCTGCCCGCGCTGTCGATCAGCACGTCGTAGCGCTGACCGTTCCGGGTGAAGTCCTCCTTGCCGTAGTCGACGACCTCGTCGGCGCCGAGGGAGCGCACCAGGTCGACGTTGCGGTCGCTGCACACGCCGGTGACGTGCGCGCCGAACGCCTTGGCCAGCTGGACGGCGAACGTGCCCATGCCGCCCGAGGCCCCGTTGACCAGCACCTTCTGGCCCGCCTGGACCTGTGCCACGTCCCGCAGGGCGATGAGCGCGGTGTTGGCCGCCATGGGCACGGCCGCCGCCTGCTCGTACGACAGGTTCCTGGGCTTCGGGGCCAGCTCGCTCTCGCGGACGCAGACGTACTCGGCGAAGCCGCCCCGCTTGGACATCGCGTACACCTCGTCGCCGGGCAGGAACTCGGTCACGTGCCTGCCCACCTTCTCCACCCGTCCGGCCACGTCGGCGCCGAGGATGTCGATGGGCGGCTTGCGCAGGCCGAGGCCGCCGGGCATCAGCCGGGAGACGTACGGCTCGCCCTTGGCGCAGTGCCAGTCGTAGGGCTGGACGGACGTGGCGTACGTCCGGATCAGCACCTCGTCGGGGCCGGGCGCCGGGATGTCGATCTCGGTGAGGTGGCGGGCGTCCAGTGAGCCGTAGGAACGCAGCACGAAGGCCTTCATCGCATTCTCCTGGGGGTGGTGGCGAGCGCTGGGAGCCTCAGTGTGTCCAGGCCCGTACGGCGGCTCAACAGCCGAAAGTACGACCTTTTTCCGGCTGATCGGCTGATCGGGAACGGGCCGCCGGGCCGATGAACCCCGGCCGCCGGATCGCCACTATCGGGTCATGACCTCCACAAACAGGCGCGGCTGGCTCGTACCGGCGGGACTGGTCCTGCTGAGCGTCGTCCCCGTGGCCGCCGGGGCCATCCGGCTGAACGAGCTGACCGGCGGCGCGGACGTCACCCCGGCGAACGCGCGGTTCTTCGCGATGCCCGCGCCCGTGGTGGTGCACATCGTCACCGTCAGCGTGTTCAGCGTCCTCGGGGCCTTCCAGTTCGCCCCTCGCTTCCGCCGCCGCAAGCCCGGCTGGCATCGCGCCGCCGGGCGGGTGCTGGTCGTGAGCGGGCTCGGCGCCGGCCTCTCCGGGCTGTGGATGACGGTGTTCTATCCCCTCGCCGAGGGGGAGCACGTCCTGCTCACGGGGCTCCGGCTGGTGTTCGGCACGGCCATGGTGGCCTCGATCGCCCGCGCCTTCGTCGCGATCCGGCGGCAGGACGTCGCCCGGCACCGCGCGTGGATGACGCGCGGTTACGCGATCGGCATCGGCGCGGGCACCCAGGCCGTGTTTCTGGGGGTGGGGCTGTCGATCCTCGGGACCTCCAGCGGGATCGTCAGGGCGCTGCTCATGGGCGCCGCCTGGGTGATCAACCTCGCCGTGGCCGAATGGCGGATCCGCGCGGGCCTCAGCCGAAAGGCGGACCCGAGGCGGCTATCACGTGCTTGAGCACCTCGGCGTCCCGCATCTCGAAGGACGCCGTGGGCTGAGGGGAGACCGCCCGCCAGGCCTCCAGCGCCTCCTCGGAGGTGAAGTGCTCGAAGATGTTCACCCGGCCTGGGTCGACGAGGTCGGGTGAGATCGCCACGTCGACGCACTCGGGATGGGCGCGCGCCGCCTCGACGATCCCGCGGTGCGCCTCGACGAAACGATCCCTGATCCCGGGATCGACGAACACCTTCCCCGCCACGATCACCGTCATGATTGCGCTCCCTTCCTCTGCGAACCGGTCCACATGCTGACCGGCCGGGGAGGGGAAACTCATCGCTAGGTCCTGACGCGGTTCGTCTCGTAGGCCCACATGGCGATCTCGACGCGGTTGCGCACCCCGAGCTTGGTCATCAGGCTCGCGATGTGGCTCTTCACGGTGCTCAGCGAGATGTGGAACTCCTCGGCGATCTCGCTGTTGGTGCGCCCGCGCGCCACGGCGGCGAGAATCTGCTCCTCCCGCCCCGTGAGCGCCTCGACGGGCTGCGCGGGCGGCGCGCTCCGCCCGGCGCCGGCGAAGGCCGACAGCAGGCGCGCGGTGATGCTCGGCGCGATGAGCGCGTCGCCGCCGGCCGCCGCCCGCACCGCCTGCGACAGCAGGGCCGGGCCCGCGTCCTTGAGCAGGAAGCCGCGCGCCCCCGCCTGGAGGGCGGCGTAGACGTACTCGTCGAGGTCGAAGGTGGTGATGACCACGACGGCGATGGGGTCGGCCACGCCGGGCCCAGCCAGGGAGCGGGTGGCCTGGATGCCGTCCACGCGCGGCATCCGGATGTCGAACAGGCACACGTCGGGGCGAAGGCGCTGGGCCAGCTCGACGGCCCGCCCTCCGTCGCCGGCCTCGCCGATGACCTCGATGCCCTCCTGCGCGTCGAGGATCATCCTGAGCCCGGTGCGGGCGATCTCCTGGTCGTCGGCGACGATCACCTTGATGCTCACGTCGCGGCTCCCGTACGGGGGAGCACGGCGATGACGGTCCAGCCCCGGTCGGGGCCCGGCCCCGCCTCGCAGGTGCCGCCGAGCAGGTCGGCGCGTTCGATCATGCCGATGAGGCCGTACCCGCCGGACCCGGCCGGGCGGGCCGGGCCGCTCTCGCCGTCGTCGCTCACCCGCAGGCGCACCGACGTGTCGTCGGCGGCGACGCGCACCTCGATGCGGGTGGCGTGGCGGGCGTGGCGGCGCGCGTTGGTGACGGACTCCTGCGCTATGCGGTAGATGGCGGCTCCGATCGACGGGGGAAGATCATCCACCTGGCCGCGGACCTCCACGTCGATCGACGGGCCGGGGCCGTCGGTGTCGGCGAGGTCTTGCAGGTCGGCGAGGTGCGGGTTCGGCGCCAGCTCGGCGGGCTGGTTGCGGCGCAGCACGTGGACCATGGCGCGCATCTCGGCGAGCGTGCGCGACGCCTCGGCCTCGATCACGCGCAGCGCGTCGGCCGCCGCGTCGGGGCTCGACGCGGAGGTGGCCAGGCCCGCCTGGGCGCGGATCGCCATGGCCGAGACGTGGTGGGCGACGGTGTCGTGCAGGTCGCGTGCCAGTTGCTCGCGTTCGAGCAGCTTTACCTGGTCGAGCTCGCGCATCCGCGCCCTGGACCGGTACCGGAACGTCCCGCCCAGGGTGATGGCCGAGAACATGACCGCGTACGCGGCGATGGCGTCGGCGGGGACGAGCCGGTGGAAGGCCATCGAGATGGTGACCGAGACGAACATGATCGCCAGCCCGATCGCGCCCTCCCGCCCGGACCCCCAGCGGAACAGCGAGTACACCAGCAGCAGCGCGAACGCCATCGTGTACGTCTCCGGGCGCTCGCCGCCCGCCGCCAGCGGGGCGACGTTCGTGACGCTGAAGATGATCACCAGCATCAGCAGCGGGTGGGTCCGGCGCCACAGCAGCGTGGGCAGCAGCGCGAGCGTGATGCCCACCGACACGACCGGCGCCGGGAGGTCGGTCCGCAGCAGGCCTTCGAGGACGGCGAGCGGGGCGAGCACCGCGACGAGCACCCAGTCACGCCACACACGCGCCGGCGCGTTCGGGGGGCGGGGCTCGTTCCACACGGAGCGAAGGAGGCCGTGCACGCCATCATCGTACGAGAGCGCCCCGCCGGGCGGCGACCCGTCATCCCCACGAATCCCCCCACAATTCCCCCTTCACTATAAAAAGGGAAATAGGCGGATTCTTTGATTTTGTCGGCCGAGTTATCACACTCGATCTCGCCATTCATGTGTCACGACGCCATCCAGCCACTACCTTGTGAAATCACCACAGGACCCGTGTGATTGTGTAGGAGTAGACCCGCAATGCGTCCTGCCAAAGAACTGGATCCGGAAGCGAGCGCCGAGGCCCGCTTCGGGTACGAGCTGCGCCGGCTCCGCCTGGCCGCCGGCCTGACCCAGAGCCAGCTCGGCGACAGGATCGGCTTCTCCGCCAACCAGGTCGGCTCCGTCGAACGGGCCGTGCGCACCCCGACCGAGGTCCTCGCCAAGCGCTGCGAGGAGAAGCTGGGGCTGGAGGCGGGGCTTCTGGTGGGCTTCCTGCCGGTCGGCAGGCGGGAGGCCATCTTCAAGGGGTTCACCCCCTGGCTCGACGTCGAGACGACCGCCAGGGAGCTGTGGACCTGGGAGCCCACCATCGTCCCCGGCCTGCTGCAGACGCCCGACTACGCCCGCGCCATCCTCGCCGGCAAGCCGGGGATCAGCGACGACCAGGTGGAGGAGGCGGTCAGGTCCCGGATGGCGCGCAAGGAGATCTTCCGCCGGGACAACCCGCCCACGCTCTGGGCGGTCCTCGACGAGTCGATCCTGTACCGGCCGATCGGGGACGAGAGCATCACCCGCGCCCAGCTGTCGGCCCTGGTCGAGGCGGCGCACGGCCCCCGGATCACGATCCAGATCCTCCCGTT
This sequence comes from Nonomuraea rhizosphaerae, assembly GCF_019396405.1. Taxonomy (GTDB): domain Bacteria; phylum Actinomycetota; class Actinomycetes; order Streptosporangiales; family Streptosporangiaceae; genus Nonomuraea; species Nonomuraea rhizosphaerae. Next base: position 19,006 of record NZ_JAHKRL010000285.1, on the reverse strand, counting down.
GAGCGCTCGCGTCACGGCCGGCCTGCTCGGCGGATTCGTGATCGCGCATCTGCCGGGCGGGGGAAGCGCCGCGTTCGCCGACAGTCCCGTTTCGGGAAAGGTGTGGGAGAGAACGGCGGAGATGGAGATCCTCAATCTCCGCTATCAAATGTGCCGGGCCGAGGCGCTACCGCAGAGTTCGTCGGTCAAGAGAATAGAAGAAAGGCTGGAGCAGGAATGGACGTGGAACTGAACGAGGCGCTCAGCACCGCCGCCTGGCGGAAGTCCTCGTTCTCGGGGGACAACGGCAACTGCCTGGAGGTCGCTCCGCTGGCCGGCGGGCGGGTGGGCCTGCGCGACACCGAGCGGCCCGACCTGGAGCCGTACGTGGTGAGCGCGGCGGTCTGGGCGGCCTTCACCAGCGGCGCCAGGTCGGGGGAGTTCGACTTCTGACCGACCCGCACGAAAGGGGCCCGGCGGTACGCGACCGCCGGGCCCCTTTCGCCGCCTCAGGGGAGCGGTGTCACGTCCGCGACCGCTGTGCCGTCTATATACCGAGGGGCACCGACCACAAGGAGATGACATGCCCACGGTGACCGATGTGGAGACGGTGGGGCGCGAATGACCGAGCTCAAAGCCGTCCCGAGAGCCGTCTCGGGCCCGTCGAACTTCCTCGACGAGCGCCTCGGCGCGGCCAACTTCGTCAAGCGGAACATCCGCAAGATCTTCCCCGACCACTGGTCGTTCCTGCTGGGGGAGATCGCGCTCTACTCCTTCATCATCCTGCTGCTGACCGGAACGTTCCTGACCCTGTGGTTCAAGCCCGGCATGGAGGAGATCGCCTACAACGGCTCGTACGCGCCGCTCAAGGGCGTGATGATGTCCGAGGCGTACGCGTCGTCGCTGGAGATCAGCTTCGACGTGCGCGGCGGGCTCCTGATGCGGCAGATGCACCACTGGGCGGCGCTGCTGTTCGTGGCCAGCATGATGGTCCACTCGCTGCGCGTGTTCTTCACGGGGGCCTACCGCAAGCCGCGTGAGCTGAACTGGCTGATCGGCGTGCTCATGCTGACCCTCGCGCTGCTGGAGGGACTGACCGGCTACTCGCTGCCCGACGACCTGCTGTCCGGGGCCGGGCTGCGGATCACCGAGGGCGTGCTGATCTCGCTGCCGCTCGTGGGGACGTATCTCACGTTCTTCCTCTTCGGCGGGGAGTATCCCGGCGGGGACGTCATCTCCCGCTTCTACTCCATCCACATCCTGCTCATCCCGGGCATCCTCGTCGCGCTCGTCACCGCTCACCTGGTGCTCATGTGGGTGCAGAAACACACCCAGATGCCAGGAAAGGCGCAGACGAACGACAACGTGGTGGGCGCGCCGTTCTACCCGGCCTTCATGGCCAAGGCCGGTGCGTTCTTCCTGTTCACCTTCACGGTGATCGCCGGGCTGGCGACGTTCGCGCAGATCAACCCGATCTGGCTGTACGGGCCGTACTCGCCGGCCGACGTGTCGGCGGGCTCGCAGCCCGACTTCTACCTCGGCTTCCTGGAGGGCGCGCTGCGCATCATGCCGGCGTGGGAGTTCAACCTGTTCGGCGCGTCGCACGCGGGCACGGTGCCGATGAGCGTGGTCATCCCCGCGCTGGTGCCCCTGGGGCTCGTCCTGACGGGCATGGCGCTGTACCCGTTCCTGGAACGCTGGGTCACCGGCGACAGGCGCGAGCACCACGTCGTGGACCGCCCCCGCAACAACCCGCACCGCACCTCGATCGGCGTCACGGCCATCGTCTTCTACGGTGTGCTGTGGCTGCTCGGAGCAAACGACGAAATTTCCGCTAATTTCCACATCAGCCTGAACTGGACCACCTACGGGGGCCGTGTCCTGATTTTCGTCGCCCCGGCGCTGGCCTACCTGATCACCTACCGGCTCTGCCTGGGCCTGCAGCGCTCCGACGCGGGCATGATCGCGCACGGCGTCGAGTCCGGCGTGGTCAAGCGGCTCCCGCACGGCGAGTTCGTCGAGGTCCACGTCCCGCCGTCGGAGGAGATCGAGGCCCACGTGCGCGGTAAGGAGCGGGTGCTCATGCTGCCCGCCGCCCCGGACGGCTCGGGCATCCCGCCCAAGGGCATGCGCGGCCCGCTGGGCAGGCTACGCGCCCGCATGTCCAAGGCGTACGGGGGCGAGAAGATCCCCCTGAACGGCGATCACGACCACAGCGACGACGACCGGGCACTCACCCGCTGACCGGCGCTCTCACGGCATCCGGCCCGGCGGGGGATCACCCCACGGGCCGGATCTCGCTGAACAGCTTCAGCGCCACCGGCCGCAGCCGGGCCTTCGCCGGCCAGCGCAGGCTCAGGGACGGGAACACCGTCTCCAGCACGATCTTCAGATAGGCCCGCCCGAACCTGGCGTCCGGGACGCGCGCGCAGAGCGCCGAGAGGTCGGCGACGGTCTCCCGCCGCCCGAGCCGCACCTTCGCCCGCCCGCCGGGCGCGTTCGTCCTGGCGAGCGCGTTCATCCTGGCAGGCACGGCGAGGTCGGTCGCCTCCCAGAGCAGGCACGCGTCGCGGTCCGGCAACGGCAGCCGCAGGCTGAACCCGGCCAGCAGCCCGGCCGGCGTCAGCCGGAAGGCCCCGTCGAAACTCGGCAGCTCGTGCAGGACCCGCGGCCCTTTCATGGTGCTCACCGACAGGGTCGCGGCACTGGCCTCCATGGCGATCCGCCAGCTGCCGGGGTCGGTGTAGGGAACGTCCGGAACGAAGACCACAGCGCTTCATCCCCCTCTGCGGTACGAAAGGCGCTCCCTATGAAGACGGATGACTTCCCCGAAATGTGACAGTCCTAGAGCGTCGCCGACTCTCCTACCCGCAACTGTGCGTAGTCAGTCCCGCCCTTGAATTCCATCCAGCCGGCGAAGTATTCGTGGCCCAGGTCGTTGAGGGTGGCGTCGTGGATCGGGAAGGCCCGTACGGGCTTGACCGCCCGGACGAAGTCGATCGCCTCGGCGAGCTTGAGCCAGGGGGCGGCGGCGGGCACGAGCAGCGTCTCCACCCGGGCCTCGGGCACGAAGAGCGAGTCGCCGGGATGGTAGACGCTCTCGTCCACGACGAAACCGACATTGGCGCAGCCGGGCAGGCCGTCGTAGATCTCGGCGTGCGCCCCGCCCACCACGTCGACGGTGAACCCCGCGGCCGTGAGACGCCGCCCCGGCTCGACCACCACCGCCGCGTCGCCCAGTTCGGGCGCCTGCTCGGCGGCCGGTCGCGGCAGGTGGATCTTGAGCGCCGGGTTACCCGCGAGCGCGGCCGTGAGCTTCCCGACGTCGATGTGGTCGGGGTGCTCGTGGGTGACGAGCACCTCCTCGGCGCCGTCCAGGGCCTCGGCCTCGGAGAACGTGCCGGGGTCGATGACGAGGACCCTGCCGTCGGCCTCCAGGCGGACACAGGCGTGGCCGTACTTGGTCAGGCGCATACGATCAGCACTCTCCACAGGGGGACGGCGGGCACAGCTTGCTGGTCGCGAGCTGGAGCAGGGCGTAGAGGGTCTCGCGCTGGCCGGCGTCGAGTGCGGCGAGGATCTCGTCCTCGACCGCCGTCAGCGCCAGTTCCGCCTTCGTCAGGAGCTCCGCGCCGACGGCGGTCATGGCGACGACGTGGCGGCGGCGGTCCTCGGGCGAGCGCTTGCGTTCGATGAGGTCGAGTGATTCGAGCTCGTTGAGCAGGCCGACCAGGTTGGTGCCGTCCATGGCCAGTCTCGTGGCCAGCGCCTGCTGGGTGCAGTCGCCGCCCTCGCGCAGCATCGTGAGCGTGACCAGGTGGCGCGGGCGCAGGCCGAGCGGCGCCAGCACCGACTCTCCGCGCAGGCGCATGAGCCGCCCGAGGTGGTCGAGCAGCGGGGCCGAGCGGCGAATGGGAGGGCCTGTGACCGGCGGGGTGGCCATGGTCGCAAGTCTACCTTTCCCTGTCATTCATCCGTGTGATAGTAATGATTGACGTACCACAAACGATTTATGAGAGAAGAATGATATGCCTCACCTCCTGCACATCGACTCGAGCATCCAGGGCGAGCGCTCCATCAGCCGCGGGCTCAGCGCCCTGGCCGCCGACGTCTGGCGCACCGCCCATCCCGGCGGCACCGTCACCTACCGTGACCTGGGCCGCGATCCTCTTCCGCATCTCGACCACGAGACGTTCGGCGCGCGGACGGTGCCGCCCGCCGAGCACACCCCGGCACAGGCCGAGTCGTGGGCGCTGAGCCAGCGGGTGGTCGAGGAGGTCGCGCGGGCCGACACGATCCTGCTCGGGATGCCGCTGTACAACTTCAACGCCCCCAGCAGCGTCAAGGCCTGGGTGGACCACCTGGTCACGGCCGGGCTGTCGTACGACCCCGCGACCCGGGCCGGGCTGCTGACCGGTCGCGAGCTCATCGTCCTGGCCAGCCGCGGCGGCGGCTACGGCCCCGGGACCCCTCGCGAGGGATGGGACCACGCCGCGCCGTGGCTGCCGCACAGCCTGGAGGTCACCGGCCTGACGCCACGGTTCATCACGGCCGAGCTCACGCTGGCCGAGTCGAAGCCGGAGATGGCGGAGCTGATCCCGCTGGCGGCCGAGAGCCTGGCGGCGGCGCGGCGCGAGATCGGCGAGCTGTGGGCGCCGGTGTCCGTCTCCGCCTGAGCGGACGCCTGCCTAGGCCGCCCTCGTCCGCAGTGCCTCGGCGCACCAGGCGAACGCCGGGGCCAGGCTCTCCGGCTCCGGCCAGCCGTTGATCACCGCGAGCAGCCGCAGGTAGCGCTCCCTGCGCGGATCGCTCGCCGCCTCCAGCCAGTCCGCCAGCTCCAGTCGGCCCGCTGAGGGGGCCGCCGGGGCGCGTTCGGCCGTGATCGCCGTGACGATCGCGCCGGCCTCGGGCGAGCCGGGGGGCAGGCCCGCGGCCAGGGCCGGGCCGACGCGGGCGCGGATGACGCGGATGATCGCGGCGGTGTCGGAACGCAGGCCGGGGGTGTGGGCGCGTTCGGCCGCGTGGTGCTCGGCCATCCGCCGCATGACCGCGCGGAAGGACGGGTCCTGGGACAGCTCGGCCAGCTCCACCCACGCCTCGACCTGCTCGATGCCGGGATTGTCGGGCAGTTCGGGGGTCAGCGAGCGGGCGATCCCGGCGAACCCGGCGCCGGGATCCAGCCCGCCGAAGACGGTGCCCAGGAAGTCGCCGATCAGTTGGCGGCGTTCGTGCTCGGACAGTTTGGCCAGCTTGTGCATGAGATCCAGCTCCTCGGGGGTGGAGCCGCGCCTGGCCACCGCCGTGAGCACCGCGCGCCGCAGCCGCAGGGTGCGGATCTGCACCGCCAGCGCCTCGGCGTGCGCCTTCGCGACCTCGGCGAGCGACGTCTCCCGGTTCAGGACCCTGCGGATCGTGGGGAGGTCGAGGCCGAGGTCGCGCAGCGTGCGTACGAGGTCCAGGCGGACGACGGCGTCGAGGTCGTACAGGCGGTAACCGGCGGGGCTGCGCTCGGCCGGCGGCACGATCCCCTGATCGGAGTAGAACCTGACGGTCTTGACCGTCAGCCCGGTGCGCCGGGCCAGGTCGCCGATCGAGTAGAGCGCGTCGCCGTTCATGTCCCCCCACTCTGCTGTCTCCCCTAGGTGGAGACTCAAGCCGGACGGCCCCTCTACCGGCGGACGACGCGATACCAGTGGTCCAGGCCGGGGAGGGCGTCGGCGTACCGCTCCAGCCTGACGTTCGTGCCGCCGGGGTGGTCGAACAGCCGCACGCCGTCGCCGAGCAGCACCGGGGCGACGATGACCAGGACCTCGTCCAGCTCTCCCGCCTCCAGGCACTGCCGGGCCACGTCGGCGCCCAGGACGTTGACGTACTTGCCGCCCGCCGCCTTCCTCGCCAGCTCGACCGCGGCCGGGAGGCCCGGGACGAAGGTGACGTCCGGCCACGGCGTGTCGGGGACGTGGTGGGTCAGGACGACCTGGGGGCCGGACCAGCCGCCGCCGAACGCCTGGCCCTCCTTGGGCGTGCCCCGGTGCGGGTCGTCGCCGCGGAAGGTGCGGTTGCCGACCAGGAGCGCGCCGACCCGGGCGACGAGGTCGTCCATCGCCGGCATGGGAGTGAGGTGTTCGGCCAGCCAGGACATGTCGCCGCCGGGACCGGCGATGAAGCCGTCCAGGGACATCGTGGCTGAGTAGAGCAGTTTGGCCATGCGGTCACGTTCTTCCGGCTCGCCGGGTCGTAGCGGTGAACGACGAAGTTACCCGAAGGAGAACGACCATGGCAGCACGGATGCAGAACCCCGCCGTCCTCGTCCCCGAGGCGATGCAGGCCATACACGCCCTCAACAAGGCCGCTAGGAAGGGAGGGGTGCCCGACGTTACGCTGGAACTGGTCCACATGCGGGCCAGCCAGATCAACGGCTGCGGCCCCTGCCTCGACATGGGAGGCGACCACCTGAGGAAGGCGGGGGTGAGCGACCAGCGGATCTGGACGCTGGCGGGCTGGCGCGAGACGCCGTACTACAGCGACGCCGAGCGGGCGGCGCTGGCGCTGGCCGAGTGCGTCACCCGGCTCGGCGACCGCCCGGACGCGGTGCCCGACGAGGTGTGGGACGAGGCCGCCGAGCACTACGACGAGCAGGGGCTGTCCTCGCTGCTGCTGGTCATCGGCGTGACCAACCTGTTCAACCGGCTCAACGTCTCCGTCAGGCAGCAGGCGGGCGCATGGGGGTGAGCCCGCCTGCTCCTGGTTCCGTCGCGGCTCAGTCCATGAGCACGATCTGCCGGGCCACCTCGCCGCCCTTGAGCGCCGCCACGGCGTCGTTCAGGTCGGCGAGGCGGATCCGGGAGCTGATCATCGACTCCAGGTCGAGCTTGCCGGCCTTGTAGAGCTTGGCGAAGTACGGGAAGTCATGCCGTACGTCGGCCTCGCCGTACAGGCTGGACAGCAGGTTCTTGCCCTCGAACAGCAGGCTGAACGCCGAGATCGACACCATGTCGTCCATCGCGCCCGCGCCGACCACGACGACGTCGCCGCCGGCCCGGGTGACCTGCCACGCGCTCTGGATGGTCGCCGCCTTGCCGACCACCTCGAAGCCGTAGTCGAAGCCGGCGCCGCCGGTCAGCTCGTTCAGCGCGTTCGGGACGTCCTCGGGGGTGACCGCGTGCGTCGCGCCGACCTTCTTGGCCAGCTCGTGCTTGGAGGTCAGCGGGTCGATGGCCAGGATCGTCCGGGCGCCGGAGATGCGCGCGCCCTGGATGACCGACAGGCCCACGCCGCCGCAGCCGATGACGGCGACGGTGCTGCCCGGACGGACCTTCGCGGTGTTGAGCGCCGCGCCGACCCCGGTGGTGATGCCGCAGCCGATCAGCGCCGCGGCCTCCCACGGCACGTCCTGATCGATCTTGATCGCGCCCTGCCAGGGCACGACGATCTCCTCGGCCCAGGTGCCGCACCCGGCCATGCCGAACACCGTGCTGTCGCCGCCGATGCGGAAGTTGCCCTTGGTGAACGACTCGATCACGTACTTCATGCACAGGTACGGCTGCCCGCCCAGGCACAGGTCGCAGTCCTGGCAGGCGGGCCGCCAGCTGACGATCACGTGGTCGCCCGGCTGGACCGTGGCGACGTGCTCGCCCACCTCGACCACCTCTCCCGCGCCCTCGTGGCCCGGGATGAGCGGCACGGGCTGAGGCAGCACGCCTGAGATGGCCGACAGGTCCGAATGGCAGACGCCCGTCGCTCTGATCTTCACCCTTACGTCGGTCGGTCCGACGGGGGCAAGGGTGACGTCGTCGCGGATGTCGAGCTTGTCGTCGCCTACGGCGTGCAGAATGGCGGCGCGCATGGGGTGTTCCTCCTCCGGCTGGTCCCCGAAACGGTCATTCCTCGACTGGCTATTCCTCTAGGGAAAGAGCTGCCTTGGGGCACGAACGGACCGCGTGACGGACGCGGTCCAGCATCTCGGGCGGTGGTTCGGGCCGCAGGATGTGCAGCTGGTCATCGTCGTCGACGTCGAACACCTCTGGCACGAGTCCCATGCAGACCGCGTTGGCCTCGCACACCATCTCGTCCACTCTTACCTTCATGTGAGCCTCCTGTGGTCCCATGAGACCACTTTGGTGCGCTCGACGACGTACGCGACCCGCTTGCGCCCGGTCTGCTCGACGTACGGAAGCAGGAGCTCGTCCGCCACGCCCGGGGTCATCCTGCGGGCGACCAGCATGCCGATGTCCATGAGATTGTCCACCCGCTCGGCCTGGCCGTAGAGCAGAATGCCGCGCAGCTCGTTGTAGTCCGCCCCGGCCTCGACGAGGCAGCTCACCCGGGGGTCGCGCTCGATGTTGCGGACCTTCTGCGCCTTGGCGTAGCTCCAGAACGCGATCCGCCCCTCGTCCAGGCCGTAGAACATGGTCACCAGATGGGGCGTTCCGTCCGGGTTGATGGTCGCGAGCTGGAGCTTACGGGCCTCTTCCAGGAAGGCGGCGACCTCGTCGTCGGACATCGCGATGCGAGCGCGCTGATTCACGCTGCCAAGTAGAACAGGTTGCAGTATGCCCGGCAAGGGGTCCGCTGGAATGTTGTTCGGTTCTACTAGTGTGCATCCCTATGACGATGCCGCCGGAGCTGCGTTACGCGGCCAAGCACGCCAAGGGGTTCATGCCGGAGCCGGAAGGGCTGGCCCTTTTCGAGGCGGCCCTGCAGTACGGCTCCCTGGGCCCGATCTGCGAGATCGGCACATACTGCGGCAAGTCCGCCGTTTATCTCGGGGCCGCCGCCCGCCAGGCCGGGTCCGTGGTCGTCACCGTCGACCACCACCGCGGCTCGGAGGAGATCCAGCCCGGCTGGGCGCACCACGATCCGACGCTGGTCGATCCGCGGTTCGGCAAGATGGACTCGCTGCCGACGTTCCGGCAGACCATCGCGGCGGCCGGGCTGGAGGACCACGTGATCGCCGTCGTGGGGCGCTCGGAGCAGGCGGCCGGGCTGTGGAACACGCCGCTGGCCATGCTGTTCATCGACGGCGGGCACTCCGAGGAGCCGGTGACGCGCGACTACGAGGGCTGGGCGCCGCACGTCATGGAGGGCGGCGCGCTGGTCTTCCACGACATCTACCCGGACCCGGCCGACGGCGGGCAGGCGCCGTACCGGGTCTATCTGCGGGCGCTGGAGTCGGGCGCCTTCACCGAGAGGTCGGCGCAGGGCTCGCTGCGGGTCCTGGAGCGGGTGGGGCCGGGCATCTGAGCCTGGTGGAGCCGAGTGTCCGGCCCCGGGGTCAGTAGCGGTGGCGGCGGTTCCAGGCGCGGCGGGTGTGGAACTGCCAGGCCAGGAAGTCCTCGTGGGTGTGCGGGTCGTCGCCCAGCTCCAGGAGCGCGCCGTCGGTCCACAGGGCGGCCTCGTCCGGCTCGGCCCCCGCCAGGATCGGCGCGGCCTGCGCGACGTGGTCCGGCAGCGGCCCCGCCTGGAGCCCGGCCGCCACGGCGAACGCGCACCCCTGCGCCAGATGCGGCCGGAACCCGTCGGCCCCCGCGTGGTCGGTCAGCCACCACAGCTCGTCGAGGTCCGCGCCGCCGAGGTGCGTGGCCGCGAACCCGGCGCCGGTCCACAGATCACCCCGTCGCGGGGCCGGATACGCCTCGATCCTGGTCGCCAGGTCGTCGGGCGAGGCGCACTCGTGCATCCACAGCAGCCGCCCCAGCCCCTGGTCGAAGATCGCGCAGTGGGCCCTGGTGAGCAGGTCGGGCATGATCCGCTCGCCGACCATCCGATCGGCCCGCTGCAGGCTCCACTGGAAGCCGAAGCCGTCCACGGCCAGCCAGCGCAGCAGCGGGTGGTGCGCCCCGCGCACGCCCCGTACGGGCCGCAGCCGCAGCAGCGCGTGGCCGCGACCGGCGCCCAGGAGGGCGGCGTGGCGGTGATGCTGGGCGGGGCCGGCCAGTAGCTCGTGAAGGCGCCGGCCCCGAGTCATGGTGAGCAGGTCGAGCACGGTGCAGGCGGCACCGGCTCCCTCGTACGCGAAGCTCCGCTGCTCGACGGACACTTCCTCGATCTTGCCGATCTCTCGCGACAGGACGGCGTTGAAGCCGAACAAGTACGATTTTTCAGCACCTTCGATGGTTTCGCGGGGATGTCCCTGCCGCAGCCGGAACCTCCGCTGGGCCAGATCCGCCTCAAGCGGCTTCTTGGCCAGCATTTTCCGCAGACCCCGGACCGGCGACAGTGTCGGCTCGGTCCTGTCCTGCTCCAAGTACGTTGTTGTGCCCGTGTCGCCCACGCTTCCCCCGAAGACGCCTCGTACGGCCACTCACGAAGCTAGTGACCCCAATAGGGCCTTCAGCGATGCCGCTCCGCATTTCCCGGCAAAGATGCGGCAAAACACCTTGCGTCACGGCTTCTCAACGAAAACACGCTCCGGCCTGGAAGAACGCGCTCCGGCCCGGGGGAGAGCACGCTCCGGTCTGGGAAAAGCGCGCTCCGGTCAACCGGACGCACGTAACGGCGCCCAGCCTCGCATCACCGGAGGACCGTTCCCCTGGACAGCCGCCGGCCCTGGTCGGCGACTGGGGCCGGCCCATGCCTGCCGTAAAGAAAGTCACGCTTGCACTGCGGCACAGCCGCAGAGAGACCGGTCGGCGGGAGAGACGCTGACCGCCGAGACGTCGCGAAACAGCCCCCCCGCCGCCGAGAGGCCGCTCAGCGCGTCGGCCGCCAGCACCACCGCCGCCGCCGTGTACCCGCTGCGCTCGTGCGGGAAGTGCCGCCGGTTGACGAACTGCCACCCCGTCCAGTACGAGCCGTCCTCGTGCCGCAGGTGCTGCACGTCGGCGAACAGCCGCAGCGCCCGCTCGCGGTCGCCCAGCGCGTCCAGGGCCAGCGCCAGCTCGCACGTCTCCGCGCCGGTCACCCACGGCTGGTCGGCGACGCACCGGATGCCCAGCCCCGGCACCACGAACGTCCCCCACTCCCGCTCCAGCAGCTCCACCGCCGCCGCCCCGCGCACGGCCCCGCCGAGCACCGGGTAGTACCAGTCCATCGAGTACCGGCTCTTGTCGGCGAACGCCTCCGGGTGCGCGGCCAGCACGTGTGCCAGCCGGTCGGCGGCCAGTTCCCAGTGCGGCTGCGGGTCGCCGAGGTGGTCGGCCAGCAGCACGCCGCAGCGCAGCCCCTGGTGGATGGAGGCGCAGCCGGTCAGCAGCGCGTACGAGGAGGGCCGCCCCCGCGCGTCACGCTCCCAGACGATCTCGCCTCGTTCGGTCTGCAGCCCCACCACGTAGTCGAGCGCGGACTTGACCATCGGCCACCTGCGCTCGGTGAACCCCTGGTCGCCCGTCACGAGATGGTGGTGCCACACGCCGGCCGCGATGTAGGCGGCGTGGTTCGACTCGCCGCCCGGCTCGGTGGCGACGCCGTCGACCACCTTCATCGCCCACGAGCCGTCGTCGCGCTGGTGCTCGGCCAGCCAGTCGTAACCCTTGGCGACGGGCTCGCGCAGACCGGCGACGCTCATCGCCATCAGGCACTCGACGTGGTTCCACGCGTCCACGTGTCCTTCGGGCCAGGGCACGCCGCCGTCGTCCTGCTGGATCGCCGCGATGCTCAAGGCCGTGCGGATGGCCTCGTCGCGGGTGATCACGCGACGGGCTTCCTGACGTAGAGCACCACGCTTTTGCCGATCAGCGGGTTGAGCAGGTTCTCGGCCACTCGCGTCAGTGGCGGGCGCTTCATGATGTCCCAGACGAGCAGCTCGTGGTAGGCCTTGGCGAGCGGGTGCTCGTCGTTGTTGACGCCGACCGCGCACTTGATCCACCAGTACGGGGCGTGCAGCCCGTGCGCGTGGTGGTGGGGACCGATGTGGAAGCCGGTGGACTTGAGCTTGGCCGACAGCTCGGCCAGTGTGTAGATCCGGACATGTCCGCCCGGTGCCGTGTGGTAGTCCTCGTCCAGCGCCCAGCAGATCCGCTCGGGCAGGAAGCTCGGCACGGTGATCGCCGCGGTGCCGCCGGGCGCGAGCACCCGGAAGATCTCCCGCATCGCGGTCATGTCGTCGGGGATGTGCTCCAGCACCTCGGCCGCGATGACGCGGTCGAACGACCCGTCCTCGAACGGCATGTCCAGCGCCGTCCCCTGGACCGTCTCGGCGCCCGCGCCCGGCGGCACCTCGCCCGCCTTGTCCATCGCCGCGAACATGGACGAGACGCCGTCCAGCTCGGCCTGGTCCATGTCGAACGCGACCACGTCCGCGCCCCTGCGCAGCACCTCGAAGGCGTGCCGGCCGCCGCCGCAGCCCAGGTCGAGCACGCGTACGCCGGGGCCGACGGGCAGCCTGGCGAAGTCCACGGTGAGCACTTGTCACATCTCCTTGAGGTGAGCGGGAACTTCAGCGGTACGGGCGGCTTCAGCGGGAGCGGGTACGGCGGGCCTCGATGGCCTCCCGATAGGCCTCGACGGTCCGTTGCGCGACGACGTTCCAGGTGTATCGCTCCATCACCCGGTCGTAGCCGGCCTTGCCCACCCGCTCGCGCTCCTCCGGCGAGTCGTGCAGGCGGCCCAGCACCGCGGCCAGCTCCTCCGAGTCACCGGGCGCGACCTGGATCGCGGCGTCCCCGACCACCTCGGGCAGCGCCCCCGTACGGCTGGCCACCAGCGGCGTGCCGCAGGCCATGTGCTCGACGGCGGGCAGCGAGAACCCCTCGTACAGCGACGGCACCACCGACACCTCGGAGGTGGCGATCAGCTCGCCCAGCTCGTCGTCGGAGATGCCGTGCACGAAGCGGACACGCTCCTGCAGGGACAGGTCCTGCACGAGCTGCTCGGTCGGCCCGCCGGGGGTCGGCCTGCTGACGACGGTGAGGTTCACGTCGCGTTCGGTGGCCAGCTTGGCGACGGCCCGCAGCAGCGTGGCGACGCCCTTCATGGGGGAGTCCGCGCTGGCCACGGCCACGATCGAGCCCCGCCGCTTGGGCTTGTCGGGGCGAGGGTGGAAGTAGCGGGTGTCCACGCCGAGCGGGATCAGGCGCATGTTCGCCTGGGGGACGTTGAAGTCGCGGTGGATGTCGGCCAGCGACGACTCGCTGACCGTCAGGATCGGGCTCAGCCGGGGCGCGACCTTGGCCTGCATCTTCACGAACCCGTACCAGCGGCGCATGGTCAGCTTCTTGACGCCGGTGGCCGCCTCCAGCTCGATGCGCCGGTCCACGCTGATCGGGTGGTGGATCGTGCCCACCACCGGGAACAGCTTCTGGATGCCGAGCAGCCCGTAGCCGAGCGTCTGGTTGTCCTGGACGACGTCGAAGTCGCCCACCCGCTTCTTCAGCTCGCGGTGCGCGCGCAGGGTGAACGTCAGCGGCTCCGGGAAGCCGGCCGTCCACATCGTCCCGACTTCCAGCCAGTCGATCCAGTCGCGGTACTCGCGCAGCTTCGGGGTCCTGAACGGGTCCTCGTCCCGGTACAGGTCGAGGCTCGGGACCTCGCGGAGGATCACGCCCTTGTCCAGCTCCGGGTAGGGCTGGCCGGAGAAGACCTCGACGTGGTGCCCGAGGGCGACCAGTTCGCGGCTGAGGTGGCGCAGGTACACTCCCTGACCGCCACAGGTGGGCTTGCTGCGGTAGGACAGCAGCGCGATCCGCAGCGAGTCGGTGCTCATCGGGCTGCTCACTGCGTCCGCTGCTCACTGCGTCCGGTTCGCTCCCGCACGGACACCCCTTTCTCCGCCCGGTAGGCCCTGAGACGGGCGTGTACCGTGAAAGATGACCTTAGTCCGAGAAGGCTACCATTCGGTAGGTCACCTGGAATTGTTGCCACATGCCGCCAAACACCGCACGAACTGCGGCATTGGGCTAACCGAGCGTGATTCGGTGGAACGTGTTCTAGGTGGCTCGGGGTGCTGTATCGAGGCGCTTAGCTGTACATTCCCGTCCCAACGGACGCGGTCGCACTACTGGGAGGACTCCTTGGCCAGGCGCGCTCTGATCACCGGTATCACTGGCCAGGACGGTTCGTACCTGGCCGAGTATCTGCTCGGCCAGGGTTATGAGGTCTGGGGCCTGGCCCGCGGTCAGGCGAACCCGCGCGTGTCGCGGATGCGCAAGCTGCTCGCGGACGTCCAGGTGGTCCGCGGCGACCTGCTGGACCAGGGATCGCTGATCTCGGCGGTGGAGCGGGTGCAGCCCGACGAGGTCTACAACCTGGGGGCGATCTCGTTCGTGCCCATGTCGTGGGAGCAGGCCGAGCTGACGGCCGAGGTGACCGGGATGGGCGTGCTGCGCATGCTGGAGGCCATCCGGGTGTGCTCGGGCGTGTCGCGGGGCGGCCCCTCCTCCCGCCAGATCCGCTTTTATCAGGCTTCGTCGTCCGAAATGTTCGGGCAGGTCAGCGAGACGCCGCAGACCGAGAGCACCGCCTTCCACCCTCGCTCGCCGTACGGGGTGGCCAAGGCGTACGGGCACTTCCTCACCCAGAACTACCGCGAGTCGTACGGCATGTACGCCGTCTCCGGAATCCTGTTCAACCACGAGTCGCCCCGGCGCGGCGCCGAGTTCGTCACCCGCAAGGTGTCGCTCGGCGTGGCCCGGATCAAGCTGGGCATGGCCACCGAGCTGCGGCTCGGCAACCTGGAGGCGCGGCGCGACTGGGGCTTCGCCGGCGACTACGTCCGCGCCATGCACCTCATGCTCCAGGCGGGCACGCCCGAGGACTATGTGATCGGCACGGGCCGCATGAAGTCGGTGCGCGAGCTGGTGCGGGCGGCCTTCGCGGCGGCCTCCCTCGACTGGGAGCGGTACGTCGTCACCGACCAGGCCCTGCACCGGCCCGCCGAGGTCGACCTGCTGTGCGCCGACCCGAAGAAGGCCCGGGTGCAGCTCGGCTGGGAGCCGACGGTCTCGTTCGACGAGCTGGTGGCGATGATGGTCGAGTCCGACATCCGGCTGCTGTCGGACGGCGGCGACCCTGACCAGGACAGTTCCTGGCCCTGATCACCCCCGCGTGCGGGTGCCCTTGTGGCACGCGTCATTGACAAAAATGTTTTTTATGTAAAGGATCGTCTTTGCGATGAGAGATGTCCTGTACCTGGAGCGGATCGAGCAGGCCGAGGCGCTGCTCAAGCCGCAGCGCGTCGAAGTGCTGCGGGAGCTGGCCGAGCCGCGCACCTGCACCGAGGTCGCCAACCGGCTCGGCCAGACGCCGCAGCGCGTCTACTACCACGTCAAACGGCTGCTGGAGGCCGGTCTTGTCGACCTGGTGTCCGAGCGGAAGGTGCGTGGCATCCATGAGGGGATCTACCGGGCGGGCGCCCGCTCGTACTGGCTGTCGCCCCGGCTGGTCGGCCGCATCGGCCTGCGCCGGCCGCAGGACGAGCTGAGCCTCGGCTACCTGCTGGACCTCATGGAGGAGGTCCAGGCCGACATCGCGGGCCTGGACAGGGCCGCGCCGGAGCTGCCCTCGATCGGGCTGTCCGGCGAGATCCGGCTGCGGCCGGAGGAGCGCCAGGAGTTCCTCCACGACCTGCAAGGGATGCTCCAGGAGCTGTTCACGAGGTACGGCGGGGCCGAGGGGGACGCCTTCAAGCTCGCCGTCGCCTGTTATCCGAAGGGATCGTCAGATGAGTGAGCCGATGACCGTACGAGCCCGCGTCGAAGCCCCGGTCAAGGAGGTGCGCCACGCCCTGACCGACGCCGCGGCCCTGCGCCTCTGGCTGGCCGAGCACGCCGAGGTGGACCTGCCGGAGCGGTACGCGTTCTGGGGGCGCACGACGCCCGAGGGCGACGCGCCGCACCAGCGCCCGCTGCACGCCGACGACACGACCGTGCGGTTCTCCTGGCCGCTGGGCGGGGTGGACACGACGGTGGAGTTCGGGGTCGAGGAGGAGAGCCCGTCCAGCACGATCGTGTCGGTCTCGCAGACCCACTTCGACTTCCAGGAGGCCCTGGCGGAGTCGAACATCCGGGGCGTGATCCAGACGTACTGGTGCCTCATGCTGGCCAACCTCGCCGAGCACTTCGCCGGCCGCCCGCTCACCCCGAAGGCCGACTTCACCAGCTCCGACCTGCGGGCCGAGGTGCTGATCGCGGCCTCCAGGGAGCGGGTGTTCGACTCGCTGATCGACTCGGAGTCGGTGACGCGCTGGTTCGGGTACCCGATCCGGATCGAGCCGCGCGTCGGCGGCGACTACGTGATGGGCGACCCGTCGGACGACCCGCACGTGGCGAAGGTCGTCGAGCTGGAGCCCGGCCGCCGGCTGTCCGTTGACTGGGGCAGCGTCGAGGTCACCACCTGGGAGCTGGAGGAGTCGGAGGGCAGGACACGGCTGACGATGGTGCAGAGCGGCTTCGAGCGCCCGCCTTACGGCGCCTGGTGCGGGAACCTGTCCGGGCTCGCCGAGCTGCGCCGCTTCCACGAGGTGGCCGACTGGAGCCCCATCTGGGTGTCCTGACCCTGTTGTCGGCTCACTGGTCCTGTTCTTTCAGGTGCGTCTCTCTCAGGTGCGTCTCTCTCAGGTGCGTCAGGACCGTTTCCGACACCGTTCCGAGCACGTCGATCTGCTCCGGCGTCAGCAGGTCGACGAAGTGGCGGCGTACGGACTCCACGTGATCGGGGGCCGCCGCCTCGATGGCCCGCCGGCCGCCCTCCGTCAGCACGATCACCGCGCCCCGCCCGTCGCCCTCGCACTCCTCGCGGGTGACCAGGCCGCGCTGCTCCATCCGGGAGATGTGGCGCGACAGGCGGCTCTTCGACCACAGCATCCGCTCGGCCAGCCCGGTGAGCCGGAAACGGTGCCCCTCGGCGTCGGACAGGGTCGAGAGCACGTCGTAGTCGGGCGCCGACAGCCCCGAGTCGCGCAGCAGATCACGGCTGACCTGGGCGTCCAGGAGCAGCCGCATCCGCCGATAGCCGATCCAGGCCCTGAACTCGGCGTCGTCCAGCCACCGCGGCGTCTTCCCCATGCCTTCCGAGTTTAGTTGACATGTAACCAAGCCTGCTTCTAGGTTTACATGTAAACCAATGCTGTGGGAGGTCGTATGTTCGGGGTGGGGATCTCGCCGTCGGCGGCTCCGGGGGCCGATCCGGTGGGCGACGCGCGGCTGGCCGAGGAGCTGGGGTTCGACTTCGTGTCCACCTCCGACCACCCGTGCGGGACGTCGCCCACGTACGAGGTGTGGACGATGCTCACCTGGATCGCCGCCGCCACCTCCCGGATCCGGATCGCCACGCGGGTGCTCGGGGTGCCGTACCGGTCGCCCGCGATGGTGGCCAAGATGGCCGAGTCGCTGCACCGGCTGTCCGGGGGACGGCTCATCCTCGGGCTCGGCGGCGGATACTCCGACGAGGAGTTCCGGGCCTTCGGCCTGGGCGTCCCGACGCCGCGGGAGAAGGTGGACGGCATGGTGGAGGCGATCCACATCATCCGCGGGCTGTGGTCGTCGCCCGCGCTGACGTACGAGGGCTCCCGCTACCACACGCTGGAGGCGTCCATGGAGCCCAAGCCGGAGACGCCGATCCCGATCTGGCTCGGCACGTACGGCCCTCGCGCGCTGGCGGCCACCGCGGAGCTGGCGGACGGCTGGATCCCCTCACTGGGCTTCGCCCCGCCCGCCGAGGCCGTGGAGATGCGCCGCCGGGTGCTGGCGGCCGGGCGGGCGGTGGAGTGCGTGTACAACGTGTCGGTCAGCGTGGGCGCGGCCGTGCCGGGGGATCGGTCGGTGGTGGCGGGGGAGCCGGGAGAGGTGGTGGAGCGGCTGCTGGAGCTGGTCGAGCTGGGGTTCACGTCGCTGAACCTCATGCCGGTGGGCGGGGACTTCCAGGGGCAGATGGAGCGTCTGGCGGCGGAGGTGCTACCGGCTCTGCGCGCCGCTTGAGCGGTGATTTGTACGGCCTGTCCAAGCCTCGGCGGGGCGTCCGTACGGCCTGAGGGGGGGACATTGCTGGAAGACGCTCCCGGCTTATCCACAGAACCCCGTTCGGCGCCTTCCGCCACCCCTCCCCCCAGCCATCCTGAACCCCATGAACACCCCCCTCCCGCAGTCCTCCCTCCTCGACCGCGCCCGCCGCATCACCCGAGCCATCCCCCAGGCGGTCGCCTGCCGGCGCACCGCCGCCCACGTCTGGGGCCTGCACGTCCTGAGCCTCAACACGGCGGAGGACGACTGGCCGGTGGAGCTCATCGCCCCCGGCCACCTGGCGGTCCCCGGCTGCGTCACCCACGTGACCTCCCTGCCCGCCGCCGACGTCACCGAGCACGACGGGATCCGCCTCACCACCCGGGAGCGCACCGCCCTCGACTGCGCCCGCCGGCTGCCCCGCCTGGAGGCGGTGGCCGCGCTCGACCAGTTCCTGCGCCGAGGGGTGGACCTGGAGGCCCTGTGGCACCAGTGCCCGTCCTGGCACATCCGCGACCTGCTCAGCCTGGCCGACGCGGGCGCCGGCTCACCCCGGGAGAGCTGGCTCCGGGTGATCCTCGTGGACGGCGGCATCCCCCGGCCCGCCACCCAGATCCGCGTCCCCCTCGCCGACGGCCACCACGCCTACCTCGACCTGGGCTGGCCCGACTTCCAGGTGGCGGTCGAGTACGACGGCCAGCAACACCACACCGCCGAGGCCGACCAGCTCCGGGACGAGCGCCGCCGCACCGAGCTGCGCGGCCTGGGCTGGCGCATCATCGTCGTCCGCAGAGACGTCTTCCCGGGGCAGACGGCCGAGCTGCTGCACAACGTGGCCGACCTCCTCATCCAGCAGGGCTGGCAACCGGGCACCAAGCAGACGATCCGCATCCTCTCCCGCATCCGCGCCGCGCGCCGCCGCCGCCGATTACCACCCCGGGGAGCGGTGGGGACACAGCCTCAGGCGAGCGACCGGCAACACACTCAGCCGGAGGAGCGACCTCTCCGCGACCCATCGCGCCGCCACGGCTGTGCGCGCCCGCGCGGGCCGTTTCCACGCTGGGAAACGGCATCTCCGCAACGGATCGCGCCGCCGTAGTTGTCACCGCTGTACAGCTGCCGTAGCTGTACAGCGGCCATGCACCGGTGCCGCC
>NZ_JAHKRL010000284.1 GCF_019396405.1 Nonomuraea rhizosphaerae | reverse complement strand
GCTGGCCGAGGCCGCCGGCTCGTACGCGGAGGCGCGGCACGCCGCCGAGGTGGCCGCCCGGGTGCCGGGGCTGGGCAGGTCGGCGGAGTGGGCGCGGCTCGGGGTGTACCGGATGCTCACCCACCTGCCGCACCACGAGCTGCATCCCGGCCTGGCCGAGCTGCTCGGCGACGACCAGCACCTGGCGCTGCTGGAGACGCTGGAGACCTACCTCGACCTGGCGGGCAGCGCGGTGGCGGCGTCGCGGGCGCTGCGGCTGCACCGCACGTCCCTGTACTACCGGCTGCAGCGGGTGGAGGAGCTGGCGCGTACGGACCTGAAGGACGGCGGCGAGCGGCTGGCCCTGCATCTCAGCCTCAAGCTCGCCCGGCTGTCGGGCCGCTACCGTCCCAGGTCCGGAGGCTGACCGGACACCCGCGCCGGCTCGTTGCGCAGGTGGCCGGGCTCACGTTTAATGCCGGGAGGGGAAGATCCGACGGGAGCTCTGATGCCCTCCGCGAAGCGTGCCGCACAACAGTTCAAGCCGACTCTGCGCGGGCGCGCGCCCGAACCCATAGTCCTCCATTCGGCCCCGCTGGTGCTGCCGATGTGCGCCGATCCGCTGCGCGGCGCCGCCGTCGCCGTGCGCGGCGACCGCGTCCTGCAGGTCGGGCCCCGGGAGGACCTGCTGGCCTACTTCCCCGTCACCCGGGAGCACCGCTGGCCGGGGATGATCGTGGCCGGGCTGGTGGACGCCTGCTCCGCCGCCGCTCCCTCGCCGCCGGGCGTCACGGCGCGGGCGGGGCTGGTCGCCGATCCGGCCGAGCCCGCGCGGCTGCCGGGGGTGTCGTACGTGGAGGTGTCGTACGAGTCCGAGCACGTCTGGGAGACGACCGGGCGTGACGCGGTCATCACGGCGATCCGCGAGGTGGACCGCCCCCGTACGGTGGGCATCGCCGCGTACACGCCGGACCCGCAGGTCCTGGAGGACGTGGCGGTGCTGGCCAGGACGTTCGGGCTGCGGCTGATGGCCGACCTGGACCGGCACTCCCCCGCGGCGCTGGACGAGGCGGGCGTGCTGGGCCCGCACTGCCACGTGACCTGCGGGCGCCCGCTCGACCCCGGGGAGCGCAAGCTGCTGCGGCTGCGGCAGAGCGTGGTCGCGCTGTGCCCGTCGCCGCCGCATCCCGACGGCTCGCTCGCGCTGCTGGACGAGAGCGACCACGTCGCCCTGGCGACCCGCCCCTCCACCGGGGACGGCCCCCGGGCCGGGGATCCGGGCGACCTGCTCGGCCTCGCGCGCACGATCAGGCGGCACGCCAAGGAGCGCGGCCACAGGACCAAGGGCCTGGACCGCAAGCTGGTCGAGGCCGCCACGCTGGGCGGGGCGCGGGCGCTGGGCATGGCGAGCGGGCCGGGGCGGGTCGGGTCGCTCGGGCCGGGGAGCCGGGCCGACTTCGCGGTGTTCGACGCCAGGGGCCGCTACCCGTACGCGGCCCTGCTGAGCGGCCCCCGCTGCCTGGCCACGGTGATCGGCGGCAGGATCACCTCACCGGGCTAGTGGACCTGGCGGTCCACCGCGCCGAGCAGCTCCCTGAGCTGGTCGCGCTGGTCGGCCGTCAGCACCGCGAACAGGTCCTGGCCCGCCTCCCTGCGCGCCTCCCGCGACCGCTCGTGCATCTCGCGGCCGGCGTCGGTCAGCACGAGCAGGGTGGAGCGCCGGTTGGCCGGATCGACCTCCCTGCGGACCAGCCCGGCCTCCTCCAGCGCGTCGATGACCGGCGTCACCGAGCGGGGCACGATGCGCAGCGCGTCGGCGAGCTGCACCATCCTGAGCGGCCGGTCGGCCTCGGCGAGCGCGCGCAGGGCCCTCGCCTGCCCGGGGCTGACGCCCATGGGGATGAGCCGGTGGGCGTACCCGTGCCGCAGGCGGCGGCTCACCCTGTGCAGGAGCTCCGACAGCTCCACCTCTTCCATCCGGCCAGCTTATCGAGGGAACAAATATGAGTTAACCTCTGTTTGAGTGAACATCTGAAAAGGAGTCCTATTGACCGAGGAACCACGCGCGCCGTTGCGGCGCATCATCAAGCTGTTCCGCGCCTACCGGGCCAGGCTCGCCGTGGTCGGGGCGCTCATCCTGCTGTCGTCGCTGGTGTCGCTGGCCTCGCCGTTCCTGCTGCGCGAGGTGCTGGACGTGGCCATCCCGTCCCGCGACGCCATGCTGCTCACCCTGCTCGCGCTGGGCATGATCGCGGTCGCGGTGACCACCAGCGTGTTCGACGTGCTGCAGACGCTGGTGTCCACGACGGTCGGCCAGCGGGTCATGCACGACCTGCGCACCTCCGTCTACGCCCACCTCCAGCGTATGTCGCTGGCCTTCTTCACCCGCACCAAGACGGGCGAGGTGCAGTCGCGCATCGCCAACGACATCGGCGGCATGCAGTCGGTGGTCACCTCCACCGCCACGTCGCTGATCTCCAACCTCACCACGGTGATCGCCACGATCGTGGCCATGCTGGCGCTCGACTGGCGGCTGACCGTCGTCTCGCTCCTGCTGCTGCCGGTGTTCGTGTGGATCAGCCGCAAGGTGGGCTCCGAACGGCAGCGCATCACCGCCGAACGCCAGCGCAAGCTGGCCGTGATCTCCTCGATGGTGCAGGAGTCGCTGTCGATCAGCGGGATCCTGCTGGGCCGTACGATGGGCCGCTCCCCCGAGCTGACCGAGCGCTTCGCCAAGTCCTCCGACGAGCTGGCCGAGCTGGGCGTGCGGGCGAGCATGTCCGGACGCTGGCGGCAGTCGTCGATCCAGATCATCATGGCCGCGATGCCGGCCCTGGTCTACTGGGCGGTCGGCTACACGGGCGTGATCTCCGTCGGGACGCTGGTGGCGTTCACGACGTTGCAGGTCAGCCTGTTCCGGCCGGCGGTGTCGCTGCTGCGGCTGGGCGTGGAGGTGCAGAGCTCGCTGGCGCTGTTCGGGCGCATCTTCGAGTACCTCGACCTGAAGGTCGACATCCACCCGGGCACGCGGACGCTGAGCGGCGTGCGCGGCGAGGTCCGCTACGAGCACGTCGACTTCTCCTACGACGGCCCGGACGACCCGGACGACCCGGACGACCCGGACTCCGACGATTCCGGCGGGGCGCCCACGCTGTCCGGCGTGGACATCACCGTCCCGGCGGGCACCAGCCTGGCCGTCGTCGGCGAGACCGGCTCCGGCAAGACCACGCTCAGCTACCTGCTGCCGCGCCTGTACGACGTCAGCGGCGGCCGGGTGACCATCGACGGCGTGGACGTACGCGAGCTGACCTTCGAGGCGCTGGCCGAGACGGTCGGCGTGGTCTCGCAGGAGACCTACCTCTTCCACGCCACGATCGCGGAGAACCTGCGCTTCGCCCGCCCCTCGGCCACCGACGAGGAGCTGGAGGCGGCGGCCAGGGCGGCGCACATCCACGACCACATCGCCTCGCTGCCCGACGGTTACGAGACGCTGGTGGGCGAGCGCGGCTACCGCTTCTCCGGCGGTGAGAAGCAGCGGCTGGCCATCGCCCGCACCCTGCTGCGCAACCCTCCGGTGCTGGTGCTCGACGAGGCCACCAGCGCCCTGGACACGCAGACCGAGCGCGCCGTCCAGGAGGCCCTGGACACGCTGGCGGAGGGCCGTACCACGATCATGATCGCGCACCGCCTCTCGACCGTCCGCGACGCCGACCAGATCGTCGTCCTGGACCACGGCCGGGTCGTCGAGCGCGGCACCCACGACACGCTGATGTCGCTCGACGGCCACTACGCGGCGCTGGTGAGCCGCGACCGTCCGCTGGAACCCGTCTGACGCGTTGATCGATCTTCTGCCCGGTGCCATATTCGCCTTCATAGGAGCCCCCGTGCCCGGAGGTGCCGGATGGAGCGCGACAGCGCCTTCCCCGCGGGCACCTTCCTGCACTACCTGCCCGCCGCGGACAGGGAGCGCCTGCTGGCGCTGGGCGCCGAGGCCCGCTACCCGGCCGGCCGCACGCTGATCCGCCAGGGCGAGCGCCACGGGCCCGTCTTCGTGCTCCTGAGCGGCGTCACCAAGGTGACCGCCCAGGTGGAGAACGGCTCGGAGGCGCTGCTGGCGGTGCGCGTCGGCGGCGACGTGGTGGGCGACATGGCGCCGCTCACCGACAGCCCCCGCTCGGCCAGCGTGGTGACCTGCGGCGAGTGCCGCGTCTCGGTCGTCAGGGCGCCGGTCTTCCTCGACTTCGTCGCCCGCTCGGGGCCCGCCGGGCTGGCGATGACCCAGTTCGTGGTCGAGCGGCTGCGCTGGGCCAACCAGCGCAGGATCGACCTGGCCGGGTACGAGGCGGCGATCTGCCTGGCCAGGCTGCTGCTGACGCTGTCGGAGCGGCACGGCCGCACGACGCCGGACGGCCTGGACATCGGCGTGCCGCTCACCCAGGCCGAGCTGGGCACCCTCATCGGCGTCAGGGAGGCCACCGTGCACAAGACCCTGCGCGACCTGGAACGCCGCGGCCTGGTCAGGCGCGGGCTCAAACGGGTCCTGATCATGGACCTCCCGGGCCTGATCACGTACGCGGAAATGACCGATGAACCCGGATAAATCCGGGGACGGGGGTCCCCGGCCAAGCCATCGTTGGAGCCTGCCGAGAAGGGGGAAGCGGATGGACGAGCAGAGGATGCTGCTGGGCACCGACATCGAGGACTACAGCTCGCGGAACCGGGCCGACCAGGCCAGGCTCCAGCTCGCGCTGGTCGAGGCGGTGGAGCGCGCGGCCACGGAGACCGGGCTCGCGCTGCCCGCCTGGGAGCGGCAGCCGCAGGGGGACGGCGAGTTCGCGGTCCTGCCGCCGGGCGTGCGCCGCGAGAGCGTGGTGGGGGCGTTCGTCGAGGCGCTGGCCATGGCGGTGGACGAGGCCCAGACGGCCAGGCTGCGGATGCGGGTGCGGCTGTCCGTCCATGAGGGCCCGGTGCGGCAGGGCGCCAACGGCGTCCCCGGCGACCACGCGGTGGCGGTCGGGCGGCTGGTCGGCGCCGAGCCGCTGCGCCAGGCCATGGACGCCTGCCCCGAGGCGCTCCTGGGCGTGATCGTCTCCCAGCGGGTCTACGAGGACTGCGTCGGCCAGGGCGAGCGCGGCAGCCCTCCGCGTGACCGGTTCAAGGAGGTCCAGGTGGCGGCCAAGAAGCAGCGCTACACCGCCTATATCCACCTTCCCGGCCACAACGTGCACGCGCTGGAGCTGCCCGAGCCGTCCGAGCCGCCCGCGACGCCTCTCACGCAGGGGCCCGTGTTCAACGTGAGTGGCACGGGCGCGAACGTCGCCCACGGCGACCAGACGATCAGGCAGAAGTTCGGGCGATGAGCGAGGAAGAGGGCCTGGAGCAGCCGCGCGAGCAGCCCGGGGAGACGCCGCCCGAGCCCGTCCCGCCCGAACCCGCTCAGCAGCGGAGCGCCGCCGAGGACGCCCCGGAGGACGTCGCCGAGGACATCGCTGGTGACGCCGCCGAGGACGCCGCTGAGGAGGAGCGTCCCGCCGAGGAGCCGGAGGAGACCGACGGGCGGCCGCCCGAGGAGCGCGGGCTGGAGGAGGAGCGCAACCGCCGCTTCCGCCTGGAGGGCCTCGCGGTGGCCTACGACGTCGCCGGCACCGGGGCGAACGTCGCCCACGGCGACCAGACCGTCCACCAGCACTTCGGCGACCGGCACTTCGGCGAGCGGGCCAGGACCGCCCGGCTCGTCACGCTGCTGACGCCCGCGCACGTGGACGGGATCCGCCGCCTGACCGTGCCCACCCGCTCGCGCAGGACGCTGGCCGAGCGGCTGATGAACAACGACGTCGTGGTGCTGTGCGGGCCGAGGCGGAGCGGCCGGGCCACGACGGCCCTCGCGGCGCTGCTCGACTGGGCGGGCGAGCCGGGCAGATCGCCGCTCGGCACCCTGAACACCGCCAGGGACCTGAGCGAGCTGACCGCCGCGGACCTGGCGGGGGCCAGAGGCTACCTGCTCGACGACACCGCCGACGGGCCGGATCTGGGCCGGCTCATCCCTCAGTTGCGCGAGGTGGCGTTCACCGCCAAGTGCCGCATCGTCGTGCTCACGCGGTCCAGCGGCGCGACCGGCCACGTGGAGGTGGAGCACGACCCGCCGCCGGTCGGGGCGGTGTTCGCGGCGTGGCTGCGGGACGAGCTGGGCTCGCCCGAACGGGTGGACGAGCTTGGGCTGCGCGAGCACCCGCCGCGGCTCACGGAGCAGTTGGACGGCTGCTCGCCGGGGAGGGCCAGATGGCTGGCGGCGCGGATAGCCGAGGAGCGGCGGCGCGGCGTGCCGCTCGACAAGGTGCTCGAATCGCTGGACCGGCCCTCCCGCGAGCGGCTGAGCGAGGCGCTCGGGCCGGGCGCGAACTCGCTGAGCCGCTGCTTCCTGCTCAGCAGTGGCGTGCTCCACGGGCTGAGCGAGGCCACCGTGTCACAGGCGGCGCTGCGGCTCGACGCGCTGATCAGGGAGCAGGTGCACGAGCAGCGGCGGCCCCGGCTCCGCGTGTGGGACTCGCTGGAGACGTGGCTGCACTACGACGGGGTCAGGACCGAGCCCTCCAGCGCGCCGGGCGACGCGCAGCGCATCTGGCTGCGCCCGGACGCGAAGCCGCTGGTGCTGCAGGTGGCGTGGGCCAAGCAGCCCGCGCTGCGCGAGCTGCTGTACGAGTGGCTGCGCGAGCTGACCGCGAGCGGGGAGCAGCGGGTGGCCATCAGGGCCGCCCAGGCGGTGGCGCAGCTGGCGGCCTGCGACTTCGCGACGGCCAAGGCCGAGTTCCTGGACCCCTGGACGGGCACCGTGCACGGCCGCAGGATGGCCAGGTGCGCGCTGGAGGCGGCCTTCGTCAACCCGGACCTCGCCGGCCGGGTCCATCAGCTGCTCGACGACTGGTCGAAGGGCAACTACCAGCACCGGCTGGCCGTCGCGGCCGTCTACGGGTCGCGGATCGGCATCCAGGCGGTCGGCCGCGCGCTGGAGACGTTCCATGAGATCGCCTCCCACTCCACCAGCAGGGGACTGCACGAGACGGTCGCCGACGCGGTGACGGAGGTCTACACGGCCGAGACCGCGGACGAGGTCCTGGAGACGCTCGCGAGATGGGCGGGCGACAAGAACGTGTGGGTCAGGCAGACCGCCGCGCTCGCCCTGATCTGGCTGGCCTACCTGCCCGAGGGCCGTCCCGCGCTGATGGAGAGCGACCGGGTCGCCGCCCTCGGCACGCTGTGGGGCAACGCGCTGCTGTGGGCGCACGACAGGCGCAAGGACGGCAGGTACCGGGCCGCGACGGCCGCCGTCTGGCAGTTGCTGACCAGGTGGGCCGCCTGCCCGCAGGTGATCCGGGAGACGTTCGGGCTGGTGGGCGGGCGGCATCCGGAGCTCGACAAGGCGCTCGCCTTCCAGCTCAGGTTCTGGCTGGCGCGGGGCGTCGTCACCGCTGAGGAACGCGTGGCCCTGCACGGGCTGCTGAGGCAAGGAGAGCGCCGATGACGTGGCTCATCAACCGCATCGTGCCCGCCCCGGAGAGCCGGGAGGCGGGCGACAGGACGACGGCCGAGTACGAGACCCCGGCCATGGGCGACGCGTTCGGCTTCCTGGTCCGGGTGCGCTGCACCCAGCAGACCGGCGCGAGGCGGCAGGAGAAGGCGTCTGGGCGGGGGTCGAGGAGGAGCGCCAGGCCGCGCAGGAGCTGATCCACACGGTGGTGCGGGAGGTGTGCCGCAGGCATTCGCCGTTCAGCCCGGGCACGGCCGAGCGGGAGGCGAACCAGGCCCTGGAGGCCGCGTTCATCAACCACGCGACGCTGAAGCGGCGCTGGGTCGCGCGGGTGGAGGTGAGCCTGACCAAGGAGGCGCGCGATCTCGAACGTGAGAACGTCGTCAGGCAGCACGCCATCACCGCGAACGCCAAGGCGGTGGCGATGCGGCTGCGGGCGCTCGACGACCTCAGGCGGCAGGCCGAGACGTTCCTGGCCGGGCTGAACACGAGCTGGGCCTCCCGCTACGCCGTCAAGCTGGCCCAGCAGCCCGAGCTGGCCGCCGAGGTGGTGCACCGCATGCTGGAGGACCGCAGGCAGGACGCCGAGCACCTGGTCGACACGGTTCAGCGGATGGTGGAGGCGCACCAGACCGCCAACATCTACGACCTGGTGATCTCCAGCGAGGGAGCCCTGCGCCAGGCGCTCGAACAGCTCGGCGTGGCGCTGCCGCCGCTCGACCCCGACCCCTTGTTCACCCCCGCCGACATCCCCCGCTGAGACCTAGAGTTTGTCCGGTTCGTGAACGTAAGCTCCGCAACGTGCAGAACACCAGATATGCCCCCAATGGAATGGTGTGCAGCGTCGACCACCTCGCCTCCTCCGCCGGGGTGGCGGCGCTCGACCGCGGCGGGTCGGCCGCCGACGCGGCCATCGCCGCCAACGCCGTCCTGGCCGTCACCGCGCCGCACATGTGCGGGCTGGGCGGCGACCTGTTCGCCCTGGTCCACGACGGTTCCGGCGCGGTGGCCGCGCTCAACGCCTCCGGCCGGGCGGGCTCGGGCGCCGACCCGGACCGGCTGCGCGCCGAGGGGCACCGGGGCATGCCGCACCAGCACGACATCCGCTCCGTGCCGGTGCCCGGCTGCGTGGACGGCTGGCTCGCGCTGCATGCCAGGTACGGCCGGCTCCCCCTCGCCGACCTGCTGCGACCGGCGATCGGGCTGGCCCGCGACGGGTTCCCCGCCTCGCCGCTGATGCTGCCGGGCGCGCGCCTGGCCGCCCAGCGTCCTGGGGGCGGCGACTACACGGCCGTACGCACGGTGGGCGACCGCATGGCCAGGCCCGGCCTCGCCCGTACGCTCGAGTCCGTCGCCGCGGCCGGGCGTGACGGCTTCTACCTGGGCGAGTTCGGCGAGGGCCTGATCGAGCTGGGCGACGGCGAGTACACCCGGTCCGACCTGGCGAGCCCGCTGGCCGACTGGGCCGAGCCGCTGAGGGTGCGCGCGTTCGGCCACGACGTGTGGTCGATCCCGCCGAACTCCCAGGGCTACCTCCTGCTGCTGTCGCTCGGCATCGCCGACGGCCTGGACCTGCCGATCTCGCCGCGCCACCCCGCCTGGGCGCACCTGCTGGCCGAGGCCGCCCGCGCCGCCGGGCACGACCGGCTCGACGTGCTGCACGAGGGCGCGAAGGACGTGCTCACCGACGACGAGATCACGCGCCGGCGGGCCATGGTCGATCCCGCCGCGCGGCTGCGCGTGCGCGTCCCCTCCGCCGACGGCGACACCACCTATCTGTGCGCGGTGGACGGCGACGGCATGGGCGTGTCGCTGATCCAGTCGAACGCGGCCGGGTTCGGCAGCATGCTCTTCGAGCCGCGTACCGGGATCAACCTCCACAACCGCGGCATCGGCTTCTCCCTCAGGCCCGGCCACCCCGCCGAGTACGGCCCCGGCCGCCGCCCGCCCCACACGCTCGCGCCCGCGCTGATCACCCGCCCGGACGGCTCGCTGCGCTCGGTCGTCGGCACGATGGGCGGCGACGCGCAGCCGCAGATCCTGCTCCAGGTCATCACCAGGCTGCTGAAGTACGGCGAGTCGCCCGGCAAGTCCGTGTCCAGGCCGCGGTGGCGGCTGAGCCCCGGCGACACCGGGTTCGACACCTGGGCCGCGCCCGAGGACCCGCTCGTCGAGCTGGAGGAGGGCGCCACCTGGTCCGACGGCCTGACGGCGCTCGGCCACCGGGTGGCGGCGCAGCCGTACGGGAGCGCGTTCGGGCACGCCCACCTCATCGACGTGCGCCCGGACGGGATGCTGGCCGGGGCGGCCGACCCGCGCTCGATCATCGGGGCGGCCATCGGGAGGTAAGGGTGTGCCGGAGGGCAGGATTCGGGCGCGTCCGCTGGGTAAGGGAGCGCGTATGAGCGAACAGCCTCCGGACCGGTACGGCATGGCCGACGAGCAGAAGACCGAGGTCGACGAGTGGACCGACGACCTCGGCATGAACCACGAGATCAGGGAGGACGACCCCGCGTACGAGGCGACGCTCGACGAGCGGCTGCGCGCCGAGCTGCCCGACCGGGAGAAGGCGCGACGTCCGGGACACCGGCTGACCCAGCCCGACGAGGGGCTTGAGCCGGACGTCGAGAGCGAGGAGATCGGCGAGGACCAGGGGATGGACGACAACGACCTGTCCGCCGAGGAGCGGGCGGTCCGCATCGACCCCGACGACCGGCTGTGACGAGCCACCCGCCACCGCCGTAGGGGGATCGACCGCCACAGGCCGGGCGATCCTGGCGGGCGTCTCAGACCCGGGCGATCCCGCCAGGCCTCCCCGCGACGGGTGGACCGGATCAGCTCAGACGTTCCAGGGCGGGCAGCAGGGCGTGGAGGTCGTCGACGATCACGTCGGCGGCCCGCGCCTGCGGCCGTTCGGCGTGCAGGTACCCCCAGGGCCCCCGGCGCAGCAGCGCGGTCCGCATGCCCGCCCGCCCGGCCGGCAGCACGTCGTTGTCGAGCCGGTCGCCCACGTACAGGATCTCGCCGGGCGCCCGCCCGGCGATCGCGGCCACCTTGGCGAAGAACTCGGGCGCCGGCTTCTGCAGGCCCCACCCGTCGGAGGTGTGCACCGAGTCGACCGGCAGATCCATCGCCACCAGCGCGTCATAGGCCCGGGTGGGCTGGTTGCCCGCCACGATCACCTGGTACCCGGCCCGCCGGAGCGCCGCCAGCGCCTCCCGGACGTCGGGGTAGAGGTCGTCGGCGTCGAAGTGGTTGCGCAGGCTGTCAGGCTCGTCACGTTCCCAGGCGGCGACCTCGGCCTCGACGTCGAAGCCGGGGCGGACGAGCCGGAAGGCGTCGCTGTGGGGACGGTCGAGCGCGGCCATCCCGCCGAGCGCGCCCATCAGCACGAACCTGCTCACCCCGAGACGGTCGGCCCACCGCGACCAGATGCGGGTCTCGTCGATGAGCGTCTCGCCGACGTCGAACACCACGGCCTTGACCATCAGCCCTCCCAGACAAGTCTCCCCAACTGTACTGATTCACCTCAGTTCACCTCCGGGCGGCGGCCGTTCGAGCCGAGGTGATCAAGAGAAATCTCATCTTGAGCCCGGCCGGCGCCCCTCAGCACGCCCGTTGCGCGATGCGTCTCGATCGGGCCCTCACTCCCGTCATGGACGAGCATGACTGGGAGGGCTGGATCAGCGACGTGGACCTCGACACGTCGATCTTCAAGGGGTGAGCTTCTCCATCGCCTTGGCGATGCGCTTCTCCGACACCGGGGTGGGCGTGCCCAGCGTCTGGGCGAAGAAGCTGACCCGCAGCTCCTCGATCATCCACCGGATCTCCACCACGTCCGGGTCCGTGCGCCGCGCCGGATGCAGCCGGGCCAGCACGTCCTCGTAGGCGTCCTCCACCTTGTGCACCCGGTCCATCCACTCCTGGTCCCGCCACGGCTCCTCGGGCAGCTTGGTCAGGCGGCGTTCGATGGCCCGCAGGTAGCGCAGCACGTCGGGCAGCCGCCGCGAGCCCGTCGCCGTCGCGAAGCCCGCGTACACGAGCTTGCCGAGTTGGTCGCGGATGTCGGAGGTGGCCGCGCTCGCCCGCGTCGAGTCCAGCCGGCCGCCGATCGTGTGCCAGACGGTGAGGATCTGTTCCACCCGGCCGAGGACGTCGGCCGAGGTGTCGTGCAGGTGGGCCCGCACGTGCTGGTAGAGGCGGTCGTACGAGACCGGGTCCCAGGCGGGGCCGCCCACGTCGAGCATGAGTTTGTCCACGGCCGTGTTCACCACGTCGTCGAACAGCGCGACCGCGCCCCCGTGGGGGCTGCGTGACAGCGCCAGCTTCGCCTGGTTGGAGAGCCTGCCCAGCAGCGACTTGGCGGGGTTGGTGACGTTGAGCAGGAGCAGGCGGCGGGTGCCGGGCCAGTGGGAGCGGCGTTGCTCCAGCTCGGTCTCGAAGATCTTGACGGAGACGGAGTCGCCGTCGTCCACGAGCGCCGGGTAGCCCTTCATGCGGCCCTGCTCGAACACCTTGGGCAGGGTGCCGAAGCTCCAGGTGTGCAGGCCCGACTGCTCCAGGTCGTCGCCGGCGGCCGAGAGCGTCTTGCGCAGGCGCGGCGCCAGGCGGCGTTTGAGCGCGTCGAGGTCCTTGTCCTCGGCGACCGTGCGCTTGCGCTCGTCGATCACCCGGTAGGTGATGCGCAGGTGGTCGGGCACCTGGTCGAGCTGCCAGGCGTCGTGCGGCACGCGTACGCCGGTCAGCCGCAGCAGCTCCCGCTCCACGGCCTCCAGCAGCGGCTCGCCGCCCTGGCGCACGCCCTGAAGGACCTGCTTGGCGTAGTTGGGGGCGGGCACGAAGTTGCGGCGCAGGTGCTTGGGCAGCGACCGGATCAGGGCGGTGATCAGCTCCTCGCGCAGGCCGGGGATCTGCCAGTCGAAGCCGTCGGAGTTGACCTGGTTGAGCACCTGCAGCGGCACGTGCACGGTGACGCCGTCGGCGTCGGCGCCCGGCTCGAACTGGTAGGTCAGCCTCATCCGCTGGCCGAGCTGCCGCCAGTTGTCGGGGTAGTCGCGGGTGCTGACGTCGGCGCCCTCGTTGACCAGCATCTCCGGCGAGTACGTCAGCAGGTCGGGCGTGGCGGCCCGGGCCTGCTTCCACCAGGAGTCGAAGTGGCGGGCCGAGACCACCTCGGCGGGCACCCGCTGGTCGTAGAAGTCGAACAGGGCCTCGTCGTCGACCATGATGTCGCGGCGGCGGGCCCGGTTCTCCAGCTCCTCGACCTCTTCGAGCAGCCGCCGGTTGTCCTGGAGGAAGCGGTGGTGGCTGTCCCAGTCGCCCTCGACGAGCGCGTGCCTGATGAACAGCTCGCGGGACAGGTCGGCGTCGATCCGGCCGTAGTTGACCTTGCGGCCGGTGACCAGCGGCACGCCGTACAGGGTGACCTTCTCCAGCGCGATGACCGCGCCCTGGTTCTTCTCCCAGTGGGGCTCGGAGTAGGTCCGTTTGACCAGGTGCTGGGCGAGCGGCTCGACCCAGTCGGGCTCGATCCTGGCGTTGACGCGGGCCCACAGCCGTGAGGTCTCGACCAGTTCGGCGGACATGACCCACTGGGGCTGCTTCTTGGCCAGCGCCGAGCCGGGGAAGATGGCGAAGCGGGCGTTGCGGGCGCCCAGGTACTCCTGGATGGGGCGGCGGCCGTCGGGGGCGCGCTTCTCCATGACGTCCTTGACGCCGATGTGCGACAGCAGCCCGACCAGGAGCGAGGCGTGCACCTGGCGCGGGTCGGCCGTCGCGCTGCCCACCTGGGCGCCGAGGGTCTGGCGGATCTGGCTGTAGATGTCCTGCCACTCGCGTACGCGCAGGTAGTTGAGGAACTCCGACTTGCACAGGCGGCGGAAGGCGCTGGAGGACAGCTCTTTCTGTTTCTCGCGCAGGTAGTTCCACAGGTTGAGGTAGGACAGGAAGTCGGACTCGGGGTCGGCGAAGCGGCGGTGCTTCTCGTCGGCCTGCTGCTGTTTGTCCGAGGGCCGTTCGCGCGGGTCCTGGATGGACAGGGCGGCGGTGATCACCATGACCTCGCGCAGGCAGCCGTTCTTCTCGGCCTCCAGCACCATGCGGCCCAGGCGCGGGTCCACCGGCAGCCCGGCCAGCTTGCGGCCGATGGAGGTCAGGTTGTTCTGGGCGTCGAACGCGCCCAGCTCGTGCAGCAGGCTGACGCCGTCGCGCACCTGGCGCCGGTCGGGTGGCTCGACGAACGGGAACGCCTCGATGTCGCCCAGGCCGATGGAGGTCATCTGCAGGATGACGGAGGCCAGGTTCGTGCGCAGGATCTCCGGGTCGGTGAACTCCGGCCGGTTGAGGAAGTCCTCTTCCTCGTACAGCCGGACGCAGATGCCGTCGGAGGTACGGCCGGAGCGCCCCTTGCGCTGGTTGGCGCTGGCCTGCGAGATAGCCTCGATGGGCAGGCGCTGCACCTTGGTGCGGTGGCTGTAGCGGGAGATCCGGGCGAAGCCGGGGTCGACCACGTACTTGATGCCGGGGACCGTCAGCGAGGTCTCGGCCACGTTGGTGGCCAGGACGACGCGGCGGCCGGTGTGGCGCTGGAACACCCGGTGCTGCTCGGCGGCGCTGAGCCGGGCGTACAGCGGCAGGATCTCGGTGTTGCGGAAGTCGGCCTTGTCGAGGGCCTCGGCGGCGTCGCGGATCTCCCGCTCGCCCGACAGGAACACCAGGATGTCGCCCGGCCCCTCGCCGACCAGCTCGCGGCAGGCGTCGACGATGCCCTGCGTCTGGTCGTCGTCCTCGTCCAGCGGCCGGTAGCGGACCTCGACCGGGTAGGTGCGGCCGGACACCTCGATGATCGGCGCGTCGTCGAAGTGGCGGGAGAACCGTTCGGGGTCGATCGTGGCGCTGGTGATGATGACCTTGAGGTCGGGCCGCCTGGGCAGGAGCTGCTTGACGTAGCCGAGGATGAAGTCGATGTTGAGGCTGCGCTCGTGGGCCTCGTCGATGATCAGCGTGTCGTACTGGTCGAGTTGCCGGTCGTTCTGCAGCTCGGCCAGCAGGATGCCGTCGGTCATCAGCTTGACCAGGGTGCGCTCGCTCGCCTGGTCGGTGAAGCGCACCTTGTAGCCGACCACCTGGCCCAGCTCGGTGCCCAGTTCCTCGGCGATGCGCTCGGCGACCGTGCGGGCGGCGATGCGGCGCGGCTGGGTGTGACCGATCAGGCCCCTGACGCCGCGGCCCAGCTCCAGGCAGATCTTGGGGATCTGGGTGGTCTTGCCGGAGCCGGTCTCGCCGGCGATGATCACGACCTGGTGGTCGCGGATCGCGGCCAGGATGTCGTCCTTGCGCTGGGAGACCGGGAGCTGTTCCGGGTAGGTGACCACCGGCACGGCCTCGCGGCGGCGGGCCAGGCGCCGCTCGGCACGCTCCACGTCGGCCAGGATCTCCGCGGTGATCTTCTCGCGGGCCTCGCGGGAGCGCACCCGGCGCACGCCGTCGAGCCTGCGCCGCAGCCGCCGCTGGTCGCGCGGCATCAGCTCGGGCAGGCGTGACTGGAGCTCGGTCAATGGAGAGGACAACGCAGGAGTTCCCATACTGCTATCAGGATATTTGAGCCCCGCGTCCCCGGAGCCAACCGCCCCATGCTGCCTGACCGGCCGCCCCTCGCGCATCCGAATATCGGCCGGGCCCGCCGCCCGCTCAAGGGCTCTCGTTCTGACCGTGGCCGTCCAGGACGGGCCCACTCTCCCCAGAGTTGTCGTCGTGGACGGCCACGGTCATAGATGAGACTCCTGAGGAGCCCATCAGGTTGCGTCGGCGGCCAGAAATTCTTGATCACACATCCGGCCGCACGCAGGCGCAGGCCGCCCCCACGATACCGGCCTCGTTCTGCAGGCCGGCGGGGACGACGGGGGTCTCCGTCTTCACGTGCGGCAGGAACTTGTCCGCCTTCTTGCTCACCCCTCCCCCGAGGATGAACAGCGACGGCGAGAACAGCATCTCGACGTGCCGCAGGTACTCCTCCACCCGGTCCGCCCACTTCTCCCAGCTGAGGTCGTGCTCCTCGCGGGCGCGGTCGGAGGCGCGCTCCTCGGCGTCCTTGCCGTGGAGGATCAGGTGCCCCAGCTCGGTGTTGGGGACCAGGAGGCCGTTGACGAAGAGGGCGCTGCCGATGCCGGTGCCGAACGTCAGCATGATCACGGTTCCGGAGCGGCCGCGCCCCTCGCCGAAGGTCATCTCGGCCGTGCCGGCCGCGTCGGCGTCGTTCAGGACGGTGGCGCCGCCGAAGAGACGGGCGGCGTCCACGCCGATCCACGAGTGGTGGACGTTCGCGGCGGTCCGGACGACACCGTCGACGACCACCCCGGGGAACGTGACGCCCACGGGGCCGCTCCACGAGAAGTGCTTGACGATCTCCGCGACGACCTCGGCGACGCCGTCGGGCTTGGCGGGTTGAGGGGTGGGGATGCGCAGGCGCTCCTGGGTGAGCTCGCCCGACTCTGTGTCGACGGGCGCGCCCTTGATGCCGGATCCGCCGATGTCGATGCCCAAAACGTTCATGTGCTTCCACTCCCCAGGAATTGGCGAATCTGACGTCCGGCGGGAATATTTCTGGCCGTTACTGAACCGCACTTGCGTCGCCCGCGTATCTCGCGTCACAAGCACTAACAAGGAGGCACGGATGCGGTTCCGCATCATCACACTCTGCGCTGGTGCGGTCGTCCTGAGCACGACCCTCAACGCCCCCGCACAGGCAGCGACGAATACCAAGTTCGACGTTGTGAATGTCGTTTCCGACGTCCGTGGAAAGGCAGCGATCACTGATCCTAAACTGGTCAACCCCTGGGGGCTGGCCATGGGCAAGACCCTGTGGGTCTCCGCGACGGGCACTGGCACGGCCACTGTCTACTCGGGTGCCGGCAAGAAGGAAGCGACCGAGGTGGCCATCCCCGGTGGAGCTCCCACGGGCCAGGTGTTCAACAGCAGTGAGGGCTTCACCGTGAAGGGCAAGCCCGCCACCTTCATCTTCTCCAGCCCCAGCGGCGCGATCACCGGCTGGAACGCCGAGGTGGACGCGAAGAACGCGATCATCGCGGCCTTCACCCGCGGCGCCGACTACAAGGGCCTGGCCCTGGTGGAGACCGACGACGGCGACTTCCTCATGGCCGCCGACTTCGCCAACGGCAGGATCGACGCCTGGAACTCGAACTTCCAGAAGCTCAGGCTGTCGCACCGGCAGTTCAGGGACCCGCGGGTGCCCAGCAACTACCACCCGTTCAACGTGACGTTCGCCGGTGGCAGCGTCTGGGTCGCCTACGCCCTGCGCGACCCGGAGACCGGCAAGTCCATCGCCGGGTCCGGCAAGGGCTTCGTGAGCCGCTTCAACACCGAGGGCCGCCTGATCGGCCGCATCGCCCGTACCGGCCTGAACGCCCCGTGGGCGATCATCCCCGCCCCCGCCCAGTTCGGCGTGTACGCCAGGTCCGTCCTGGTCGGCAACTTCGGTGACGGCACGATCCACGCCTACCGCGGCAACCGCCACCTCGGCGCGCTGCGCGACGGCAGCGGCAGGACGATCCAGCTTCCCGGCCTGTGGGACCTGGAGCCCGGCACGGCGGCCACCGGCGGCGAGAACGCCCTGTGGTTCTCGGCCGGCATCGACAAGGCGCAGCACGGACTGGTCGGCCTGATCCGGCCCGCCGGCTCCGGCAGCCAGGCGTCCACCCCGTCCACCAACCCCACCTCCAACCCGCATTCGTCCCACTCTCCCAACCAGTCCCAATCTCCCTACGGTTACTGACGGGACCCGCTGAACGTTTCCGGCACGGCAGGCGCGAGCCGTGCCGGAAACAAGGCCTTGTTTTTGTGAGAAATATGCACGGGTTTTGCGCCGTAGGGGGCGAAGTCGGCCGGGGACC
>NZ_JAHKRL010000283.1 GCF_019396405.1 Nonomuraea rhizosphaerae | reverse complement strand
GCCGCGGCCGACCTGGCCGCCGCGACCGACCACCTGCCGGTGGTCGCCGAGCTCCGCCCGGAGCCCTGACCGCGTGACCGCCCGAGACGCTTGAACATCCGGCTGACCGCGGAGGCCGAAACCCCTGGTCGTCGTGGCCGAAACCGCTGGACGGAGCGGGGGCGGACGTACGGGGAGCCTCGGGCGGGAGCCCGGCTGAGCTGCGAGTCGGGCGCTAATCGGGCGAAAGACCGCCCCGAGCCAATAGCATTTGGTCATGACTCGTCGCCATCAGCGGCGTGCGCTCTCCTTGATCTTGGCGACGTCCGTGGCCTTGACGCAGGTCACGCCCGCCGCGCATGCCGATCCCCGCCCCGCCACCCTTGAGGCGTGGCAGCAGTCGACCAGCGCGCGCCTCGACGCCGACGCCTCGCTCTCGGACGTGACCGCGCTCCCGTCGGGCGACGTCTGGGCGGTGGGTCAGCAGCAGATCTGGGACGTCTGGAAGAACCGCGGCACGGTCCGCCACTGGAGCGACGGCAGGTGGTCGGAGGTGAGCCTGCGCGACCCCACCGGCGCGGGCAACCTGCGCGGCGTGGCGGCCACCTCGGCCTCCGACGTGTGGGCGGTCGGCGACGGGCACGACGGCCTGCCCTACCTGGCCCACGGCGACGCGGGCGGCCTCGACCGGATCAGGCCGCAGGGCCTGCGCGCGGGCGACTGGCTCGGCGGCGTCGACGCCCGTCCCGGGCGGGTGGTGACCGTCGGCAACCGCGACGACTCCTGGCTCATCCTCACCGGCCAGAACGGTAAGTGGAGCGTCGACTCCTCGCCTCTCGACCAGGAGGGCAAGACGAAGGAGAAGGGCGCGCTCTACGGCGTGTCCAACGGGTTCGCCGTCGGCGACACCGGCCGCGAGCCGCTGATCATGCACCTGTCGGGCGGCGCCTGGAAGCCCATGCCGGTGCCTGACCTGCCCGGCGGCTACCTGCGCGACATCCAGGTCGACGGCCCCAAGCGGGCGCTGGCCGTGGGCGGCGTCTACCGCGCCGACGGCACGGTCGACCCGCTGGTCCTGTCGTGGAACGGCAAGCGCTGGCAGCGCCAGAAGCTGCCCGGCACCGGCTCGCGCCTCTACGGCGTCACCGGCGACGGCAAGGGGCGCTTCTGGATCTCCGGCTACGACCCGTCGCGGGCCAACGAGCCGTTCATGATGCGCTGCGAGAAGCGCGAGTGCGAGATCATCCGGGGCGGCGCGGCCAAGGGCAAGGACAGCGTGCGGCTGCAGGCCGTCACCTACCTGGCCGGCAAGGGCGCGGTCTGGGCGGTCGGGCACGCGGTGGACGCTCGCGAGCGCTACACCGACGTGGTGGAGTCCTTCGGGCCGAAGCTGCCCTCCTCCAAGGACTCCTGAAGCCTTCCGGGGCCCGCCGGTCAGCGGGCGGCGGGCTGCTCAGAGCACCGCGCCGTCGTCCCAGCCCGAGTCGTTGGGCGGGCCGTCGCCCATGCGCACCACCAGCGCCACGAACCCGCCGATGAACGCCGCCACGGCCGTGAACAGCGCCCACCCCTCCATCTGCCAGTTGGCCATCGCGGCGACCAGCAGATAGGCGGGGCCGCCGAAGAGCGCCACCCAGGCGAGCTTGGTCGGCAGGTCGAGCTTGGGCAGCGGCGGCGGCGGGGGCGGCTCGAAGTGGCCCTCGTCCTCCTCCTCGTCGTCGCCCTCGTCGCCGTCGCCGTCGCGGGAGCCGAGCTCGGCCTCGACGTCGGCGTCCTCGTCGGCCGCGGGTTTGACCACGCGGTGAGTCGGCTCGGCCGGGACGTTCTCGCTGTCCGGCCAGGGCTGGTCGGCCGAGTCACGCTCGGCCGTGTCGTTGAAGGACGCGACGATCTGACGCCAGACCTCGTCCTCGTCACTCTGGGGCGTCACCTAGACCGGCCTCTCCGCAGCGATCGCGACTTCCCCCTGGGTGCGATCAGTCCCTCTGCAAGGGTACCGAGGCATGTGTCCGGATGAAGTCGAGGCTACCGGCAAAGATCCTGTCGGCGTCGTTGTCCAGGGTCGCAACATGGTAGCTATCGGTAAGCTCCTCGATCGTGGCCTGCGGTACCTTCTGGCGAATGATCTCCACGCTGGCCGGTTTCACCACGTGGTCCTCCGTGCTGTGGAAGACCAGCAGCGGCTGGGTCACCCTCGCCAGGTCGGCTTGCACCAGCGACCACAGGCCCGGCAGCGAGGCGGCGGCCTTCACGGGCGTGCGCGCGTACGCCAGCTCGGTCACGCCCGGCTTCTTGACGTCGTTGGCCACGCCGGGCACCGACTTCAGGAACCATTTCAGCACCGGTGCGAGCAGTAACAGCGGCTCGTCCCTGGCGATCGACGGGTTGACCACCATGACGCCGGTGATCGCCTCGCCGTGCACCTCGGCCAGCCGCAGCGCCAGGCAGCCGCCCAGCGACAGCCCCGCCACGAACACCTCCTGGCAGCGCCCCTGGAGGTCGGCGAACGCCTTCTCCACCTCGGCGTACCAGTCCTCCCAGCGCGTACGGTTCATCTCCTGCCAGGTGGTCCCGTGACCGGGCTGGCGGGGCAGCGACACACTCACCCCGTGCGCGGCCAGATACTCGCCCCACGGCCGTAGCGACTGGGGGGTGCCGGTGAAGCCATGACACAACAGCACGCCGACCTGGCCTGCTTCGTGGTGGTAGGGCTCCGCGCCTGGCATGAGCGGCATAACAGCTCCTCGACAGGAATTCATCCCGGAATTGCCCGATCGTCGCACGATCGAGGGCAATTGTGCGAGAGGGGCGGTAGGAGCATCGGTTCTGGGATGCGAAGATGACTCTGCTGCAGACTGCGCTCCTGGGAAGAGGTGGCCGGGTGTTCTACTGGGTGGTCAAGGCCATCTTGGGGCCGTTCCTCCACATCGGCTTCCGGCCCTGGGCGGAGGGCGTCGAGAACGTGCCCCGGCAGGGGCCGGCGATCCTGGCCGGCAACCACCTGTCGTTCGCCGACCACTTCTTCGGCCCGCTGCACCTGCGCCGCAAGGTGATCTCGCTCGGCAAGTCCGACTACTTCACCGGGCGCGGGATCAAGGGCTTCTTCACCCGGCTGTTCTTCAGCGGCGTCGGCACCGTGCCCATCGACCGCTCGGGCGGCAAGGCCAGCGAGGCCGCGCTCCGCACCGGCCTGCGGATCCTGCGCGAGGGCAACGTCCTGGGCATCTACCCGGAGGGCACCCGCTCGCCCGACGGCCGCCTGTACAAGGGCAAGACCGGCGTGGCCAGGCTCGCCCTGGAGTCGCGGGTGCCGGTGATCCCGTGGGCCATGGTCAACACCTTCGAGATGATGCCGCCCGGCCGTCCGCTGCCCAAGCTGGGGATCCGGCCCGGCGTGCGGTTCGGCAAGCCGCTCGACTTCTCGCGCTACTACGGCATGGAGGACGACCGGCTCGTGCTGCGCGCCGTGACCGACGAGATCATGTACGCGCTCATGGAGCTGTCGGAGCAGGAGTACGTCGACAAGTACGCCGCCAGCGCCAAGGTCGAGATGGAGCGGGCGGCCCGGGCCGCCAAGTCCCTGCCGTAGCGGTCGCCGGCGCCGTCACTGCCGTAGCGCCTGCTCGGTCCGGCGCATGGCGGTGGTCATCGTCTCCAACTCGTCGCGGGTCAGATGGTCGATGAGGTATTCGCGCACCACCTCCAGATGACCGGGGGCGGTCCGTTCCAGGCAGGCCGTGCCCGCGTCGGTGAGCACCGCCAGCACGCCCCGGTCGTCCTCGGGGCAGGTGGTCCGCTCGACCAGGCCCGCGCGCTCCAGCTGGGTGATCTGGTACGTGAGCGCGCTCTTGGACACGATCACGCCCTTGGCCAGCTCGGTCATGCGCATCTGCCGGCCGGGCGCGTCGGCCAGCCGCACGAGGATCTCGTACTGCGGGTGCGTCAGCCCGGCCGCGGCCTTGAGCTGCTCCTCTATGCGGCGTTCGAGCAGGTGAGCGGTGGACAGGAAGGCGCGCCACGCGGCCATCTCCGTCTCGTCTAGCCACCGGGGGTTTGTCACGGCGTTAAGTGTACTTGTCATTCAGTTTTGAACTTCCACGCTAGAGTACTAGTTCAAATCTGAACCAATGGAGGATTTCATGCTGAACCAGTCACGCTCCGTAGCCCTGTTGATCGCCCGGGTGGCCGTAGGGGTGATCTTCCTGGTGCACGGCTACCAGAAGTTCGCCACCATGGGGATCGCAGGGACCACCAAGTTCTTCGAGTCGGCCGGGGTCCCGCTGGCCGCGGTGGCCGCCCCGGTGGTGGCCGTGCTGGAGGTCGCCGGCGGGCTCGCGCTGATCGCCGGGGTGGCGCTGCCGGTGGTGGGCACGTTGCTGGCGCTGGACATGATGGGGGCCATCCTGTTCGTGCACGGGCCCAACGGGTTCGCGGCCGACAAGGGCGGTTACGAGTTCGTGCTGGCGCTCGGGGCGGCCGCGCTGGCGGTCGGGTTCAGCGGGGGCGGGGCGCTGGCGATCGACCGCCTCCTGTCCCGGCACCGCACTCCGGCCGGCGTCTCCGCCTGAGCGGCCCGGCCAGTGGAGCGGCGGGGGCTCAGGAGATGTGGGCGCGGATCTGCTTGACGTGCTCCGGCGTCGTCCGGCAGCACCCGCCGATCAGCGAGGCCCCCGCCCGCTGCCACTCCTCGGCCGCCTGGCCGTACTCCAGGGGGTCGGCCGTGCCGGTCCAGCGGCCCCGGGCAGCGTCCCACGTCTCGCCGGAGTTGGGGTACACCACCACCGGCAGCCCGCCGGACAGCTTGGTGATCAGGCCGGTGATGTGACGCGGCGCGGTGCAGTTGACGCCCACG
The DNA here is from genome assembly GCF_019396405.1 of Nonomuraea rhizosphaerae. Lineage (GTDB taxonomy): Bacteria > Actinomycetota > Actinomycetes > Streptosporangiales > Streptosporangiaceae > Nonomuraea > Nonomuraea rhizosphaerae. Next base: position 2,158 of record NZ_JAHKRL010000283.1, on the reverse strand, counting down.
GCCACCACCTGCGAGTTGCCCGCGAACAGCGCCGCCGCCTCGGCGATCGGCGTGCCGTCGTTGAGGCAGGCGGCGTCGCGGCAGGAGAAGCTGACCCACGCCTTGACCGACGGCGTCTCGGTCAGCAGCCGGGCCAGCGCCCGCGCCTCCGGGTAGGAGGGGATGGTCTCGCAGGCCATCAGGTCGGCGCCGGCCGAGGCGAGGATCTCCCAGCGCGGCCGGTGCCAGGACAGCAGGCCCAGCTCGTCCAGGCCGTAGTCGCCGGTGTATTCGGCGCCGTTGGCCAGGTAGGCGCCGTACGGTCCGATCGAGGCGGCCACCAGCCCGCCGCCGGCCTCGTCGCGGGCCTGGCCCGCCAGCTCCACCGAGAGCCTGATCAGCCGCTCGGCCCGCGTCTCGTCCATGCCGCGCCGTACGAGGCCGGGCAGCGAGGCCTGGTAGCTCGCGGTCGTGGCGACGTCGGCCCCGGCGGCGTAGTAGTCGGCGTGCGCGCGGCGGATCAGCGCCGGGTCCTCCAGCAGCAGCCGCGCGGACCACAGCTCGTCGCTCAGGTCGGCGCCGAGCATTTCCAGACGCGTCGCCAGGCCGCCGTCAAGGACAAGAGTGCTCACGGGACCAGAGTATGGTGCCCGGCGTACTGGACAGGACTTTGTGGCCCCGCGGCCATGCCACGAACGCCTCCGATAAAGGCGCCTGACTTTCATATCAGGACTATTGGGATTGCCGCATGTCGTGGAAAGCGTGGATTATCGCGTCGAGCATGTCCGGGGTGTCGGCCGGGCCGTCCACGGTGAAATCCGCCTGGCGTGACAGGTCGTCTCCCGTTTCCGGGTTCGCCACCGCGACCCTGACGCCGATGAACGCCGGATCGTCCTCCTCGCGCGCCCGCAGGGCCTCGAACGCGCGGGCGTCCGACAGATCGTCGCCGAAATACCAGGCGCGGGTGAGCGCGGCGCTCTCCCGTTCGACGACGGTGCCCTTGTCGCCGCGTACCGGCGGCCGAAGATCGACCACCATCCGCCCGAACTGCTGCAGCAGCCCCAGCTCCGCCGCCTTCGCCGACGACCATCGCTCGACCGCGCCGCGCAGCGACGGAACGGCTCTGTAGTGCAGCGACACGGCGAGCGCCTTGTCCTCGACGAGCACCTGCCCGGGCAGCTCGCGGGCGGCGTCCTCGGCCACGCGGCGCATGACCGGCTCCCACGGCCGCGCCCCGGCGTCCGTGCGGATCTGGCCGTCCGTCACGGTCTGCAGGCCGTACAGGCCGTGAAGACGGACGCCGGGCGTGCCCGAGAAACGGTCGCGCAGGTACGCGGCCGGCCGCGCGGAGACCACGGCCACCCGCGCGAACAACCCCGCCAGCGCGCCCAGTCGCTCCACCACTCCCTCGATCGGGCGGACCGCGTCCGGGTCGTTCATAATCGGGGCGAGAGTGCCGTCGAAATCGAAGAAGAAACCCGATTCGCGGGGGCTTGAAACGGTAGCGGAGACCGCCTCGCGGAAGCGCAGCGGTGCGCGGGAGGTCGCCATGTACGGTGACGATAGAACAGGGCGACGGACTTCGATAGACGGCCATTCGTAATTTCGCCCGGCGGGCCGGGGGAGTGGGCGGGCCGGCGTCATGCTTGGGATGATTTGCCGCCTCGACGCCGGCGAACGCCCTACGGCGCGGCGCCTCCTCGGGTGACGGCGAGGAGGAGCGCGCCGATCAGCTCGCGCAGCCGGGCCCGGTCCGGCGCGCCCCCGTCGGTCCCGGCGTCGCCGCCCGCGCCGACGAGGCGGTCGAAGAGGATCCCGTCGAGCAGCGCGACGAGGTCGGCCGCGCGGTTGCGGGCGTCCGGCACCTGCCCGGCCGCGAGCATCTCGGCGACCTTGTCGCGGATGTGCGCCCCGCTCTCCACCAGCACCGCCCGGATCTCCGGCCGCCGCCTGGCCTCCAGGGACAGCTCGTAGCGGGCTAGTTGCAGGTGGCCGCCCTGGGTGAGCCAGCGTTCGAGCAGCGCGGTGACGGCGTCGGCCAGGTCGCCGGAACCGCCGAGGTCGCCGGGCCCGGCGTCATCGGGAGCGGGCAGGGGGGCCAGCCCGGCGAGGGTGTGCTCGGCCAGCCGCTCCACCGCCGCCTGCAGCAACTGCTGACGGGTGCGGAAGGAGTACGAGG
>NZ_JAHKRL010000282.1 GCF_019396405.1 Nonomuraea rhizosphaerae | reverse complement strand
TCGACCACTCGGTGCGCACCGTGGACGAGGCCGTGGCGGTGGCCCGCGACGACCTCAAGGCCGTGCTCGGCCTCATCCAGGCCAGGCACATCGCGGGTGATCCCGAGCTGACCAGGAAGGCCAGGGAGGCGGTGCTGGCCGAATGGCGCGCCGACTCCCGCCGCAGGCTCGGTGAGCTGCGCGACGCCGCCGACCGGCGCGCGCAGGTCAGCGGCGAACTGGCCTTCCTGCTCGAACCCGACCTCAAGGACGGACGCGGCGGCCTTCGCGACGTCCAAGCCATGCAGGCCGTGGCAGCGGCCTGGGTCGCCTCCGCGCCCGGTCCCCGGGCGCGTGAGGCCTACGAGTTCATCCTCGACGTACGCCACGCGCTGCACATCGTCACCGCCCGCGGCGCCGACAGGCTGGTGCTGCAGGAGCAGGACGCCGTCGCCGGGCTGCTCGGGCTGCTGGACGCCGAGGCGCTGATGCGCAGGCTGGCCGAGGCCGGCCGGACGATCTCGCACGCCTTCGACGCCACGTGGCGCACGGTTGACAGACTTCTGTCGGGACCGGCTCCACGGGGACGCCGGCCGCTGGCTGACGGAGTGGTCGAGCACGGCGGTGAAGTGGTGCTGGCCCGCGGCACCGACCCGCGCAAGGACCCGGTCCTGGTGCTGCGCGCCGCCGCCGCGGCGGCCGACTCCGGGCTGCCGCTCGCGCCCGCCACCATGTCCGTTCTCGCAGCTCAGTCGCCCCCCATGCCGGTGCCGTGGCCCGACGAGGCGCGCGACGCGCTGGTGTCCGTCCTCGGCGCGGGCCGCGCCGCCGTGCCGGTGTGGGAGGAGCTCGACCAGGCCGGCATCCTTGTCAAGCTGATCCCTGACTGGGAGCGCGTGCGGCACCGGCCGCAGCGCAACCCGATCCACCGCTTCACCGTCGACCGGCACCTCATCGAGGCCGCCGCGAACGCCGCCAGCCACACCCGCGAGGTCTCCCGCCCCGACCTGCTGCTGATCGGGGCGCTGCTGCACGACATCGGCAAGGGCTGGCCGGGCGACCACTCGACGACGGGCGAGGTCGTGGTCCGCGACATCGCCGCCCGCATCGGGCTGCCCCCGGCCGACGTGGACACCCTCGCCACGGTCGTCCGCCACCATCTGCTGCTGCCCGAGACCGCCACCCGCAGGGACCTCGACGACCCGGTCACGATCGAGAAGGTCGCCGGAACCGTCGGCACGCACGAGGTGCTGGACCTGCTGGCCGCCCTGGCCGTCTCCGACGGGCACGCCACCGGCCCGGCGGCCTGGAACGCGTGGAAGGCCGGGCTGGTCGCCGACCTCGTACGACGGGTGCGCTCGGTGCTGTCCGGATCGACGCCGCCCAAGGCGCCGAGCCTGTCGGAGAGCCAGACCGCGCTGGCCCGGCACGGCGGCGGCGCCGTCCGCGTCAACGGCGGGGCCGTCACCGTCGTGGCCCCCGACCGGGCCGGGCTGCTGTGGAGCGCCGCCGGGGTGCTGGCCGCGCACCGGCTGATCGTCCGTTCCGCCTCCTCCGCCGCCGCGGGCTCGACCGCGGTGATCGAGTTCTCCGTCATCCCCGAGTTCGGCTCCCCGCCCGACCCCGCCACCCTGGAGGCCGATCTTCGTCTGGTCCTTGCTGGACGCCTTGACATAGAGCAGCGTCTGCAACGCCGTACGCGATCTATGAGACCCGCTCGTGTTCCCGTGGCTCCACCCCGTGTGACCTTGGTGGACGATGCTTCCGCGACCGCCACGGTGATCGAGGTCAGGGCCCATGACAGGCCGGGACTCCTGTGGCGCATTGGACGGGCGTTCGGTGAGTGTGGTCTTGACGTGAGAGCCGCTCGCGTGGAGACTCTCGGCGCGGAGGCGGTGGACGTCTTCTACGTGGTAGACCGCGCCGGACGGCCCCTCAGCGACGGCGCGCAGCGGACATTGGTCCGTGATCAGGTGCTCGCGGCACTTCGATAACCAACAGCACACAACAACCAGGGGTACATTGACAGGCAAAGTGCCCGTTTTGCCTGGAAAGTCGGGTGCTTTGACAACCTTTGGACGGCCTGGACCTGCCGTTGGAAACCGGATGATCGAGGGGTAGCGGAAGCAGTGACAACGGGGAACTCCGGCAGCGGCCAAGCCGCGGGGCAGGGCCGCGTCAAGCGGGCGCTGCCCAGGCTGGGCTTGCGCAACTGGCGGGTGAGATGGCGTCTCACCGCGCTGGTCCTGGTTCCCACCATCGCGGGCGTCGTGCTCGGTGGGGCGCGCGTGGTGGGCTCGGTCCAGAGCATCGGCGACTACGACCGTACGGCCCTGGCCGCCGAGCAGGCGGGCAGGATCCGCGACCTCGTGCAGGCACTGGGCGTGGAGCGTGACACCGGCGGCTGGATGGCCGCCTCGTCCAGGGCCCGCAAGAGCCTCGCCGGCGTCTACAAGGACCGCAAGGCCAAGGTGGACGGCCTGGTCAGGTCCGTGCAGTCCGACATGACCATGATGGACGACTCGTACGGAGTGCGGGTCGCCGCCGCCGTCAAGCGGACCGGCTACGACTTCGGCGTCCTGAACAGGACCCGCAGCGAGGGCCAGAAGGACACCACCCGCTACGACTCCCTGCTCGACTCGCTGCTGCGGCTGCACGACGAGCTGAGCCTGCTCAGCGACGACTCGCAGATCGTCGGCCAGTTCAGGGCGCTGAGCGCGCTGGCGCGCGCCAAGGAGGAGATCTCCAAGCAGCGCGTCCAGTTGCTCAAGGGCCACTACAACTCCGCCTCCGTGGACGCCAAGGAGGTGGAGCGGTTCATCGCCTCCAACGCCAGGCAGCGGGCGGAGATCGCCGCGGTCGGCCAGGAGGCCGGGCCGGACGTCGGCCTGGCGCTGTCGAAGGCGCTGACCGCGCCCGAGTACTACAACACCGAGCTGACCAAGTCGCGCGCCATCACGCTGGCCGCCGGCAAGGCCCCCGGCGTGCGGATCAGGGACAATCTGCTGGCCGCGACCGACCGCGCCAAGCCCGCGCCCGACCAGTGGTTCGACGACAACGCCACCACCATCGACATCCTGCGCAAGGTCGAGGGCGACCTGAGCCAGAAGGTGGCGCTCAGGAGCCAGGAACTGCGCGACGCCGAGACCCGCAGCGCGATCATCGCCGGCGTGCTGATCGTCGCGCTGCTGCTGCTCGTCCTGCTGCTCACCGTCGGCATCGCCCGCTCGATCATCGCGCCGCTGCGCCGCCTGCGCACCGAGGCGCTGGAGATCGCCGGGTTCCGGCTGCCGGACGTGGTGCGCAGGCTGCGCGTCACCGGTGACGCCCCCGCCGACGTGCGGCCCATCGAGGTCGACGGCGACGACGAGATCGGCGAGGTCGCCCGGGCCTTCGACCAGGTGCACCGCCAGGCCGTACGGCTGGCGGGCGAGGAGGCCGAGCTCCGCAGCAACATCAGCTCGATGTTCGTCAACCTCTCGCGCCGCACGCAGACGCTGGTGGAGCGGCAGATCTCGCTGATCGACGGCCTGGAGAAGGGCGAGCAGGACGGCGGCCGGCTGGCCGACCTGTTCAAGCTGGACCACCTGGCCACCCGCATGCGCCGCAACTCCGAGAACCTCCTGGTCCTGGCCGGTCACGAGGCCAGCCGCAGGCGCAGCCAGCCCGCCAAGCTGGTCGACGTGGTCCGCGCCGCCCTGTCGGAGGTCGAGGGCTACGAGCGCGTCCAGGTCAAGGTGCACCGTTCCACGTCCGTGCTCGGCAGCGCCGCCAACGACCTCGTGCACCTGGTGGCCGAGCTGGTCGAGAACGCCATCCAGTTCTCGCCCAAGAACGCCCCGGTCATGGTGTCGAGCAGCCTCATCGAGGGCGGCGGCGCGCTGCTCTCGGTCAACGACACCGGCATCAGCATGACCGAGGAGGAACTGGCCGAGGCCAACCGCAGGCTCGCCGAGCCGCCGGTCGTGGACGTGTCGGTCTCGCGGCGCATGGGCCTGTTCGTGGTCGGCCGTCTGGCGCTGCGTCACGGCATCCGCGTCCAGCTGCGCAAGGGCGATGGGGCCGGGCTGATCGCCATGATCCTGCTGCCGCCGGCGCTGGTCGCCGACGCCTCCCGGCCGCCGCTGCCCCAGCGGCCCGCCTACGGGCCCAACGGGCCGGTCACCATTGGGAGCGGTCCCGTCCCGTCCACGCCGCAGACCGGTGTCCCGGCGCCGAACGGCACGTTCCGCAGCTTCGCCAGCTTCGACCCCCTCGACACCAGCGGGAACAACCCGGCGCGGCCCTTCACGGCCGACACTGACGGCGGGGCGCACCGGCCGTCGTTCGACACGGGCGGCTACCCGTCGTACCCGAGCCCCAAGGGGCCCTTCAACGGGCCGCTGAACGCTCCTCTGGACCCCACGGGCGGGCCCGCCAACGGGACGCCTCCCGGCGGCCCCGGACGGGCCTTCCCGGGCCCTGCGGCGCCGTCCCAGTACCCGTCCCAGCCGTCCTCGTACTCCAGCCAGCCGCCCTCCTACCCGTCCCAGTCGCCGTCGTACCCGACCCCGGACCGCCTCGGATCGTTCCCGTCGCAGGGGGGCTCCGATGGCGCGTTCCAAACGCCGTACAGCACGGGCGAGCCGCGCCGGCGCGACGCGCCGCCGTCGGTGGAGATCTCGCCCATGGATCCGGGACAGGAGGAGTTCCTGCCGATCTTCGCGTCGGTGGAATCCGCCTGGTTCCGCAAGCCGCCGGCCGATCAGTTCCAGCAATCTCCGAGCGGGGATGAGCCTAACCCCACGCAAGCCGTACCCTCTGTGGAGGAATCGTGGCGAACTGCCGCTGACGCCGGTTGGCGTGCGGCCGCAGCCGCGAGCGACCCGAGCCTCGGGGGCACCACTGCCTCGGGGCTGCCGAAGCGCACCCCCAAGGCGAACCTGGTCCCCGGCACCGCCGGTCAGCCGCAGCAGCAGCGGCAGGCCCCGGCGCCGCCCCTGTCCGCCGAGCGGGCGCGCAGCAGGTTGGCCAGCTTCCAGCAGGGAGTGCGCCGAGGTCGTGCGGAAGTACGTGGACAGGAGGAACAACAGTGAGCGAGCGTCCTGCCGGGGAGGGCGAGTGACCACCCTTAGCCATGAGGCGCACAGGTTCGACTGGCTGATCACCGACTTCGTGCGGAACACGCCCGGAGTCGCGCACGCGGTGGTCGTCTCGGCCGACGGCCTCTGCCTGGCCAGCTCCGAGGGTTTCCCGCCGGACCGGGCCGACCAGCTCGCCGCGGTCTCCGCGGGCCTGCTGAGCCTGACCGTGGGCGCCTCCCGGGTGTTCGAGGGCGGATCCGTCAACCAGACCGTCGTCGAGATGCAGCGCGGGTTGCTGATCGTGATGGCGATCAGCGACGGCTCCGTGCTGACGGTGCTGGCCGGCATCGACTGTGACATGGGACTGGTGGCGTACCAGATGACGCTGCTGGTCGACAGGGCGGGCCAGGCGCTGACGCCGGCCCTTCGCGCGGAGCTGCAGGCGGCCAGGACGCGGTGATGCTATGGAACTGATGGAGGAGGGCCGTGTACGGCATTGACGGGACCGGGGACGATGAGCCCCTGTTCCGTCCGTACGCGGTGACCGGCGGCCGTTCCGAGCCGCGTTACCACCTTGCGATGGAGACGCTGATCTCGTCGATGTCCATACCGGATGACGAGATGGCCATGCTCACTCCCGAGCAGGAGGCCATCATGCAGCTCTGTCGTACGTTCCGGTCGGTCGCCGAGATATCGGCCCTGCTCCGCGTCCCGCTGGGCGTGGCCCGGGTGCTCGTGGCGGACATGTCCGACGAAGGACTTGTCCGCCTGCACCAGCCGCACCTCAGCCAGGGACAACCAGACCTCAACATGCTCGAAAGGGTGCTCAGTGGACTACGCAGGCTCTAGCCCTGGCCTGACGTCGACGAAGATCGTCGTCGCGGGCGGGTTCGGCGTCGGCAAGACGACGTTCGTGGGGGCGGTGTCCGAGATCCTGCCGCTCACCACGGAGGCGGTCATGACCGACGCGTCCGCGGGCATCGACGACCTCGGCCTCACGCCGAACAAGCAGACGACCACGGTGGCCATGGACTTCGGCCGCCTGTCCCTCGACCGTGACCTGATCCTGTACCTGTTCGGCACGCCCGGGCAGCACCGGTTCTGGTTCATGTGGGACGACCTCGTCCGCGGCGCGATCGGCGCCGTGGTGCTGCTCGACACGCGGCGGCTGGCCGACAGCTTCCCCGCGATCGACTACTTCGAGGAGGCCAAGCTGCCCTTCGTGGTCGGCGTCAACGGCTGGGACGGGCAGTTCCCGCACTCCGAGGAGGAGGTGCGGGAGGCCCTGGCGCTGTCGCCGCACGTGCCGATCGTGCGCACCGACGCGCGGGCCCGCGAGTCGGTGAAGGCGACGCTGATCTCGCTCGTCGAGCACGTCGTACGCCTGCGCGCGGCGCCGGTCTCCTAGGACGACCGGGTGCTGCTGGCGCTGGCCGCGGTCGCGATGATCGGCCTGTCCGCCTGGTGGCTGGGCCGGCGCGCGCCCACCGGCGAGCCGGTCGTCCAGCCCCTGCGCACGGGATGGCGCGGGCGGCTGGGCGAGGAGGCCGCGACCGCTCTGCTGGAGGGGCTGCGGGCCCTGCCGGACCAGGGCGGGCCGGTCGGGCCGGTCGGGATCGACGAGCGGGCCGGCGTGGTGACCGTCGCCGACCCGCCGTGCCTCGTCTCGCTGGACCTGCTGGCCAACCTCTTCGCCGCCCGCGGCCAGGCGGCCCTGTACGACCCGCAGGCCACGGCCGCCGACCTGATGACCAGGCTCACGGCCGCCGAGCGGCCCGGCGTGCTGCGGCCGCGCACGGGCTGGACGGACGGCGACGGGTTCGCCCAGGCCGTGCGGAAGGTCGTCTGCCCCGAGGGCGCGGCCGCCGGCGACGAGCGCCTGGGCGCGCTCGTGGTCGTCGTGCTGGACACCACGATGCTGCTCGACCTGGGCGGGATCCGGGAGCGGTTCGAGGACTCGCGGGCGCGCCAGCCGGGAGCGCCCGACGAGGTGGTCCTGCGCAGTGTGCTGTCGAGCGTGATCGCCGACGGCGGGCCAGGGCTGACGTGGACGGCGCCGCCCACGGAGCGGCAGCTCAGCGGCGCCCTGGCGATCGTGGCGCCGCCCGTCCCCGCCAAGGGCTGAGCGTCTCGGCGGGCGAGCCTCTTGAGCGCCCTCGGCGGCCGAGCGTCCTTAGACGCGGCGGGTGATCAGCGCCTCGATGCCGTCCAGCACGCGTTCGAGGCCGAACGCGAAGGCGTGCTCGGCGCTGTAGGCGCCGTTCAGGGCCTCGCCCGCCGCCTGCCCGACCCTGCTGGCCGTGGGCCATCTGGAGGCGTCGGCGATCCGGCCGAGGAACGGCGCGTGCGCGGCCCACCACTGCTCGTCCGTCATCCCGGTGCGGCTCTCGGCCTGCGCCGCCTCGACCGCGCCCCTGGCCGTGCCGTGCACGAACCCGGTCACCAGGGTGATCACCGAGTCCATCTCCAGGTCGCTCAGCCCGATGCCGTCGACCGCGCGCAGCTCGTAGTCGTACTTGGCCGTGACGTTCGGGCCCAGCACCGGGCGGTTGGCCGCCACCTGCAGCAGCCAGGGGTGGCGCAGGTAGAGCGCCCAGTTCTCCTCGGCGATCAGCGTCAGCTTGGCCCGCCAGCCGCCCTCGACGTCCTCGGGCCTGGCCGTCTCGCCGTAGACGGTGTCGAGCATGACGTCCAGCAGCTCCGGCTTGCCCGGCACGTACGTGTAGAGCGACATCGTCCCGACGCCGAGCTTCTCGGCGACGCGGCGCATCGACAGCGCCTGGAGGCCCTCGGCGTCGGCCACCTCGATGGCGGCGCGCACGATGCGGTCCACGCCCAGGTCGGGCTTGCCCTTGCGGCTGGCGCGCTCGCTGGTGCGCCACAGAAGCGCCAGGCTGCGGGCGGGGTCGCCCTTGCCGGAGTACTCGGTCGTCACCTTCGTACGGTACACCGTACGGTTGCGTGATCTGAAGCGTATGTTGTACGGTACGCCGTACGACACACGAGGAGGCGGCATGGCGGCGGTGGTCGCGAGACGACTGCGCAAGACGTACGGCACCAGAAAGGCCGGCAGTAAGGCGGCCCTCGACGGCTTCGACCTGGAGGTGCCCGAGGGCACGGTCTGCGGCCTGCTCGGCCCCAACGGCGCGGGCAAGACCACGGCCGTCCGCGTCCTGACCACGCTCCTGCGCCCGGACGAGGGACGGGCGGAGGTGGCGGGCTTCGACGTGGCCACCAGCCCCCGGCTGGTGCGGCGCAGCATCGGCCTGGTCGGCCAGCACGCGGCGGTGGACGAGGTGCTGACCGGGAGACAGAACCTGGAGCTGTTCGGCCGCCTCTACCACCTGGGCGCGCGGGCGGCCAGGGCCAGGGCCGTGGAACTGCTCGACACGTTCGGCCTTGAGCATCCCGGCCCGGTCAAGGAGTACTCCGGCGGCATGCGGCGCCGCCTCGACCTGGCGGCCGGGATGATCCTGTCCCCGCCGGTGCTCTTCCTCGACGAGCCCACCACGGGCCTGGACCCGCGCGGCCGGGCCGAGGTGTGGAAGGCGGTGCGAGCGCTCGTCGCCGGCGGCACCACGGTCCTGCTGACGACCCAGTACCTGGAGGAGGCCGACCGGCTGGCCCACCGCGTCTCGGTCATCGACGCCGGGCGGGTCGTCGCCGAGGGCACGCCGCACGAGCTGAAGGCCAAGCTCGGCGGCGGCCGCCTCGCCGTGGTGGGCGGCGGCGCGGCCCGGCTGG
>NZ_JAHKRL010000281.1 GCF_019396405.1 Nonomuraea rhizosphaerae | reverse complement strand
GCCGCGCGCCACCCCGGCCAGCGTGCAGACGGCGGTGATGACCCAGTAGGCGGCGCCGGCACGGCGGGGGTGTGCGGTCGCGGTGGTGGTCATGGCCGTGGTCATGGCCGTGGTTCCGGCCGGTACGGCGGCCGTCGTGTGACGCGACAGGTGTGCGGCGCCTGAAGGTCGGTGGGGGAGTGTGCCATCACATTCTCCATCGATACGGGGCGTACTCTTACATATCGGTACGATACGTCTCGATGGAGGTGGCGGCAATAGTCGACAGTCACAGGGAAGAGACGCGGGAGCCGATTTCACGCGGTGCCGGAGCGCGGGACCGGGTGCTGCAGGCCGCTCTGCAGGTGCTCAACGACGACGGCCTGCCCGGGTTCACGATGGAGGCCATCGCCAGGCGCGCCGGGGCCAGCAAGGCGACCCTCTACCGGCGGTGGCCGACCCTCGGCGCGCTGATGGTCGACGCCATGGACGCCACGTTCCGGCCCTTCCCGGCGCCGGACACCGGCCGGGTGGAGGACGACGTGGCGCAGGTGCTGGAGGCTTTTGTGGCGCTGCTTGAGCACACGCCGTTCCCGCGGCTCATGGCCGCCTTCATCTACGCCGCCGAGCGTGATCCCGCGCTCGCCGGCCTCCACGGGGACCTGACCAGGCGTCGTCGCGAGCCGCTGATCGTGGTGCTGAACCGCGCTCGCGCACGCGGCCGGCTGCCCGCCGACCTCGACCCCGAGGTGGTGACCGACCTGCTCACCGGGCCGTTCTTCTACCGGCGGTTCATCGCGCACCAGCCGATTCCGCCGGGGCTGGTGCGCGATGTGATCGCCCGCGTGCTCGGTGGTGACGACGGCTCGACAGGACATCGATGATCGTTCGCGCCGCAAGGGCGGTGTTCTCCTACGCGCGTCGTCTTCGCGAGCGTTGTGCCCGAACGCACGGGGGTGGCGCCCCAGCTCGTCGGCGGCGTCCCCGAGGCCGCTGTGCCGGACGTCGTGGTGGGCGAGGTCAGCGGAGCGGTACGGCGAACTCGCTGATCGGGCCGGTCCCGTCACCACTGGGGTTGGGGGCCAGGACGAGCCGGATGCCTCCGTGCGCCCGGCGTTCCTGCCGCGCCCCCCACGCGGCCAGCGCCTGGACGGCGGCTTCGGCCTCGGTCGTGTCGTCCCACCGGCCGGGGACGTCGCGGCGGACGTACGCCTCCTCGTGGGCGGGCTCCGAGCGGAGCGCGAGGTCGGGGAGGCCGGCCGCGATCTCGTCAGCCTGGGCGTCGGGGACGGGCCAGCACCATTCGACCGGGCCGTCGCTGTCGTCGCTCACCTCTCCGTGGTAGATCAGGAACGGCGCCCCGGCGATCCCTTCGAGGCGGGGGACGCCGCCTCGCCGGAGGCGGTGGATGAACAGTTCGCGGCCGATCGGTACCAGTTCGTCCTGGTGGGCCCTGCGGAGCAGGCTGAGGAGGGTACGGGCGGGCAGGGTACGGACGGCGACCTCGTACATGGTGGAGTTCCTTCCGTGCAGGCGGTCGACGAGGTGGGCGACCAGGTGGCGCCGGGCGGTGTGTTCCGCCTCGGACCGCGCCCAGTGGGCGGCGATCGCGTCGGCGGCCGGTCCCGGCTCCATGGGCAGGATCGTCCTGATGTCGGCCAGAGGCACGCCGACGCGGCGCAACGCGGCCACCAGGCGGGCATCGTCGAGCTGCGTGCCGGCGTACCAGCGATAACCGGTCACCGGGTCGACGCGCGCCGGCACCAGCAGGTCGAGCTCGTCGTACAGCCGCAGCGCCTTGGGCGACAGGCGCGACAGACGGGCGAACTCACCGATGCTGAGCAGGCAGCGCATGGACGACCCCCTCGTCCCGGGCGGGCGCCCGGTCACGACCACTGTGCGGCTTGCCCGAGGGTGAAGGTCAACCGCTCACGTCAGGCACGGCGAGCAGCCCGAACGCCCCACCCGATGAACCCGTCCAATGAACCCGCCGGACACGAGCCCGAGCGGTGCGGCGCGGGCGGTCACACCTGCCAACGGCGGCTACGGCTGGACGGCGCTCAGGACCTCCAGCACGTCCGGCGGAAGCTTGCGCTGCGCCGCGTCCCTGAACTGGGTGAAGCACTCACCCTGCGACGACACCGTCCCCGCCCCCTTCAGGCACTCCTGATAGGCGGAGTACTCGTCCATGAGGTACAGCTGCATGGCCGTGGCCATGGCCGACAGCGCGAGCGCGACCGACGACACCACGATGCCGCCCACCGCTATCCCGGGCGGCTTGCCCGCGCCCTTCAGCAGCGGCAGCGCGCGGATGCCCGCCAGCAGCGCGAACACCGCCATGACCAGCCCCGCCAGCGGCAGCATGAACGTCATCGCCAGTGCTGCGATGGACAACCAGATCGCTCGGCGGCCCGCCGAGTCCGCGGGCTGCTGGCCGATCGGGGCCTGCACCGGTGTCGACACCTGACCTCCTCTGCGTCGCCGGTCGAAGAACGGATACGCTGGCAGCTCTACCCAGGTTTCCCATTGGAGTGCGCGTGTCAAAGGCTGGGCGGCTGGTCGTTCTCGTGTCCGGCTCTGGAACCAACCTACAGGCCCTGCTAGATGCTTCCGCCGATCCCGCGTACGGAGCCCAGGTGGTGGCCGTGGGCGCGGACAGGGACGGCATCGAAGGACTGGCACGGGCCGCGAAGGCTGATGTCCCTACTTTCGTGGAAAAAGTGGGGGATTACGAGAACCGTGGGGAATGGGATTCCGCGATCGCGGCCAGGATCGCCTCGTACGAGCCCGACCTGGTGATCTCGGCGGGCTTCATGAAGATCCTCGGGGCGCCGTCGCTCGACGCGTTCACGATCGTCAACACCCACCCCGCCCTGCTGCCCTCCTTCCCCGGCGCGCACGCGGTTCGCGACGCGCTTGCCCACGGCGTCAAGGTCACGGGCTGTACGGTCATGCTCGTCGACTCCGGCGTCGACAGCGGGCCGATCATCGCCCAGGAGGCGGTGCCCGTACTGCCGGACGACGACCAGGAGGTCCTGCACGAGCGCATCAAGCGCGTCGAGCACCACCTGCTCGTCGACGTCGTCGGCCGGCTGGTCCGCGAGGGCTGGACGGTCAGCGGACGCCAGGTACACATCGGCAACCAACCAGGTAACCCGAACCCATCCGAGGGGGAGAGCAAGTGACTCGCATCGCCGTCCGGCGCGCGCTGATCGCGGTGTACGACAAGTCCGGGCTGGAGAAACTGGCCAGGGGGCTCGACGGCGCGGGGGTGGAGATCGTGTCGACGGGCGGCACCGCCGCCGCGATCGCGTCCTACGGCATTCCCGTCACCAAGGTCGAGCAGCTGACGGGGTTCCCCGAGTGCCTGGACGGCCGGGTCAAGACCCTGCACCCGCGCGTGCACGCCGGGCTGCTGGCCGACATGACCAAGCCGCACCACGTGGCGCAGCTCGACGAGCTGGAGATCGACCCGTTCCAGCTCGTGGTGGTCAACCTCTACCCGTTCCAGGAGACGGTGGCCTCCGGCGCGTCCGACGAGGAGTGCGTGGAGCAGATCGACATCGGCGGCCCGGCGATGATCCGCGGCGCCGCCAAGAACCACAGCACCTGCGCCGTCGTGGTCGATCCCGCCTTCTACGACGACGTGCTGGGCGCCCTCGAACAGGGCGGCTTCACGCTGACCGAGCGGCGGCGGCTCGCGGGCATCGCGTACGCGCAGACGGCCTCGTACGACGTGGCCGTGGCCTCCTGGTTCGCCAACGCCTACCAGGGCGGCGAGGGTGAGGCGTGGCCGGAGTTCATGGGGGCCACCTGGAAGCGCAAGTCGACGCTGCGCTACGGCGAGAACCCGCACCAGTCGGCCGCCCTCTACACCGCCGGCCGCGACGGCCTGGCGAACGCCGAGCAGGTGCACGGCAAGGAGATGTCCTACAACAACTACCTGGACGCCGACGCGGCCTGGCGGGCGGCCTGGGACTTCACCGACCCCTGCGTCGCGATCATCAAGCACCAGAACCCGTGCGGCATCGCCGTCGGCTCCGACGTCGCCGACGCGCACCGTAAGGCGCACGCCTGCGATCCCGTCTCCGCGTACGGAGGGGTCATCGCGGTCAACGGGCCGGTGACGGCCGAGCTGGCGGGGCAGATCGCGGACGTGTTCACCGAGGTCGTCGTGGCGCCGTCGTACGAGCCGGACGCGCTGGCCGTCCTCACCCAGAAGAAGAACGTCCGGCTGCTCATCTGCCCGTCGGGCCCGTCGAACCCGGCCGAGTTCCGCCGGATCGACGGCGGGCTGCTCGTCCAGCAGGCCGACCGGGTCGGCGCGCCCGGCGACGCGCCCGCGAGCTGGCAGCTCAAGGCGGGCGAGCCGGTGTCGGAGGCGATGCTGGCGGACCTGGCGTTCGCGTGGCGGGCGTGCCGCTCGGTCAAGTCGAACGCGATCCTGCTCGCCTCCGGCGGCGCCACCGTGGGCGTCGGGATGGGGCAGGTCAACCGGGTCGACTCGTGCCGCCTGGCGGTCACGCGGGCGGGCGAGCGGGCGGCGGGGTCGGTGGCGGCCTCGGACGCGTTCTTCCCGTTCCCGGACGGGCTGGAGGTGCTGGTCGAGGGCGGTGTCAAGGCGATCGTCGAGCCCGGCGGGTCCGTACGCGACCAGCTTGTCATCGAGGCGGCGGAGAAGGCGGGCGTGGCGCTCTACTTCACGGGGACGCGCCACTTCTTCCACTGACCGGTTCCGGAACTTTGTGAGGGCGGTTTGCAGGGGGGACGCAACGGCGGGTGGTAAAAAATCCGCCTTTGCAGTCCAAGCATAGGTAATGTCCGGTTACGCTGTGGGCTCTGCCGCTCGCTCCTTCCCTCTCTCGGAGTCCCCGTATGGCACTGCTCGATTCAGCCCTGTACGCCTTCGTGACCTTGAACGGGTTCGCCACCAGCCCCGTCATGCTGGTGGTGCTCGCCTTCATCGGCGCCTACCTCGGGGGGCGGGCGATGGAGATCATCCCGTTCACCCGCCGCATCATCGAGCGTCGCGAGGCCCAGGCGGCCGCCGAGCGGGAGTGATCCCAGCCGGCACACGAGGTTCAGGTCGTCGAACGGGTGTGGTCCCAAGCCAGCTTGGCCGCACCCGCCAGACTCGCCTCTACCCCGAGAGTCGTCGGCTGAACATCCACCGCCCGCACGAACGCCAGCCCCGCCACGTCGTCCAGCGCGCGGGCCAGCGGCTCGAACAACACCCGGCCCGCTCCTGAGACGCCGCCCCCGATGACCACCCTGGTCAGCTCGACGGCGGCCGCGGTCGAGGCGATCATCCCGGCCAGGGCCCTCGCGCCCCGCTCGAACGCCGCCACGGCGACCTCGTCCCCGGCCGCCGCGTCCCGTGCCAGGGCTCGCGCGTCCGTCCCGGGCCCGGGCATCGGCTCCTGCCCGTCCGCCGCTCGTGCCGTGTCACTCGTACGGCGTTCGATGTCACTCGTACGGTGTCCCACGTCACTCGTACGGCGTTCACCATTGCTCGTACGGTGTTCCGCGACCACCACCCCGGCCCCCGTGCGAACCTCGGGCGCCGCGGCGGCCAGGCCGGGCGTCCAGCCGTTGGCCAGCGCCCAGCGGGCCAGGTTCGGGCCGCTGGCGTAGCGCTCGACGCATCCGCGTCCGCCGCACTCGCACCGCTCGCCGTACGGGTCGATGGACATGTGCCCGACATGACCGGCGTTTCCGTTCGGCCCGAGCAGCGGCACGCCGTCGATCACCAGCCCGCCGCCGATCCCGGTGGACACCACGATCCCCAGCAGCGCCGAACTCCCGCGCCCGGCCCCCAGCCAGTGCTCCCCGAGCGCCATGCACTGCGCGTCGCCCGCGAGCACGGTCGGCAGCCCGCTCAGCCGCGCGACCTCGTCGCGGAGGGGGAAGCCGCGCCAACTGGGCATGTTCACGGGGCTGACGGTCCCGGCGGCCAGGTCGAGCGGCCCGGCACAGCCGATCCCCGCCGCCAGCGGGGTCGGCCCTTCGGCCGTCACCTCTCCGATCAGGTCCGCCAGGGCGGCCATCACCTCCGTACGGGGCGTGGGCCGGGTCGCGGATCGCAGCACGGAACCCGCCTCGTCCACCAGTGCGGCGGCGAGCTTGGTTCCTCCGATGTCAATGGCAAGTACGCAGGTCATCAGTGTTTGTGGTGGTTGTCGGGCTGGCGAGGGTCGCCAGGATGTTCCAGTCCGGGTACGAGTTCCACTTCGGCGGCCCGCCGCTCGTCCAGCCACCGCGCGAACGCCATCCGCCTGGCCGGCGCCAGCAGAGCCTCGCCGGTGACGGCCCGCTGAGCGACGCCGGAGGCGGCGCTCCGGACCGCGTCGGCGATCGCGACGTGCCACCCGAGCCGGTCCTCCACCGGCCCGGTGAGGGTGCCGAGCGGCACGCGGCCGAGCGGCTCGCCGATGGCGCGAGGCAGCGAGCCGAGCTCCACCGCCCCCAGGACCTCCAGGTCGTCCACGGTCGCACGCCCGGCGCTCTCCCGGTCGGCGAAGAGCCGGTGCCGGACGAGGAGCCGCGCGGACGCCGCAGGAGGCGCAGGAGACGCCGGGGGCGCGCTCCAGGCGGGCGGGGTCTCGACGGTGGACGTGACGTGCTCGAACAGGGCCCGCACCCACGCGTTCCCGTTGTACGCGGCCGCGTTGATCGACCCCAGCTCCACGGCCGCCAGCCGGTCCAGCGGCCCGCTCTCCAAGGGGGTCAGCCCCAGCGCCCTGGCCTCGTGCTCGCACAGGGCCTCGGTGAGGATGACCTGCGTCAGCCACCGGGCGAGCTGCCGGTCCTCGGACGTCCCCGGCACCGGCAGCGCCGCGCACAGCGGCCCGTCGCGCAGCTCGCGGACGCGCCGGTCCAGCGGCTCGCGGGGGATCGGCCGCCCGCCGACCCACCCGATCACCGCGCCGACCCCGGGCGCGGTGGGCGCCCCGGTCGCCGGCGGGCGCTCGCGCACCCCC